>NZ_JBLMKT010000028.1:0-243134 GCF_047779955.1 Streptomyces lothianensis | reverse complement strand
GAGTCGTCGTTGAAATACCAGTCTGGTCGTGCTGGATGTCTAACCTCGGTCCGTGATCCGGATCAGGGACAGTGTCTGATGGGTAGTTTAACTGGGGCGGTTGCCTCCCAAAGGGTAACGGAGGCGCCCAAAGGTTCCCTCAGCCTGGTTGGCAATCAGGTGTTGAGTGTAAGTGCACAAGGGAGCTTGACTGTGAGACCGACGGGTCGAGCAGGGACGAAAGTCGGGACTAGTGATCCGGCGGTGGCTTGTGGAAGCGCCGTCGCTCAACGGATAAAAGGTACCCCGGGGATAACAGGCTGATCTTCCCCAAGAGTCCATATCGACGGGATGGTTTGGCACCTCGATGTCGGCTCGTCGCATCCTGGGGCTGGAGTCGGTCCCAAGGGTTGGGCTGTTCGCCCATTAAAGCGGTACGCGAGCTGGGTTTAGAACGTCGTGAGACAGTTCGGTCCCTATCCTCTGTGCGCGTAGGAATATTGAGAAGGGCTGTCCCTAGTACGAGAGGACCGGGACGGACGAACCTCTGGTGTGCCAGTTGTACCGCCAGGTGCATGGCTGGTTGGCTACGTTCGGGAGGGATAACCGCTGAAAGCATCTAAGCGGGAAGCCTGCTTCGAGATGAGTATTCCCACCAACTTGATTGGTTAAGGCTCCCAGTAGACGACTGGGTTGATAGGCCGGATGTGGAAGCCCTGTGAGGGGTGGAGCTGACCGGTACTAATAGGCCGAGGGCTTGTCCTCAGTTGCTCGCGTCCACTGTGTTGGTTCTGAAACCACGAACAACCCCACGTTTGTCACAGAGCGTGGTGCGGTTGAGAGTTTCATAGTGTTTCGGTGGTCATAGCGTGAGGGAAACGCCCGGTTACATTCCGAACCCGGAAGCTAAGCCTCACAGCGCCGATGGTACTGCAGGGGGGACCCTGTGGGAGAGTAGGACGCCGCCGAACTAAATTTGATAAAGACGCTGGTCCCCGAACTTCGGTTCGGGGACCAGCGTCTTTTTGTTTTGCGTCACCTGCCGTTCATGTTGTCCCGGGAGCATCCGCGGCATGGGGACAGTCGCAAGGCTCAGGGCCGCTGGTATCGGACTCGGCGACGAAGTGATCGTGCCTGCCTACGGCAATGTCGGGATCACTGAGGCGGTGGTGTCCGTCGGCGGACTGCCGGTGTTCGCGGACATCGACCCCGATACGTACTGCCTGGACAGTGAGGCCGTTGCCGCGGTCATGGGGCCGAGCAGCGCCGCCATCGTAGCCGTGCGGCGCTTCGGCGGATCGGCAGGACTGCGGCAGGTAGAGGAGGCCGGGAGCCGCATGGGGCTGCTGGTGCTGCAGGAGGCCGATGAGGACGGCGGGGCCGACCCCGCGGATGACGTCCGCCGGAGGGCGCACGCGGCCTATCTGTCGGCACGGCTCAGGGGTGTGCGTACCCCGCTGGACAGCGCGGGGCACACGTACGAGCGGTACGTGGTGCGCGTGCCCGGGAACGGTCGGCCGGACCGCGACGCGTTCGCCCGCGCCGTACGCGCCAAGGGCGTGCGCTGTTCCGTGCCGGTGAAAACTCCCGTGCACCGGCTGCCCGGATACCGGCGGGACATCACGCTGCCGGCGACCGAGCGGGCCGCGGAGGAGACCTTGGCCCTGCATATCGGCGGTCACCTCGGGCGCCGGGACCTGCAGCGGATCGTGTCCGCGTGCAACGCGCTCGGCGGCCTTCTGGTGCCCGCCTCCTGAAGCGGGCTCAGGGCAGGGCGTCGAGGAACGCTCTGGTTGCGGGGGCGGGGTTGAACCGGCTCCAGGCCACGTATTCCACGCGTCGAGGGCCGTCGATGACGGACAGGACGCGGACATCGGGATGGGTGTGCGCGATGGGTGCGGGCAGGAGGGCGACGGCGAGGCCGCGGCTGACGATGCGCAGCATCAGTTCCGCCGACATCAGCTCGTAGGCGACCTCTCGGTCCAGTTCCGCCGCCTCGAAGGCCAGGTCGCTCTGCACGCGGCCCTGGGAGCCGGCCGGGAAGTCGGCGAACGGGGACTCGGCCAGGCGGCGCAGACTGACCTTGCTCCGACCGGCGAGGGGGTGTGTGGCGGCGACGACCGCGACAAGCTTCTCGCGGGCGAGCTCGCGCGTCTGCACGCCCTGCGGTTCACGTTCGGCGGGGAGGCCGAGGAAGGCCAGATCCAGTTCGCCGGCGGCCACGTCGACGCACATGACGTCGCTCGAGCCCGTGTGCAGGCTGACGCCGACCTGCGGATACCGCTCGCGGTAGCGCTGCAGGACGGCGGGGATGTCGACCGCGGAGACTGTGGGAATGATGCCGATCCGCAGCCGCCCGCGGACCTCGCCCACCGCGGCGGCCGCCTCCGTGACGGCGAGTTCCGCAGCGTCCACGCTCTGGCGTGCCCGCAGGAGGAAGGCCTCTCCCGCGGGCGTCACCTCCACGCGGCGGCTGGTGCGGGCGAAGAGCTGGAGACCCAACTCGCGTTCCAGGGCGCCGATCTGGTGGCTGAGGGCGGACTGGGCGACGAAACACTGGCGTGCGGCGCGGGTGAAGTTACGGGTCTCCGCGACGGCGAGGGCGTAGCGGAGTTGTCTCAGCTCCATGCGATCTATCGTGCTCTGCGATGGGTTCGATGACAACTATGTGTTGGACCGATTGACGAGTCCCGGCCGAGACTCGTCACATGAAGACAACGACCCCGCGAACGACCCCGCGAACGGCCCGGCCGTCGCGGCCTCGGGCCACCCGGCAGGCGCGGCCGGTGACCTCCGCGCCGCCGCCGGCCGACGTCGGCCGCACGCTCGCACTCGTCCTCGGCACGGCCCTCGCGCCCATGGCGTGGGGCACCACCTATGCGGTGACGACGGAGTTCCTGCCGGCCGATCACCCGCTGTTCGCCGCCCTGTTGAGGTCACTGCCCGGGGGACTGCTGCTGCTCCTGCTGACGCGCGTACTGCCGACCGGCGTGTGGTGGTGGAAGGCCGCCGTGCTCGGTGTGCTGAACATCGGTGCGTTCTATCCGCTGCTCTTCCTCACCGCCGAACTGCTGCCCGGCGGGGTCGCGGCCACCCTCGGCGCCGCCCAGCCGCTGATCGTGGCGGGTCTGGCGGTGGCGGTGCTGCGGGAGCGGCCGTCGGTGTGGCGCATCGGCTGGGCGGTCGCGGGCGCCGGCGGGGTCGCGCTGGTGGTGCTCGGGCCCGCCGCCGGGCTGGGGTTCGCAGGGGTCGTCGCGGGGCTGCTCGGTACCGCGTCCATGGCGCTCGGCGTCGTCCTGACCAAGCACTGGCGGGCGCCCGCGGGGGTGGGACCCATCACCATGACCGCATGGCAGCTGACCGCGGGCGGGCTCTTCCTGGTACCGCTCACGGCACTGTTCGAGGGCGCGCCCCCGCGGATCGACGGCTCCGCGGTGCTCGGATACGTGTGGCTGGGCACGGTGGGCGGGTTCATCGCCCACAGCCTCTGGCTCCGCGGCATCGGCCGCCTGCCGGTCACCGCGACCGCACTGCTCGTACTCCTGTCTCCGCTGGTGGCCGCGGTGATCGGGGCCTTGGTGCTGGACGAGAGCCTCACGGGCGTGCAGCTGGCGGGTCTGGTGCTTGCCCTGGGTGCGCTGCTCGCCGGACAACTTGATCCGCGCAAGACCGATGGGCGGCGGGATGCGCGAAGGAACGCCCGGGCGAGCGCCCAAGGGAACGCGCAGACAAGCGCCCGGACGAGCGCCCGGACAAGCGCCCGGACAACCGCCCGGACGAGCGCAGGGACTCGCGCCGAGATGAGCTGAGCGCACGGACGAATACGTGAACGGGCGCAGGACAGCCCCGTCAGGGAAAGGACGCAGCAATATGAAGATCGCAGTCATCGGCGCCACCGGGATGGCCGGGAGCCGGATCACCGCCGAGGCCGTACGTCGAGGGCATGCCGTCACCGCCGTGTCGCGCAGCGCACCGGATGCGGATGCGGTGCCCACGGGCGCGCACTGGGTGGCGGGGGATGTCTCCCGTGCCGAGGAACTGGAGCCGATCCTCGCCGCCGTCGATGCCGCTGTGCTTGCCGTCCGCCCGGCTCCCGGCGCCGAGGCGACGCTCGCGCCGCTCACGGCGCGGCTGCTCGACGTGGCCGTCGGCGTTCCGGTGCTCGTCATCGGTGGCGCGGGCCCGTTGCGCAGCCCCGACCCCGCGTATGACCGGGTGGTCGACGACCCCGCGTATGTGCCCGAGCGGTACCGCGCCATCGCACGGGCGAGTACGGAGCAACTGGACGCCTGTGTCACACGTTCCGGTACCGACTGGACCTACCTCAGCCCGCCCGCTCTCCTCGAACCCGGCAGGCGCACGGGAACCTACCGGCGCGGCGGCGACAAGCTGCTCGTGGCGTCCGACGGGCGATCCCGGATCAGCGCCGAGGACCTGGCCGTCGCCGTGCTCGACGAACTCGAATCCCGTTCAGGGGTCCGCCACTTCACGGTCGCGTACTGAGCCGCGCCGCCGGGTGCGGGGGCCACTGGGGAGGTGGTTCTGACCACGGCCTGATCCGGGGTATGATTCTTTCCGTTGCCGCGCGGGAAGCCCCGCAGGTCAACAGGCCCCTATAGCTCAGTCGGTAGAGCGTCTCCATGGTAAGGAGAAGGTCTGCGGTTCGATTCCGCATGGGGGCTCAGGAGAGAAGAAGACGAAAGGCCCCGCCCGAACCCGGGCGGGGCCTTTCGTATGTCATCCGCTTTTATGGGGCGGACCGGCCCTGTGAAGGGCCGGCCGCTCAGTCCGTGTGCGGCTCCGGTACGCGCATCGCGAGGATGGCCATGTCGTCGGAGGGCGCGTCCGTCGCGAAGCGCTCCACCGCGCGCATCACCCGGGCGGCGACCGCGCCCGCCGTGAGGCCGGTGCATGTGGTGAGGACGTCCGTCAGGCCGTCGTCGCCCAGCATCCGGGTGCCCTCGCGGCGCTCGGTCACCCCGTCCGTCACGCACAGCAGCACATCGCCGGGCTCCAGCGTCACGGTCTCCTCGTACAACTCCAGGTCGTCCATCACGCCGAGCAGCGGCTGCGGTTCCGCGAAGGGCTGTACGGTGCCGTCCTGGCGCAGCCTGAGCGGCAGTGGATGGCCCGCGCAGACCAGCTTGAGGACCGCCGAGCCGTCCTCCTGCGGCCACAACTCCCCGTACAGGAGCGTCAGGAAGCGGCTGCGGGCGCCCTCGTCCAGGATGGCGGCGTTGAGCCGCTCCAGGACCGCGGGGCCGCCGAAGCCCTCGCGGGCAAGGAGCCTGAGCGCGTGCCGGGCGAGGCCGGTGACCGCGGCCGCCTCCGGGCCCGTACCGCAGACATCGCCGATGGCGAAGCCGTAGGCGCCGTCGCGGATCGGGAAGAGGTCGTAGAAGTCGCCGCCGACCTCGTTGCCCTCGCCGGCCGCGCGGTAGATCACCTCGACCTCGACGCCCGGGATCTGCGGGAGGCCGGGCGGCAGCAGGCTGCGCTGCAGCGACTGGCTGATGGACATGCGCTCCGAGTACAGGCGCGCGTTGTCCAGGGCGAGGGCGGCCCGGCGGGAGAGGTCCTCGGCGAGTTCGAGGACTTCCTGGCGGAAGTGCTCCTCGGCGGGCTTGCCGAGGGTGAGCATGCCGATGACGCGGTTGCGGGCGACCAGCGGCAGGACGACCGTTTCGCCGCCGACCGCGGAGGCCGTCGCGAGCGTGGTGCCGATGCCGGCCGAGAGACGCGTGGGCTCGCCCAGGCCCAGGCTGCGCATCGAGGTGCGCAGGGCGGCCCGGTGGGCGGCCTCCGATGGCGCGTTCCAGATGCGGGCGCCGGGGGTGGGGACCGGGTCCGGGGGGTCGATGCGCTGGAGCAGGGCCTTCAGGCCGTCGATCCGGTCCTCGTCCTCGTGCAGTACGTAGGAGAGATACGGCTCCGAGGACTGGTCCGCGATCGTGTAGACCGCGCACCACGTGGCCAGCGTGGGGACCGTCATCTGGGCCATGAGGGCCAGCGTCTGGTCGCGGTCGAGGGTGCCGGCGAGCAGGTCGGAGGCCTCGACGAGGAAGGAGAGCGAGCCACGGCGCAGCCGCTCCAGCTCGCCGAGGCGGGCCGATTCCACGTTGAGCGCGATGCGGTCGGCGGCGAACTGGAGGCGCAGCGCCTCCTCGTTCGTATACCGCCCCGGTGCCTCGGCCGCGACGCCGAGCGAGCCGGTGAGGCGGCCCTCGACCTTCAGCGGGACGGTGACCACGGAGCGCATCCCGGTGCCGTTGAGCAGCGGGGCCGCGCCGGGTACGACGGTGAGGTCCTCGTGCACGGCGGGCATCCGCGCCGAGCCGTACCGCCCCGTGGCGGCCTCGACCGGGACGCGGGCGAACCGCTGGCGGGCGGAGGGCAGGCCGGTGGAGGCGCGGACCTCCAGCTCGGTCTCGTCGTCCGTGGCGAGCAGCAGGAAGGCCGCATCGCCGTCGAGCATGTCGCGGGCGCGCTCGACGGCGCGCTGCAGGAGCGAGTCGAGATCATCGGGCGCGGGGGAGCCGATGAAGTTGTCGAAGGGGTCGGCGGGGCTGCCGGTCTCCGGCAGGCTCGCCGCATCGGGCGCCGGGCCGCGGTGCGGGGTCTGCAGTACGGCGCGCTCCTGCTCCCGTACGAGCAGACAGACCGTGGAGGGATCGCCTTCGCTGTCCCGTACACGCAGATGGGAGGCGTAGACGGGGATGACACGGCCGTCGGCGGCGCGGATGCCGTAGCTGCCCTCCCAGCGTGAGAGCTGCAGCGCCTCGACGATCCCGGTGCCGGTGCCCGGGGTGTGCGGCCAGGCCGCGAAGTCGGTGAGCGGGCGGGAGAGGACCTTCTCCGCCTCGTAGCCGAAGAGGCTCTCGGCGCCGTCGCTCCACGCGGTGATCGAGCCGTCACGGTCGAGCTGGACGACGGCGACATGGACCTGCGGGCCGGCCTCCGGGAGCAGGCCGACGGGGAGCGCGGGGCCCGCCGTGCGCGTGCCGACCGGGTGCTCGGGCAGGTCGAGGCGGAACCAGACCTGTTTGTGCGTCGGCGTGTACTCGACGCCCCAGCCGCTGGCGAGCGCCGCGCACAGCTGGAGCCCGCGGCCGCCCTCGCGGTCCGGGCTCGCCAGGGTGTGCGGCGAGCGCTGCAGCGGAATCTCGCGCTCCGGGTAGCGGTCGGCCACCTCGATGCGTACGCAGTCCTCGCTGCGCAGGCAGAGCACGTCCGCCGTGGTGCCCGCGTGGACCACCGCATTGGTGACGAGTTCGCTGGTCAGCACGACCGCGTCGTCCATGACCTCCGTGCAGCCCCAGCCCTGGAGGATGTCACGGACGAAGGAGCGGGCACCGGCCACCGAGCGCCCGACCGGGTCGAAGCTGGCGGTGGCCCGAGCGGTGATCACAGAACTCCCCATGGTGTCGGCGTCCCCCGGTCCTGTGCCCCGCCGCTTCGCGGCTTCCCCGGCGGTGGGCACTTTCGGTTCGTATGACAGGTTAATGGGGAGGCCGACTCGCTGTTCAGGGGTATCCCCAAGCTGGGACCCCCTGAACATGGGAACCCCTCGCTCTCGACAGGCCGGCCGGCGGATTCGGGGTAGCAGTCCTGTCCGGTGGGAAGAACGAGTCGAGGCTTCGGGGGGTTACGTTGGAGGACTGGCATGTCCGGTGACCGATCCTGGAACACTGGGCATCCTCAGAGCTGAAGCGGCGAGCCGCGGCGAAGCCGGGCTCATGGCGAGGCAACGAGCAAGTGGTCGACCCCTGCGGGAGGGACACGGTGGAGTCCGGTACAGCTGCGCGCGGCAAGGCCCCGCGCGCGAAAGGCGCTCAGTCCCGTGGCGGTCGCGGCAGCGGGACCGTCGAGGTCGATGCCGCGGCGCTCAACAAGTTGGTCGGCGCCCTGGCAGCGATGCGGGACGGCAACTTCCGCAGGCGGCTGACCGTCACCAATGACGGTGTGATGGGCGAGATCGCCGCGCTCTACAACGATGTCGCGGACCGCAATCTGCACCTGACCGGCGAGCTCTCGCGGGTACGGCGGATGGTCGGCCGTGAGGGAAAACTCACGGAACGCCTCGCGACCGGCGCCTACGAAGGCTCCTGGGCGGCCGCGATCGACGCGTCCAACGCGCTGGTCGACGATCTCGTACGGCCCGTCTCCGAGGTCGGCCGCGTGCTCTCCGCGGTCGCGGAGGGCGATCTGGAGCAGCGCATGGAGCTGCGCGCGCCCGGGGCCGAGGGCACGGTGCATCCGCTGCGCGGTGAGTTCCTGAAAGTCGGGCGCACGGTCAACAACCTGGTCGACCAGCTGTCCCGGTTCACCGACGAGGTGACGCGGGTGGCCAGCGAGGTGGGCACGGAGGGCAAGCTCGGCGGGCAGGCCCGGGTGCGCGGAATGTCCGGTTCATGGAAAGACCTCACGGATTCCGTCAACACCATGGCGTACCGCCTCACCGCTCAGGTGCGTGATATTGCTCTCGTCACCACCGCGGTCGCCAAAGGTGATCTCTCGCGCAAGGTCACGGTGCACGTGGCCGGCGAGATGCTCGAGCTGAAGAACACCGTGAACACCATGGTCGACCAGCTCTCCTCGTTCTCCTCCGAGGTCACCCGCGTGGCCCGTGAGGTGGGTACGGAGGGCGAGCTGGGCGGTCAGGCGCAGGTGCCGGGCGTGGCCGGGGTGTGGAAGGACCTCACCGACTCGGTGAACCTGATGGCCGGCAACCTCACCGCGCAGGTGCGCGGGATCGCCGAGGTCACCACCGCCGTCGCCAACGGTGACCTGTCCCGCAAGGTCACGGTGAGCGCGCGCGGCGAGGTCGCCCAGCTCGCCGAGACGATCAACCAGATGACCGAGACACTCCGTACCTTCGCGGACGAGGTCACGCGCGTGGCGCGCGAGGTCGGCTTCGACGGGCAGCTCGGCGGGCAGGCGATCGTGCCGGGCGCGGCGGGCACGTGGAAGGACCTCACCGACTCGGTGAACACGGTTTTCCGCAACCTCACCACCCAGGTGCGCGACATCGCGACCGTGACGACGGCGGTCGCCAGCGGTGATCTCTCGCAGAAGGTCACGGTCGACGTGGCCGGCGAGATGCTGGAGCTGAAGAACACCGTCAACACGATGGTCGACCAGCTCTCGGCCTTCGGTTCCGAAGTCACCCGCGTGGCACGGGAGATCGGTGTCGAGGGCGAGCTGGGCGGCCAGGCCGAGGTGCCGGGGGCTGCGGGCACCTGGAAGGACCTCACCGACTCGGTGAACACCGCCTTCCGTAACCTCACCGGCCAGGTGCGCAACATCGCCCAGGTCACCACCGCGGTGGCGAACGGCGACCTCTCGCAGAAGGTCACCGTGGACGTCTCCGGCGAGATGCTCCAGCTGAAGAACACCGTGAACACGATGGTGGACCAGCTGTCCTCGTTCGCCGACCAGGTGACCCGGATGGCCCGTGACGTGGGCACGGAGGGCCGCCTCGGTGGTCAGGCCCGCGTGGACGGCGTCTCGGGTACCTGGAAGGACCTCACGGACTCCGTCAACTTCATGGCCGGCAACCTGACTTCACAGGTACGGCAGATCGCCCAGGTCACCACCGCGGTGGCCCGTGGTGACCTCTCGCAGAAGATCGAGGTCGACGCGCGCGGCGAGATCCTGGAGCTGAAGAACACCATCAACACGATGGTCGACCAGCTCTCCGCCTTCGCCGACCAGGTGACGCGGGTGGCCCGCGAGGTGGGTACCGAGGGCCGGCTCGGCGGCCAGGCGCAGGTGCCCGGCGTCGCGGGTGTGTGGCGTGATCTGACCGACTCGGTGAACGGCATGGCGGGCAACCTGACCGCCCAGGTCCGTAACATCGCGCAGGTCGCGACCGCGGTGGCCCGCGGTGACCTCTCGCAGAAGATCGAGGTCGACGCGCGTGGCGAGATCCTGGAGCTGAAGAACACCCTCAACACGATGGTCGACCAGCTCTCCAGCTTCGCCGAGCAGGTGACCCGGGTGTCGCGCGAGGTGGGTACGGAAGGCATCCTCGGCGGTCAGGCCGAGGTCCAGGGCGTGGCGGGCACCTGGAAGGACCTCACCCAGTCCGTGAACGGCATGGCGAACAACCTGACCTCACAGGTACGCAACATCGCCGAGGTCACCACCGCGGTCGCCATGGGCGACCTCTCCAAGAAGATCACCGTCGACGCCAAGGGCGAGATCCTCGAACTCGTCACCACCGTCAACACGATGGTCGACCAGCTCTCCAACTTCGCCGAACAGGTCACACGGGTGGCGCGCGAGGTGGGTACGGAGGGCCAGCTGGGCGGTCAGGCCCGGGTGCCGGGAGCCACCGGCATCTGGAAGGACCTCAGCGACAACGTGAACCTGATGGCCTCCAACCTGACCAGCCAGGTACGCAACATCTCCCAGGTCGCGATGGCCGTCGCCAACGGCGATCTGACGCGTACGGTCACCATTGAGGCGCGCGGCGAGGTCGCCCAGCTCGCCGACACCTTCAACATCATGGTGCGCACGCTGAGTTCGTTCGCCGACCAGGTCACCAAGGTGGCCCGCGAGGTGGGCACCGACGGCATCCTCGGCGGCCAGGCCCGTGTACCCGGCGTCGCCGGTACGTGGAAGGACCTGACCGAGTCCGTGAACCAGATGGCCTCGAACCTGACCGGCCAGGTGCGCAACATCGCCATGGTCACGACGGCCATTGCCAAGGGCGATCTCACCAAGAAGATCGACATCGAGGCGCGCGGCGAGATCCTGGAACTCAAGACCACCATCAACACGATGGTCGACCGGCTCTCCTCCTTCGCCGAGGAGGTCACCCGAGTCGCCCGCGAGGTGGGCACGGAAGGCCAGTTGGGCGGCCAGGCACGCGTGCGCGACGTCGACGGCACCTGGCGCGACCTCACCGAATCGGTGAACGAGATGGCCGGGAACCTGACCCGGCAGGTGCGGGCCATCGCCGCCGTCGCCACCGCCGTGACCCGCGGCGACCTCAACCTGAAGATCGACGTGGACGCGGCGGGCGAGATCCAGGTCCTCCAGGACCATGTCAACACGATGATCGCCAACCTGCGCGATACCACCATCGCCAACAAGGAGCAGGACTGGCTCAAGGGCAACCTGGCCCGCATCTCCGGCCTCATGCAGGGCCGCCGCGACCTCGCGGACGTGGCGAGCCTGATCATGAGCGAGCTCACGCCGGTGGTCTCCGCACAGCACGGCGCGTTCTTCCTCGCGACACCGACGGACGACGACCTTGCCACGGCGGGTGAGGAGGATGCGTACGAGCTGCGCATGCTGGGCAGTTACGGCTACTCCATGGGCTCCATGCCCACCTCCTTCAAACCGGGCGAGACGCTGATCGGGACGGCAGCCAAGGAGCGGCGCACGATCCTCGTGGAGAACGCGCCCTCCGGCTATCTCAAGATCGCCTCGGGGCTCGGGGACGCGCCGCCCGCGCAGGTGATCGTGCTTCCGGTGCTCTTCGAGGACCAGGTGCTCGGCGTGATCGAGCTGGCATCCTTCCAGCCGTTCACACAGATCCAGCGGGACTTCCTCAGCCAGATCGCCGAGATGATCGCGACCAGCGTCAACACGATCTCCGTCAACACCAAGACGGAGCTGCTGCTCAAGCAGTCGCAGG
The DNA here is from genome assembly GCF_047779955.1 of Streptomyces lothianensis. Taxonomy (NCBI): domain Bacteria; kingdom Bacillati; phylum Actinomycetota; class Actinomycetes; order Kitasatosporales; family Streptomycetaceae; genus Streptomyces; species Streptomyces lothianensis. The sequence continues at coordinate 231,508 of NZ_JBLMKT010000028.1, read as the reverse complement.
AGCTGACCGAACAGCTGCGGGACCGCTCCGAGGAACTGGAGAACCGGCAGAAGGCCCTGCAGTCCTCCAATGCCGAACTGGAGGAGAAGGCCGAGCTGCTCGCCCAGCAGAACCGTGACATCGAGGTCAAGAACACCGAGATCGAGACGGCTCGCCAGATCCTGGAGGAGCGCGCCGAGCAGCTCGCGGTCTCGATGCGCTACAAGTCCGAGTTCCTCGCCAACATGTCGCACGAGCTGCGCACCCCGCTCAACTCGCTGCTGATCCTCGCGAAGCTGCTCGCCGACAACGCCGAGGGCAATCTCTCCCCGAAGCAGGTCGAGTTCGCCGAGACCATCCACGGCGCGGGCTCCGACCTGCTGCAGCTGATCAACGACATCCTCGACCTGTCCAAGGTCGAGGCGGGCAAGATGGACGTCTCGCCGACGCGGATCGCGCTCGTCCAGCTCGTGGACTACGTCGAGGCCACGTTCCGGCCGCTCACCGCGGAGAAGGGCCTCGACTTCTCCGTGCGGGTCTCGCCCGAACTGCCCGCGACCCTGCACACCGACGAGCAGCGGCTGCTCCAGGTACTGCGCAACCTGCTCTCGAACGGTGTGAAGTTCACCGACTCCGGGGCCGTCGAGCTGGTCATCCGGCCCGCGGGTGCGGACGTGCCGCAGGAGATCCGCACCCAGCTCCTCGAGATGGGCACGCTGCGCAGCCCCGACGCGGACGTGATCGCGTTCTCGGTCACGGACACCGGTATCGGCATCCCGAGCAGCAAGATGCGGGTCATCTTCGAGGCCTTCAAGCAGGCCGACGGGACGACGAGCCGCAAGTACGGCGGTACGGGCCTGGGTCTCTCGATCAGCCGGCTCATCGCCCGGCTGCTCGGCGGCGAGATCCACGCGTCGAGCGAGCCGGGTCGCGGCTCGACGTTCACGCTGTATCTGCCGCTGCACCCGAACGAGCTGCCGCCGCAGGAGTACGCGCAAATCGCCACCGCCATCGAGCCGGAGGCCCATGTGGAGCTCCAGGCGCTGCCTTCGGTGTCCTCCGAGGAGTCCTTCACGGGGGGTGGCGGTGGGAGCGGCAATGGCACCGGCGGAGGGAACGCCGGCGCAGGAAGCGGGAACGCCGGCGCAGGCAGCGGCAGCATCGGCGGCGGCAACGGCGCCGTGGAGGCCGGAGGGCCCGTCACACCGCAGTCGGCGGCCCGCGAGGGCACGCTTTTCCGGCGCCACCGACGCTCCCTGCGGGCCGCGGATCCGCTGCCCGCGCTGCCCGGACAGATCGCGGGCCAGAGCGGAGCCGAGCAGGCGGGTGCGGACGGGCAGGCAGGATCGGAGCAGGCCGGGCCGCAGGCGCGGGCGGACTTCCGCTTCGGCGGCGAGAAGGTGCTCATCGTCGACGACGACATCCGCAACGTGTTCGCGCTGACCAGCGTGCTCGAACAGCACGGGCTGGCGGTGCTGTACGCGGAGAACGGGCGTGAAGGCATCGAGGTCCTCGAGCAGCACGATGACGTCACGCTCGTCCTGATGGACATCATGATGCCGGAGATGGACGGCTATGCGACGACCACGGCGATCCGCCGGATGCCGCAGTTCGCGGGCCTGCCGATCATCGCGCTCACGGCGAAGGCGATGAAGGGGGACCGGGAGAAGGCCATCGAATCCGGCGCCTCCGACTACGTCACCAAGCCGGTCGACCCCGACCATCTGCTGACGGTGATGCAGAACTGGATGGACGAGTCCTGACCGGGGTGGGGGCGGCTTCCGCCCCCACCCCGGCAGGGCTCGTGCTGACGGAACGTGTGCGAGGTCGTGTAAAAGCGCGGGATTCGGGGAACCTTCTGGTCTCCCACCGCGTTTCTGCTACGTGCACAGTGACATCGCGGTGACAGGGTGTGGCGACAGGCGGGGTGCGGCTACCATGACCGGCACAAGGACGGGCGGCAGGACGGAGCCGTCCCCCGGGGCGGCGGCAGGTGCTGCCCCGAGTCCTTCGGACAGGGGAGGCCCCATGTCGGGGCGAGGAGGACGGGCCATGGTGCAGAAGGCCAAGATCCTCCTGGTCGATGACCGGCCGGAGAATCTGTTGGCGCTCGAGGCCATCCTCTCTGCGCTCGATCAGACACTGGTCCGGGCATCGTCCGGGGAGGAAGCGCTCAAGGCACTGCTCACGGATGACTTCGCGGTCATCCTGCTGGACGTCCAGATGCCGGGCATGGACGGATTCGAGACCGCGGCGCACATCAAGCGCCGCGAGCGGACCCGGGACATCCCGATCATCTTCCTCACCGCGATCAACCACGGTCCGCACCACACCTTCCGCGGCTATGCGGCCGGTGCGGTGGACTACATCTCGAAGCCCTTCGACCCGTGGGTCCTGCGCGCCAAGGTCTCGGTGTTCGTCGAGCTGTACATGAAGAACTGCCAACTGCGCGAGCAGGCGGCCCTGCTGCGGCTGCAGCTCGAAGGCGGCGGCAAGACACCGCTCGGCGACAAGGGCGAGTCCGCCGGTCTGCTCGCCGAGCTCTCGGCGCGGCTGGCGGCCGTGGAGGAGCAGGCCGAGGCGCTCTCCAAGCAACTGGACGAGGAGTCCGCGGATGCCGCCGCCGTGGCCACGGCGGCCCACCTCGAGCGCAAACTCACCGGGCTGCGCCGCGCACTTGACGCCCTGGAGCCGGGTGCGGGCCAGGGCGCGCCCTCCATGCCCGCACAGAACTGAGCTGTTCGCGCAGAACTGAGCTGCCCTCGCAGAACTGTGCAGCCGGGCCGCGCTGTGCCGGCTGCACAGAACTGAACTGCCCACACAGAGCGGTCCAGGCTGCACGGCACCGACCTGCGGGCATGGAACTGAGCGCACGTCAGTTTCGCGCCGCTGTGCGCCGACACGTACGGGTGAGGCAGTAGGCACACGTGTCCACAGGCAGTCGCACCGGTAACCTCACCCCCATGGCCTCACGTCCCTCCGCAGCCAAGAAGCCGCCCGCCAAGAAGGCGGCGGCGCCCAAGAAGGCTCCGGCGAAGAAGGCCGCTGCATCCAAGGCGCCCGCCAAGAAGGCACCGGCCAAAAAGGCCCCCGCCAAGAAGGCCGCGGCCAAGCCGGCACCGAAGCCCGCCCCGAATCCCACCGGTGGCGTCTACAAGCTCGCCCGCGCCGTCTGGCTCGGCCTCGCCCACGCGGTCGGCGCCGCCTTCCGCGGCATAGGGCGCGGCGCCAAGGGGCTCGACCCGGCCCACCGCAAGGACGGCCTCGCGCTGCTCCTCATCGGGCTCGCCCTGATCGTCGCAGCCGGTACCTGGTCCCAACTCCGCGGTCCCGTGGGCGATCTGGTCGAGCTGCTCGTGACCGGCGCTTTCGGCCGGCTCGATCTGCTCGTGCCGCTGCTGCTCGGCGGCATGGCGGTACGGCTCATCCGCCACCCCGAGCAGCCGGAGGCCAACGGCCGTATCGTCATCGGGCTTTCCGCCCTGGTCATCGGCGTGCTCGGTCAGGTGCACATGGCCTGCGGGGCGCCCGGGCGCGGTGAGGGCACCGAGGCCATAAGGGATGCCGGCGGGCTGATCGGCTGGGCCGCCTCCCGCCCCCTCATCTTCACGATGGGCGAGGTCCTCGCCCTGCCGCTGCTCGTTCTGCTCACCGTCTTCGGCCTCCTCGTCGTCACCGCGACGCCGGTGAACGCCGTGCCGCAGCGGCTCAGACTGCTCGGCCAGAAGCTCGGCATCCTTGAGCCCGACGCCGTATCCGAGACGGAGTTCGGCGAGGACGACGCACGCTACGAGGAGCAGTGGCGCGAGGCGCTGCCCGCGTCCCCGGGCCGCCGCAGGCAGAGCCCCGCCTCGCAGCCGTACGATCCGGAGCAGGCCGAGGAGGAGGCGCTCACCAAGCGGCGCAGGCCCCGGCGCAGCAGCGTGCAGCCGGAGATGGAGCCTTCGCTCGACGCGATCGACGTGGCCGCGGCCGCCGCGGCCGCGCTCGACGGGGCGGTGATGAACGGGATGCCGCCCTCCCCGCTCGTCGCCGACCTCACCCAGGGCGTCACCGTGGAGCGCCCCGATCCGGCACCGACACCGGTGCCGGGCGCGCGCAGCCAGGAGCAGCCCCCGGCCGGGAGTAAGAAGCCGGCCGGGAGCAGGACGCCTGGTGGGAATCCGGAGGGGGACGATGCGTCCGGCGGGGGCGCCGTACCCGACCTCACCAAGCCCGCGCGGGACGAACCCCGCGATCTGCCGCCGCGCGCCGAGCAGCTCCAGCTCTCCGGCGACATCACCTACGCGCTGCCCTCGCTCGACCTCCTGGAGCGAGGCGGGCCCGGCAAATCGCGCAGCGCCGCCAACGACGCCGTGGTGGCCTCGCTCACCAACGTCTTCAGTGAGTTCAAGGTCGACGCCCAGGTCACCGGCTTCACGCGCGGCCCGACGGTCACGCGGTACGAGGTCGAGCTCGGACCGGCCGTGAAGGTCGAGAAGATCACCGCGCTCGCCAAGAACATCGCGTACGCGGTCGCCTCGCCGGATGTCCGGATCATCAGCCCGATCCCCGGCAAGTCCGCGGTCGGCATCGAGATCCCGAACACCGACCGCGAGATGGTCAACGTCGGCGACGTGCTGCGCCTCGCGGACGCCGCCGAGGACGCCCATCCGATGCTGGTCGCGCTCGGCAAGGACGTCGAGGGCGGCTATGTGATGGCGAACATCGCGAAGATGCCGCACATCCTCGTCGCCGGCGCCACCGGCTCCGGCAAGTCCTCCTGCATCAACTGTCTGATCACCTCGATCATGATGCGGGCGACCCCCGAGGACGTACGGATGGTGCTCGTCGACCCCAAGCGCGTGGAGCTCACCGCGTACGAGGGCATCCCGCACCTGATCACCCCGATCATCACCAATCCCAAGCGGGCCGCCGAGGCGCTGCAGTGGGTCGTGCGGGAGATGGACCTGCGCTACGACGACCTCGCGGCCTACGGCTTCAGGCATATCGACGACTTCAACGAGGCGGTACGCAACGGCAAGGTCACCCCGCCGCTCGGCAGTGAGCGGGAGCTGCAGCCGTACCCGTATCTCCTGGTGATCGTCGACGAGCTCGCGGACCTGATGATGGTCGCGCCGCGCGATGTCGAGGACGCGATCGTCCGCATCACCCAGCTCGCGCGCGCCGCCGGTATCCATCTCGTGCTGGCGACCCAGCGGCCGTCCGTGGACGTCGTGACCGGTCTGATCAAGGCGAACGTGCCCTCGCGGCTCGCGTTCGCCACCTCCTCGCTCGCCGACAGCCGCGTGATCCTCGACCAGCCGGGAGCCGAGAAGCTGATCGGCAAGGGCGACGGGCTCTTCCTGCCGATGGGGGCGAACAAGCCGACCCGTATGCAGGGCGCCTTCGTGACCGAGCACGAGATCGGCGCGGTCGTCCAGCACTGCAAGGACCAGATGGCGCCGGTCTTCCGGGACGACGTCACCGTCGGCGCCAAGCAGAAGAAGGAGATCGACGAGGAGATCGGTGACGACCTGGACCTGCTGTGCCAGGCGGCCGAGCTGGTCGTCTCGACCCAGTTCGGATCGACCTCGATGCTCCAGCGCAAGCTGCGCGTCGGGTTCGCGAAGGCGGGGCGGCTGATGGACCTGATGGAGTCGCGGAACATCGTCGGGCCGAGCGAAGGCTCGAAGGCGAGGGATGTTCTGGTCAAGCCGGACGAACTGGATGGAGTGCTCGCGGTCATCCGCGGGGAGGCTCACCCGTAAGGGAACAAGGGGCAACCGTTTCTCTTCCGGCTACGTCAAGTTGGATGGAGGGAGAGGGTGACCCGCCCCGCGGCCGGCCCGTCCGGTCGTGCGGGCTGCCGGACCGACCGGACAACCTGATGGCGTACAAAGTGCTGCCGCCCGGTTGCCTCACCCTTTCGTACCCCCCCTAGACTGAACGTCCAGCAGGTGGCTACACGCTCGAAAGGCGCTCCCGTGTCCATCGGCAACTCCCATGAAGACGACCGCCCTTCGATTGAAGACGACCTTCCCTTGACTCCGGACACCGATGAAGAGCGTCCCTCGGTCGGACGCGCCCTGCAGCTTGCCCGCCTCGAAGCGCGGCTCACCGTCGACGAGGTCAGTGCGGCCACTCGGGTCCGCGTCCCGATCGTGCACGCGATCGAACAGGACGATTTCTCGCGCTGCGGCGGCGATGTCTACGCACGCGGGCACATCCGCTCCATCGCCCGCGCCGTCGACACCGACCCCGCTCCGCTGCTCGCCCAGTTCACCGAGGAACACGGCGGCAAGGACGCGCCGAGCCCCGCGACACCGCTGTTCGAGGCCGAGCGCATCCGCCCCGAGCCGCGCCGCCCCAACTGGACCGCGGCCATGGTCGCGGCCATCGTCGCCGTGGTCGGCTTCGTCGGGTTCACGCTGTTCAGCGATCCCGACCAGGGCAGCAAGGACCCCGTCGCCGAAGGCTCGCCCAGCGCCACCCCGAGCGAGTCCACCGGCAAGCCCGCGCCCAAGAAGCCGGCCGACCCCAGGCCGGACCCGGCCGACAGCGCCATCGCCGGCGCGCCCAAGGACAAGGTCACCGTCCTGATCAGCGCCGACGAGGGGGAGAGCTGGGTCTCGGTCAAGGGCCACACCGGAGCCAGCATGTTCGACGGGATGCTCAAGGAAGGGCAGACCAAGACCTTCACCGACGACGAGCGCATCGATCTCGTGCTCGGGAACGCGGGAGCCATAAAGCTCTTCGTGAACGGCAAGGAGATCAAGGACGACTTCCGCCCCGGCGCGGTCGAACGGCTCTCCTACACCAAGGAGGACCAGGGGACCGCAGCCGAGGCGGGCTGAGCCCCTCCGCACGCGCCTTCCACGCCCCCACCGGCTGCCGGCCGGTGGGGGCGTCGGCGTTCGTACGCGGGCGTTCCGGGGGCGTGTCCGGAAGGCTCCAGGGCCGTGTCCGGGGCGTGCCGGAGCGCCTCGCGGCCCGTTCCCGCAGCACGCGGAAGCGGCGCTCAGGCCTCGCGGCGAGGGACGGCAGATGAACCAGATACTCTGGACGTTATGCCCGAACGCCGTACCGTCGCCCTTGTCACGCTTGGCTGCGCCCGTAACGAGGTGGACTCGGAGGAGCTCGCAGGCCGCTTGGAGGCGGACGGCTGGGAGCTCGTCGAGGAAGCCTCGGATGCCGATGTCGCCGTCGTCAACACCTGCGGATTCGTCGATGCCGCCAAGAAGGACTCCGTCGACGCCCTCCTCGAGGCCAACGACCTCAAGGACCATGGAAAGACCCAGGCCGTCGTCGCGGTCGGCTGTATGGCCGAGCGCTACGGCAAGGAACTCGCCGACGCCCTGCCCGAGGCCGACGGCGTGCTCGGCTTCGACGATTACGCCGACATCTCCACCCGCCTGAACGTCATCCTGAGCGGCGGCAACGTCGAGGCGCACACTCCGCGCGACCGCCGCAAGCTGCTGCCCGTCACGCCCGCCGAGCGCCAGGCCGCCGCCGAGGGCACCGCCCTGCCCGGGCACGCCCAGGCCCCCGAGGACCTGCCCGACGGGCTCGCGCCTGCCTCCGGGCCGCGCGCGCCCCTGCGCCGCCGCATGGGCAGCTCGCCCGTCGCCTCGGTGAAGCTCGCCTCCGGCTGCGACCGCCGCTGCTCCTTCTGCGCGATCCCGTCCTTCCGCGGCTCCTTCATCTCCCGGCGCCCCTCCGACGTGCTCGGCGAGACCCGCTGGCTGGCCGAGCAGGGCGTCAAGGAGATCATGCTGGTCTCCGAGAACAACACCTCGTACGGCAAGGACCTGGGCGACATCCGCCTCCTGGAGACCCTGCTGCCCGAGCTCGCGGCCGTCGACGGCATCGAGCGGGTCCGCGTCAGCTACCTGCAGCCCGCCGAGATGCGCCCCGGCCTGATCGACGTGCTGACCTCCACCGAGAAGGTCGCCCCGTACTTCGACCTCTCCTTCCAGCACTCCGCGCCGAACGTGCTGCGCGCCATGCGCCGCTTCGGCGACACCGACCGCTTCCTGGAACTGCTCGACCAGATCCGCGCCAAGGCGCCCACCGCAGGCATCCGCTCCAACTTCATCGTGGGCTTCCCCGGCGAGACCGAGGCCGATGTGGACGAGCTGGAGCGTTTCCTCACCGGTGCGCGGCTCGATGCGATCGGCGTCTTCGGCTACTCCGACGAGGACGGCACCGAGGCCGCCACGTACGGGGACAAGCTGGAGCAGGACGTCGTCGACCGGCGCCTGGCCCGGATCTCGCGTCTCGCCGAGGAGCTGACCGCGCAGCGCGCCGAGGAGCGCGTCGGCGAGACCCTGCGGGTGCTCGTCGAGTCCGTCGAGTCGGCCGACTCGACAGACGGCGCGGAGGACGGCGAAGGCGCGACCGGCCGCGGTGCGCACCAGGCGCCGGAGACGGACGGCCAGGTGGTCTTCACCACGGGCGAGGGCTTGACTGTCGGTCGTATGGTCGAGGCAAAGGTCGTCGGAACCGAAGGCGTCGACCTGGTGGTCGAGAGTCTTGAGGAGGCGGGCAGATGACGGGAGTCCCGGCATCGGCGGCGGGCGGGGCCGGCGGCAAGCCGGTGCCCGGCGGCAAGCTGGGTGCTGCGGCCGTCAATCAGGCCAGCCTCTGGAACATCGCCAACATCCTCACCATGATCCGGCTGCTGCTCGTGCCGGGCTTCGTCATGCTGCTGCTTGCGGACGGCGGCTACGACCCCGCCTGGCGCTCGCTGGCCTGGGCGGCCTTCGCGATCGCCATGATCACGGACCTGTTCGACGGGCATCTGGCCCGTACGTACAACCTCGTCACCGACTTCGGGAAGATCGCCGACCCGATCGCCGACAAGGCGATCATGGGCGCCGCGCTGATCTGCCTCTCCTCGCTCGGCGACCTGCCCTGGTGGGTCACCGGCGTGATCCTCGGCCGGGAACTCGGCATCACTCTGCTTCGTTTCATCGTCATCCGGTACGGGGTGATCCCGGCCAGCCGCGGCGGCAAGATGAAGACGCTCGCGCAGGGCACCGCGGTCGGGATGTACGTCCTGGCGCTCACCGGACCGCTGGCCACACTGCGGTTCTGGGTGATGGCCGTCGCGGTCGTGCTCACCGTCGTGACCGGGCTCGACTATGTGCGGCAGGCGATCGTGCTGCGCCGCCAGGGCCGCGAGAAGGAGCGGGCCGAGGCGCTGGAGCGCTCGTGACCGCGGACGCCGCCGGAGCGCTCGTGACCACGGACGCCGCGGCCCGAGTGCAGGAGCTGCTCGTCTCACGGGATGAAACGCTGGCGGTCGCCGAGTCCCTGACCGGCGGTATGGTCGCGGCGGAGCTCACAGCCGTCCCCGGCGCCTCCCGGGTCCTTCGCGGCTCCGTCACCGCGTACGCCACCGCGATCAAGCACTCGGTGCTCGGAGTGGACGCCGCACTGCTCGCCGAGCGCGGTGCGGTCGACGGCGAGGTCGCCCGGCAGATGGCCCTCGGAGTGCGCCGACTGCTCGGCGCGGACTGGGGGATCGCGACCACCGGGGTGGCCGGGCCCGAGCCGCAGGACGGGCAGGCGGTCGGCACGGTGTTCGTGGCAGTGGCCGGTGGCGCGGCTGCGGAAGATGGGAAAATCGCTGTTCTGCGGTTGAACGGCGATCGTGCGGAAATCCGTAGGGAGAGTGTACGGAGCGTGCTCGGTCTGCTGCTGAGCGAGCTGGCGGTGAATGCGCGGGCACAGGATACGGAACAGAACGGGGGGAATTGATGTTTGCAGCCCTGAGTGAACACGACATCGCTCCCCGCACGGCCGCCCCGCGAGGCGGTACGGTGGGGCGTGAAGGATGCGGCTGCGCGGTCCGAGGAGGGAGCCACCGATGATTCTGCTCCGTCGCCTGCTGGGTGACGTGCTGCGTCGGCAGCGCCAGCGCCAGGGCCGTACTCTGCGCGAAGTCTCCTCGTCCGCCCGAGTCTCGCTCGGCTATCTCTCCGAGGTGGAGCGGGGGCAGAAGGAGGCTTCCTCCGAGCTGCTGTCCGCGATCTGCGACGCGCTTGACGTACGGATGTCCGAGTTGATGCGCGAGGTCAGCGACGAGCTCTCGCTCGCCGAGCTGGCCCAGTCGGCTGCCGCGGGAGAGACCGCCCGTGAGCCGGTGCCTGCGGGTGTTTCCGCCGGCGTGCGTCCCATGCTGGGATCCGTCTCGGTGGCCGGGGTGCCGCCGGAGCGGGTCACGATCAAGGCGCCCTCCGAGGCGGTGGATGTGGTCGCCGCCTGAGAGCGCGCCTGCGCACGACGAGCGTGCGCACGAGTTGTGTGGCGAACCCCGGCCGGGTCCACCGGCCGGGGTTCGGTGCGTTGTGGGGCTTGGTGCCCGGCTCTCCCGACATGCCTTCCTGGGTGCGGGCTGCCAAGGTGGGATGTGCCGGACTGTCGTTCCGAGAGGCGAAGAGGCACATGTACGTTGTGAAGAGCCCGCTGTCCGATACGGATCTCAAGGTTGTGTCCGAGGCGCTGCAAGGAGCCCTGGTCGACCTGGTGGACCTGTCCCTGGTGGCCAAGCAGATCCACTGGAACGTGGTCGGGCCCCGCTTTCGTTCCGTCCACCTTCAGCTCGACGAGGTCGTCGACACGGCCCGGCTGCACTCCGACACGGTGGCCGAGCGTGCCTCGACCCTCGGTGTGTCACCCGACGGGCGGGCGAAGACGGTGGCGGGAACGAGCGGTATCGGGGCGGTGCCCGAAGGGTGGATCAAGGACGCCGACGCTGTACGGACGCTGGTGGACGCGCTCGGGGCGGTGATCACCCGGATGCGGGAGCGTGTGGGAGCGACGGGGGAGGCGGATCCGGTGAGCCAGGACATCTTCATCGGGATCACCGCGGATCTTGAAAAGCACCATTGGATGTTCCAGGCGGAGAACGGCTGAGCTCGTCGGAGCGCCTTGTGGCGTGGGTGGGTGCCGGTGTCGCCCGGACACCGGCACCCCGGTCGCCCGTCACCGCGTCAGCGGATGCGAATGCCGCCCGGACACTTCGTCGATCTCGGTGTGCGCCTTCTGCAGCATCTGCGAGGCGAGATCCATCAGCGCCCGCGCGCCGGCGATCTCCTCGCCGACTCTCAGCTGATCCGGGTCGGAAGGATGCCTCATGGCATTTCCACGCGCCCGCATCTCGGTCCCGTCCGAGAGCCTGACCAGGGCCGCGGCACTCGTACGATGCCCCTCCTCGTCTTCGGTGAACTCGATCTCCACGTGCCATCCGACGAGAGTGCGCATGATCCACCACCTCCAGGACCCCCCTGGGTCTACTTCTGATGGTGCAGGCCCCAGTACGGCAGATCAACCGGCTCCGAGTTCTGGATGCGGTACGGGGGCGTCGGGCGAACCTGGCGCTGTGGAATTTTCGGCGACGACCGGAACGATCCCGGAGCGCGCCCCTGGGTGGGTGCAGCGGCACGCCCCAGCCTGGGTTTGGAGGTGGTTGCTGTGGTCGGCGGGAGGGTGCTGTGGAGCCTGGCGGTCGCTGCGGGTGTCGTAGGGGGATGCGCGTGGTGGTGGGCGATGGGGCGGGTGGTGTTCGCGCCGCTGGGAGAGGTCGGCGCGTTGGAGGTGTCCGTGGCCGCCGGAGGGTGGGGCGTGAGTCTGATACCCGTGCATGCGGTGCCCTGGGCGCGGGCGGTGGGCGTGCGCCGGGTGCGGGCCGCGTACCGGGTGCAGGCGCGCAGGCGAGCCCGACGGCGGCGGGTCACCAGGGCATGGCGACGCCGCCGTTCGGGCGGAGGATCTGGCCCGTCGTGAAGGACGCGGCATCCGATGCCAGGTGCAGGACCGCGTGGGCGATCTCCTCGGGCAGGCCGACCCGGCCCAGCGGGGACATCTTCGACATGAGGGCCTCGGTGTGGGCCTGGACCTCGCTGTTGTTGTGGCGCAGCGTCATCGGCGTACGGATCCAGCCGGGCGCGACCGCGTTCACCCGGATGCCGTGGTGGCCGATCTCGGTGGCGAGGGTCTTGGTGAGCTGGACGACCGCGGCTTTCGCGGCTCCGTAGCAGAGCAGGCCGGGGCCGCCGGTGTCGACGGCGCCCGAGGCCATGGTGATGATGCTGCCCTTCGTGCCGTTGGCGATCATCACCCGGGCGGCCTCCTGGCAGGCGTACAGGATGCCCTTGAAGTTGATGGCCATGACCCGCTCGAGGTCCTCGTCGGAGGTTTCGAGGACCGGGCTGCTGTGCATGACGCCGGCCACCGCGGCGAGGATGTCCGGCTGCGCCTGGGTGATGGCTGTTTCGAGCTGCTCGCGGTTCGTGACGTCGAGGGCGTGGGCGTGGGCGGTGCCGTTCTCGGCCTTGACGGCGGCCGCGGTCGCTTCGAGGCCTTCCGTGTCCCGGTCCGCGCAGTGCACGGTGGCGCCCGCGCGGGCCAGGAGGAGGGCGCTTTCGCGGCCGATTCCGCTGGCGGCTCCGGTGATGAACGCGGTGCGGCCGGTGAGGTCGTACGCCTGGATGACGGGCATGGGGGGACGGTACGGAGTGGCCTGACGGTCCGTCAATTATGGGGACCGGATTGCTCGTACGGAGTCGGCTGCGGCTTTGCTCGTACGGGGTCGGCCGCGGCGGTGTCGTACTACTGGGGCGAGGGGCCCGACTGGCAACGTGGGCACCAGTACGTGGGGCGGTCGCGGCTGCCGTCGCCCTGTTGGGCGGTGCGGATGCCGGTGCCGCAGCGCAGGCAGGGGCGGGACTGGCGGCCGTAGACGTAGAGGCGCTGGTCGCGGCGGCTGGTGGTGGTGCGGACCGGCTGTTCGCGGTTGGCTTCGAGGAGGCGGTGGGCGGCGGCGATCAGGCGGGGTGCGAGGGTCTCGGGGAGGTCGCCGACCGGGGTCCACGGGGTGACGGCGGCCATGAAGCAGAGCTCGCTCTTGTAGATGTTGCCGATGCCCGCGAGGTTGCGCTGGTCCAGGAGGGCTTCGCCGATTTCACGGGCCGGGTCCGCGAGGAGGTTGGCCAGGGCCCGGTCCGGGTCCCAGTCCGGGCCGAGGAGATCGGGGCCCAGGTGGCCGACTGCCTTGTCCTCGTCCGCTGTGCGCAGGAGCTCCAGGACGGGGAGGCGGTAGCCGACCGCGGTGTGGTGTGCGTTGCCGAGGATCGCGCGGATCTGGTGGGCGGCGCCGCCCGTCCAGCGTTCGCCGGGGGTGAAGACCCTCCAGGCGCCGTCCATCTTGAGATGGGAGTGCAGAGTGAGGCCGCCCTCGATGCGGGTGAGCAGGTGTTTGCCGCGCGGGGTGACGTCGAAGACCTTGCGGCCGGTGAGATCGGTGGTGGCGTATCTGGGAACGCGGAGGTCGCTGCGGGTCAGGGTGCTGTCGGCCAGGGCTCGGTGGAGCCGGGTGGCTGTCCGGTGGACGGTGTCGCCTTCGGGCATGGACGGATCGATCTTCGTGGAGGGGGTGGTTTGTGGGCGGGGGACTGGCTTGGTGAGAGGCCGGGCCGGGATGCGGTTCGGGGCGAGGAACGGTCCGGGCCGGGGTCGGGTGTGTGCGCGGGTTCGGGGTCAGGCTCTCAGGCGGAGGCCTCTCGGGGTGGCCAGGAAGCCTGCCTCTTCCAGGAGGCGGCCCAGGGGCGAGGTCAGGGAGGAGACGCCGTTGATCCGTTCCACCGTGACCGTGCCCAGGCTGCCCGCCGCGGCCGCTTCCGCGAGGGCGGTGGCTGCGGTGTGCAGGCGGGGATCGTCGGGAGCCGGTGGTTCCTCGGGGGTGGAAGGCCAGGCGAGCAGTGTTTTGCCGCCGCGCTCCATGTACAGGGCCAGTTCGCCGTTGACCAGGACGACCAGGGCGCCGGCCTTGCGGCCGGGCTTGTGGCCCGCACCCGTGGGAGGTTCGGGCCAGCCGAGCGCCGCGCCGTATGCGTTCGCGGGGTCGGCTGCCGCGAGGACCACCGCCCGGCCGGTCTCGGTGTCGGTCTCGCGCTCGCGGGCCGTGGCGGCGGCCCGCAGCCGGTCCACCGCGCCGTCCATCGCGAACTGGGCCGCGCCCAGGCCCTCCACCACGTACCCGCGACGGGCCTGGCCGCTGTCCTCGAAGGCGGACAGGATGCGGTAGACCGCGGAGAAGCCGCCCTCGACGCCCTCGGCGGCCACGGCGCCGCGGGTGACGACGCCGTGGCGGTCGAGGAGGGTGCGGGCCAGCGCGTGTGCACGGACCGTGGGATCGGGTTCGCGGGCCGGGATCAGGGACCAGCGGCCCGCGACGGTGGGCGGTCCGGTGCGGGAGGCGGGCCGGGTGGTGCCGGTCAGGGCTCCGTAACGGCCGCGGGGCACCTGGCGCTTGGCGCGGTGTGCGGTGGAGCCCGCCGTGCGGCCCGAGCCGAGCAGTGCGCGCAGCGGGGCGAGGGTGTCGTTGGTGAGGCGGCCGGACCAGGCGAGTTCCCAGAGGGCGTCGGCGAGCTGGGGGTCGGTGGCGTCGGGGTGGGTGGTGGCTCGTACCTGGTCGGCGATCTGGCGGAAGAACAGTCCGTAGCCCCCGGACAGGGCGGTCATGATCGATTCCTGGAGGGCGGTCGGCTCCATCGGGTGTGGTTCGGGCAGCAGGAGAGGGGCGGCGTCCGCGAGGTAGAGGGAGATCCAGCCGTCCTTGCCGGGGAGGGCGCCCGCGCCCGCCCACAGCACCTCGCCGGTGGTGGTGAGTTCGTCGAGGAGGGCGGGGTGGTAGCCCTGGACGCGGGAGGGCAGGACGAGTTTCTCCAGGGCGGATGCGGGGACGGAGGCGCCCTGGAGCTGTTCGACGGCGCGGATCAGGCCGTCCGCTCCGCGCAGGCCGTGGCCGCTGCCGAGGTGCTGCCACTGCGGCAGGAAGCCGGCGAGGGCGGCCGGGGGTACGGGTTCGAGCTCCTGGCGGAGTGCGGCCAGGGAACGGCGGCGCAGCCGGCGCAGGACCGTGGCATCGCACCACTCCTGGCCGATGTCCAAATCAGGAGGTGTGACGCGTAGCGCCTCGTTGGAAGGGTGGTGGTGGGCGACATCAGGAGGTGTGGCGCGTAGCGCCTCGTTGGAAGGGTGGTGGTGGGCGACGGGTGGGCGGAACTCCCCTTGGACGACCCTGCCGTTCGCGGCCAGGCGGTGCAGTGCGCCCTCCGTGACCGCGATGCCCAGGCCGAAGCGCGCGGCCGCGGTCGCCGAGGTGAAGGGTCCGTGGGTGCGGGCGTAGCGGGCGAGCAGATCGCCGAGCGGGTCCTTGACCGGTTCGGTGAAGGCCTCGGGAACGCCGACGGGCAGGGCGGTGCCGAGTGCGTCCCGCAGCCGGCCCGCGTCCTCGACGGCCGCCCAGTGCTCGGCTCCGGCGATACGGACCTCGATGGCACGGCGGGCCTTCGCCAGCTCCTCGGCCCAGGCGGGTTCGGCGCCGCGCTCGGCCAGCTCCTCGGTGGTCAGCGGCCCGAGCAGACGCAGCAGGTCCGCGACGCCTTCCGCGTCCTTGACCCGCCGGTCCTCGGTGCGCCACTGCAGCTCCTGCTCCAGCTCGGCGAGCACATCGGCGTCCAGGAGCTCGCGCAGCTCCGCCTGGCCGAGCAGTTCGGCGAGCAGGCGGGAGTCCAGGGACAGGGCCGCCGCCCGGCGCTCGGCGAGCGGTGAGTCGCCCTCGTACAGGAACTGGGCCACGTATCCGAAGAGCAGCGAGCGGGCGAAGGGGGAGGGCTCGGGGGTGGTGACCTCGACGAGGCGGACCCGGCGGGATTCGATGTCGCCCATCAGCTCGGTGAGGCCCGGCACGTCGAAGACGTCCTGCAGGCACTCGCGGACGGCTTCGAGGACGATCGGGAACGAGCCGAACTCGCTCGCCACCTCGAGCAGCTGCGCGGCGCGCTGGCGCTGCTGCCACAGGGGTGTGCGGCGGCCCGGGCTGCGGCGGGGAAGCAGCAGGGCGCGGGCGGCGCATTCGCGGAAGCGGGAGGCGAACAGGGCCGAGCCGCCCACCTGGTCCGTCACCAGCTGGTTGACCTCGCCCCGGTCGAAGACGACATCGGCCGCACCGACCGGGGCCTGTTCGGAGTCGAAGTCGGTGCCGAGATTCAGCGGCTCCTGGTCGAGCAGGTCCATGCCCATCAGATCGGCATCGGGCAGGCGCAGCACGATGCCGTCGTCGGCGTGCATGACCTGGGCGTCCATGCCGTACTTCTCGGCGAGCTTGGCGCCGAGCGCCAGCGCCCAGGGCGCGTGCACCTGGGCACCGAACGGCGAGTGGACGACCACGCGCCAGTCGCCGAGCTCGTCGCGGAAGCGTTCGACGACGATGGTGCGGTCGTCGGGGACATGACCGCAGGCCTCGCGCTGTTCGTCGAGATACGCGAGCACATTGCCCGCCGCCCACGGGTCCAGGCCCGCGGCGGCGAGGCGGGCGCGGGCTTCGTCGGCGCTCAGTCCGCCGATCTCGCGCAGGAACGCGCCGAGCGCGCGGCCGAGTTCGAGCGGGCGGCCCAGCTGGTCGCCCTTCCAGAACGGGAGCCGCCCAGGGACTCCGGGAGCGGGGGAGACGAGCACCCGGTCCCGGGTGATGTCCTCGATACGCCAGGAACTCGTGCCGAGGGTGAACACATCGCCGACCCTCGACTCGTACACCATCTCCTCGTCCAGCTCACCGACCCTTCCCCCGCCCTTCTTCGGATCGGACCCGGCGAGGAAGACGCCGAAGAGGCCGCGGTCGGGGATGGTCCCCCCGGAGGTCACGGCCAGGCGCTGGGCGCCCGGGCGGCCGGTGACGGTCCCGGCCACGCGGTCCCACACCACACGCGGGCGCAGCTCCGCGAAGGCATCCGACGGATAACGGCCCGCGAGCATGTCGAGGACCGCGGTGAACGCCGACTCGGGCAGGGAGGCGAAGGGGGCCGCGCGGCGGACGAGGGCCAGCAGGTCGTCGACCTGCCGGCTGTCCAGGGCGACCATGGCGACGAGCTGCTGGGCCAGCACGTCCAGGGGGTTGGCCGGGATGCGCAGGGACTCGATGCCGCCCGTACGCATCCGCTCGGTGACCACGGCCGCCTGGACGAGGTCGCCGCGGTACTTCGGGAAGACCACACCGGTCGACACCGCGCCCACCTGGTGCCCCGCGCGGCCGACGCGCTGCAGGCCCGAGGCCACCGACGGCGGCGATTCGACCTGCACCACGAGGTCCACCGCGCCCATGTCGATGCCCAGCTCCAGCGAGGACGTGGCGACCACGGCGGGCAGCCGCCCGGCCTTCAGATCCTCCTCGACCAGGGCGCGCTGCTCCTTCGACACGGAGCCGTGGTGCGCCCGGGCGAGGACGGGCGGGGCGCCCCGGGCCGCTCCCGAGGCGCCCATCAGCTCCGCCGGGGAATGCGCCTCGGGGACGGTCGTGCCGGAGGCACGCGGATCGAGCACGGCGCCCGTGGCGCGCTCGTACGCGATCTCGTTGAGCCGGTTGCACAGGCGCTCGGCCAGGCGCCGGGAGTTGGCGAAGACGATCGTGGACCGGTGCGCCTGGACGAGGTCGGTGATCTTCTCCTCGACATGCGGCCAGATCGAGGGGCGCTCCGCCTGGCCGCCACCGTCCGAATCGCCGACCGGGGAACCCGCCAGCTCGCCCATGTCCTCGACCGGGACGACCACGGAGAGATCGAACTCCTTGCCCGACGGCGGCTGCACGATCTCGACGCGGCGCTGCGGTGACAGATAGCGGGCCACCTCGTCCACCGGCCGTACGGTCGCCGAGAGCCCGATCCGGCGGGCCGGACGCGGCAGGAGCTCGTCCAGCCGCTCCAGGGAGAGCGCGAGATGGGCGCCGCGCTTGGTGCCGGCGACCGCGTGCACCTCGTCGAGGATCACCGTCTCGATACCGGCCAGGGCCTCCCGGGTGGCCGAGGTCAGCATCAGGAACAGCGACTCGGGGGTGGTGATCAGGATGTCCGGCGGGCGGGTGCTCAGCGCCCGGCGCTCGGCGGCCGGGGTGTCACCGGAGCGGATGCCGACCCTGATCTCCGGCTCGGGCAGGCCGAGGCGGACGGATTCCTGGCGGATGCCGGTGAGCGGGCTGCGCAGATTGCGTTCGACATCCACCGCGAGGGCCTTCAGGGGCGATACGTACAGGACCCGGCAGCGTTTCTTCGTCTCGGCCGGCGGCGGGGTGCTCGCCAGGGAGTCGAGGGCGGAAAGGAAGGCGGCGAGGGTCTTTCCGGAGCCGGTCGGGGCGACCACGAGCACGTCCGAACCCTCCGCGATCGCCCGCCACGCGCCCTCCTGGGCGGTGGTGGGCGCGGAGAAGGCCCCCTTGAACCAGCTGCGGGTCGCGGGGGAGAACGTGTCGAGCGCTGTCCCGGTCGTCATGGGTCCATCGTGCACGCCGGGACTGACAATCGGGGTGGAGGTCGTCGTTTGTGCAGGTGGGAGGGCTGCATGCGGGCGGCCCGGGGGCGGGTGCGCCCACGTGGCCCGGGGCAGCGGGCCGAGCCGCCACCCGGCCCGCTGAGCCCGGGCCGCCCGCCGCTCACTTCGGCGTGCTGAGGTACCACCGGTGCCCGAACGGATCATGGAAGATCGCCACCCGTCCGGCGTACTCGGAGTCCTCCGGCCCCCGGTCCAGCGCGACACCCGCGCCCGTGACCCGCGCGCAGACGGCATCCACGTCCGCCACCGTCAGATGCAGCGACACCGCCGCGCCCCGCCCCGGCTCCGGCGGCGCGACGCCCACCTCCGGGAAGTCCTCGGCCATCATCCAGCCGGCCCCGTCGACGCTCAGCTCCACATGTCCGATCCGCCCGTCGGGCATCTCGATCGGCTCGTACGTCACCTCGGCGCCGAGCACCTCGGTGTACCAGGTGATCGCGGCCCGTGCATCGGCCACGCACAGGTACGGCGTCAACTCACTCATCGCTCCTCCTCGGGGTGCTGGGGCTGCATGAACGACCACAGCCCGCCTTCGGTGTCCCGTACTCCGTACTCGCGGACGCCGTACGGCATGTCCATGGGCCCGTAGACGATCTCGCCCCCTGCCTCGCGCACCCGCGCGCAGTGCGCCTCGACGTCGTCGACGTGCACCGCCATGCAGTGGCTCGCGCCGCCGAGGGTGGCCGGTGAGGCGAGGCCGTACTCGGGCGCCTCGCGGTGCATCCAGATGAGCCCGTCGCCCGCGTACACCTCGCCGTGCACGATCGCGCCGGACCCGTCCCGGCTCAGCTCGCCCGGGCCGAAGCCGAAGACCTCCACGAGGTGCCGTTGGGCGGCCTCGATGTCGCGGTAGACCAGGAGGGTGAGCCGCCGGGTGGCTGCGGTCTCCGGGTCGGCCAGCGCGGTGAGCACGCCGAGCAGTTCCTCGTCGGCCGGGGCCTGCCCGCTCATCAGCCGTTCCTCCACCGTGCGGACCCGTTCCCGCTGCCGGGCGAGCTCGGCCATCCGGCGGTCGAGGCCGGCGAGGTGGCGGCTGGTCAGGCTCAGGAGGTCCGTACGGTCCGGTGCGAGTTCGGCGACGGGCGTGCCGAGCTCGCGCAGCAGACGGATCCGGTAGAGCCGGTCGATCTCGGCGGGGCCGTACACACGGCGGCCGCCGCTGTCGCGTGCGGGCGAGAGGAGGCCGAGCTCCTCGTAATAGCGGAGGGTGCGTTCGGTGACTCCCGTACGGTGGGCCACCTCACCGATCGTGACGTCCATAACGGCACGTTAGGACTTTCCGTAACGTGAGGAGCAAGCCCGGCCTGCGAGAATATTCGGCATGGCGGGTATGGGGGGCAGGGCGAAGGGGGAGTGGGCGCGCTTCTGGCAGCACGAGCAGCTGCCGGGCGTCGACCTGCTCAAGGCGCACTACGTGCGGCACACCTTCACCCGGCACAGCCATGAGGGCTATGTGTTCGGGGCGGTGAGCGGCGGCGTCGAGGATGTCGTCCTGCCCGCAGGGACCGTGCACGCCGGGCCCGGATCCGTGATCCTGATCAATCCCGAGGTGCCGCACGCCGCGCGGGCCGGGGTGCCCGAGGGCTGGGTGTACTCCACGCTCTATCCGTCCGCCGAGGTGGTCACGCGGATCGCCGAGGAGACCACGGCACTGCGCGGTACACCCGGATTCGCCGAGGTGGACGTGCCCGACCCGGGGGGCGCGCGCCTCATACGGGAGGTGCACCGCGCCGCCGAGGAGGGCAACGCGCTCGCCGCCGACACCGTGCTCAAGGTGCTCGTCGCCCGGATGCTCCGGCGGCACGGCAGCGCGCTGCCCGCGCGCGCCCCGCTCGCGGCGGGGGCCCGGAACGCCGCGCAGGCGCGTGCCGTGCTCGAAGAACGGATGGCCGAGCCGCCCAGCCTCGAAGCGCTCGCCGCCGAGCTCGGAACCAGCCCCTTCGCGCTGCTGCGGGCCTTCAAGCGGCAGTACGGGATGCCGCCGCACAGCTGGCTCACCAACGCGCGGGTGCGCAGGGCCCGGGAACTCCTGGACGCGGGGAGGTCACCCGCCGAGACGGCCGCTTCCGTCGGCTTCACCGACCAGCCGCACCTCAACCGGCACTTCAGCCGTATCGTCGGGGTGCCGCCGGGCGCGTACCGGAAGGGGCGCGGAATCGCCTACGGAACCGGGGGCCCGTACGAGACCGGCGGCCCGGCGGGCGGGCCGGGCGGGCCGGGCGCGCCGGATGGGCCGGATGGGCCGCATGGGCCGGGCGGGGCCCGCAAGAACGTACAAGACCTGACCGAATCCGCCCCCGTAGCGTCGGACCCGTGCCAGAACAGCAGACACCCACACCTACCGCACCTGTACGTGCCGAAGAACGTGCCGAATCACCAGCCGAAGGCATCTCCAACGACCAGGTGACGGCCTCCGGCACGACGGCCCCCGACGCGGGCAAGCCGGACTCCGCCGTCGTGCGCGACGCACTGGGCGTCGGCTTCGCCGTCGGGCTCTCCGGCTTCGCCTTCGGCGTCACCTCCGCGAGCAACGGGCTGAGCCTGCTGCAGACCTGCGCGCTCAGCCTCCTCGTCTTCACCGGCGCCTCGCAGTTCGCGCTGGTCGGCGCGCTCGCGGGCGGCGGGAACCCGATGACGGCCGCGGCGGGCGCGTTCTTCCTCGGTGTCCGCAACGCGTTCTACGGGCTGCGGCTCTCGCAGCTGCTGCAGCTGCCGCGCTGGGTCCGGCCGTTCGCGGCGCAGTGGGTGATCGACGAGACCACCGCGGTGACCCTCGCCCAGCCCACACGGCGGGCGCGCCGGATCGGCTTCGTGGTCACCGGGCTCACGCTGTACGTGCTGTGGAACCTGACCACGCTGCTGGGTGCCGTGGGCGCCGAGGCCATCGGGGACACCGAGGCCTGGGGCCTGGACGCGGCCGGACCCGCGACCTTCCTCGCCCTGCTCGCCCCCATGCTGCGCACGGCGACGGAGCGCGCGGTCGCGGCGCTCGCCGTGATCCTGGGGCTCGGGCTCCTTCCCGTGCTGCCGAGCGGTGTGCCCGTCCTGGTGGCGGCGCTCGCGGCACCCCTCATCCTCTTCGCGCAGGGCCGCAGGCCGCGGGGCGCGGACGTCTCCCGGGAAGGATCCGACCGATGAACATCTGGCTTGCGATCGCGGTCACGGTGGCCGGCTGCTATGCCGTCAAGCTCCTCGGCCTTCTCGTCCCCGCAGGAGTTCTGGAGAAACCGCTGGTCCGCCGCCTGTCGGCGCTCCTGCCTGTGGCGCTCCTCGCCGCCCTCACCGCCCAGCAGACCTTCGCCGAAGGCCAGCACCTGATCCTGGACGCGAAGGCGGCCGGCCTCCTCGCGGCGGCGGTGGCACTCATCCTGAGAGCACCGTTCCTGCTGATCATCGGTGCTGCGGTGGTGGTGACGGCGGGGGTGCGGGCGCTCGGGGGGTGAGTTGGGGAGGGGGCTGTCAGTGGTCGCCGATAGCCTTGGAAGGGCTTCGGCCCCCGGGAGGGAGGGGACTGTGCGTTTCCCCTCGTTGCCCCCCGGCACTGCTCAGTCCAGCGCCCGCCCGTGCGCCCGCAGCGTCCGCAGGGCCTCGATGGTCAGGATCGGGCGCCATTCCAGGGCCGGGCCCGGGGCCCACTGGTGCCAGGGGACCGGCCAGCCGCCGTCCTGTTGCTGTCGGGAGGCGAGGTGGTCGAGGGAGCGGGCCATCTCCTCGTCGGTGAACCAGGAGCGGGCCGGTGAGTCCGGTACCGGCGCGTAGTCGTGAGGGAAGTGGTGCTCGCCGGGCGCGTATCCGGGGGCCACGGGGTAGTCCCCGCGGCGGCGCGGGTCGAGGACGGCGAGACGCTGCTCCCGTACGAGACGGCCCAGCCGGTTCGCGGCGGCGCGCGCCCGAGCGCGGTCGGGGGCGCCTTCCAGGAAGGCCAGGGCCGCGTGGATCTCGTACGGGTGTGATGTGCCGAGTGCCTCGATCGCCGCCCAGCAGTAGTCCGTGGCCCGGAACAGCCAGGCGTGCCAGACCTGGTTGCGGTGCAGCAGGCCGACCACGGGCCCGGTGGCGAGCAGGTCGCTCGGCGGGTCGTCGACGACCGGGACGAACGGGGCGTACGGATAGCCGCGCTGGCTGGGGTGGATCGCGGGGAGGGCGCCGTCCGGCGTGGAGACCTCGGAGAGGTGGCGGCAGACCCGTTCGACGCCCTGGCCGCCGCAGCGGCCGATCGAGTCGAGGACGCGCAGCGCGTGGGCGGTGTGCAGCGGCTGGCTCACCGGGCCGCGCAGGTCGGGTTCGAGCGCGTGGCCGTAGCCGTGGTCCTCGGTGCGGTAGGCGGCGAGCGCGGTCTCGACGGGCTCGGCCGCGGCGCCCAGGAAGTGGTACGCGAAGCGGCGCTGTTCGAGGACCCGCGCGTTCAGCCACACGAACTCCTCGGCGCGGGCGAGAACGGAGGACCGGTACGGCGACGGCTCGGCGGGCGAACGGTCCGGATGCGCCGGGGCGCCCGGGGTGTTCGGGGTGCCCGGGGTGTCCGGGCGCGCCGGGTTGGCCGGGTGCGCTGGGGTGTCCGTGTGCGGTGTGCCGGGGGGCTGCCCCGGGGCTACGGATTCAGCCATGCACCGCACCGTAGGCTGCTCGGCGCCGTGGGCAAGGGCTTCGGGGCAAGGCCCACCCGCATGGGCTGGATACTGGACTCATGCGGTTGACGGTCTTCTGGCAGCGGATGGCGGAGCACTTCGGTGCGGGATACGCCGAGACGTTCGCGCGCGATCATGTGATGTCCGAGCTCGGCGGGCGGACGGTGCACGAGGCACTGGACGCGGGCTGGGAGGCGAAGGACGTGTGGCGCGCGGTCTGCGCGGCGATGGGGGTGCCTGCGGAGTCGAGGTGAGCGGGCCCGAATGTGACGCGGGTGTCACTCAAACACCTGCCCGGAGGCGCTCCGCGTACGCGAGACTGGCCCCGTGCCCGCCACCGACGACACCCCAGCAGCGCAGGACCCCACAACGTCCGCCGACGTGCCGCCCGAGGCGGCATCCGGGCGGGCGCAGATGATGCCTCGTTGGCTGCCGCGTGCCATGGTGCTCGCGCTGGCCCTGATCGCCTGCTTCCAGCTGGGCAGCTGGGCTTTCCACCAGCTCACCGGGCTGCTGATAAACGTCCTGATCGCGTTCTTCCTGGCGCTCGCCGTGGAGCCCGCGGTCAGCTGGATGGCGCAGCACGGGGTCCGCCGCGGGGCGGCCACCGCCATCGTCTTCCTCGGTGTGATCATCGCGGGCGCCGGTTTCGTGACGCTGCTCGGGTCCATGCTCGCCGGGCAGATCGTGGAGATGGTCGAGGACTTCCCCAAGTACCTCGATTCGGTGATCAGCTGGATCAACACCACGTTCCACACCGAGCTGTCCCGCGTCGAGCTGCAGGACAGCCTCGTCCGCTCGGAGTGGCTGCAGAAGTACGTGCAGAACAGCGCCTCGGGGGTGCTGGACGTCTCCGCCCAGGTGCTCGGTGGCATGTTCCGGCTGCTGACGGTCCTGCTGTTCTCGTTCTACTTCGCCGCCGACGGCCCGCGCCTGCGCCGCGCGGTCTGCTCGGTGCTGCCGCCCGCCAAGCAGGCGGAGGCGCTGCGGGCCTGGGAGATCGCCGTCGACAAGACCGGCGGATATCTGTACTCGCGCGGCCTGATGGCGCTGATCTCCGGGATCGCGCACTTCATCCTCTTCGAGTTCCTCGATGTGCCCTACGCGCCGGCGCTCGCCGTGTGGGTCGGCGTGATCTCGCAGTTCATCCCCACGATCGGTACGTACCTGGCGGGCGCCCTGCCGATGCTGGTCGCGTTCACCGTGAACCCCTGGTACGCGCTGTGGGTGCTCGGCTTCGTGGTGATCTACCAGCAGTTCGAGAACTATCTGCTGCAGCCCAAGCTCACCGCCAGGACCGTCGACATCCACCCGGCGGTCGCGTTCGGCTCGGTGATCGCGGGCACCGCGCTGCTCGGTGCGGTCGGCGCGCTGATCGCCATCCCGGCGGTCGCCACGTTGCAGGCGTTCCTGGGGGCGTATGTGAAGCGGTACGACGTGATGGACGACCCGCGTGTGCACGGCCACCGCCGCCGCAGCGGCCCGCCGCTCGCCCGCCTGCGCCACGCCCTGCGTGGCGAGCCGACCGGCGGGCCGCTGGACGACGCGACGGCGGAGGTCCGGGACGGATAGGGCCTGGGGGCCGGGCCGTGGATTCGGCCCGGCCCCCGCCGCACCACCACTCAGTGCCGCTCCAGCTCCACCCGCGGCAACACCCGCCGCAGCCAGGCCGGCAGCCACCATGCGCGCCGCCCGAGCAGCTGCATCACGGCGGGGACGATCAGGCAGCGGATCACCACCGCGTCGAGCAGGATCGCCACGGCGAGCCCGAGGCCGAACTGCTGCAGCATCCGGTCGGGGCTGAGGATGAACGCCGCGAAGACGACGATCATGATGGCAGCGGCCGCCGTGATCACCTTGCCGGTCGCGGCGAGCCCCTCCCGTACCGCCTCCTGCGGGTTCTTCGTGCGCTCCCACTCCTCGTGGATCCGGGAGAGCAGGAACACCTCGTAGTCCATGGACAGACCGAAGACGATCGCGAAGATCATCACCGGGATGAAGGCCTCGATCGGCCCGGGTTCGACCCCGAACCAGCCGTGCTGGAACACCAGCGTGATCGCGCCCAGCGCCGCACCGATGCTGACCAGGTTGAGCAAGGCCGCCTTGACGGGGATCAGGACGCTGCGGAAGACGAGCAGGAGCAGCAGCGCCGAGAGCCCGACCACGATGGCGACGAACAGCGGCATCCGCTCCGAGACGGTCGCCGCGAAGTCCTCGGTCGCCGCGGTCGAGCCGCCGACCAGGAGCTGCGCCCCGGCCTCGTCCTCAAGGGGCGGCAGTACGTCGTTGCGCAGATCCTTGACCAGCTCCGAGGTGGCCTCGTCCTGCGGCGCCGACTCGGGGAACACCATCAGCGTGCCGACCTCGCCGTCCTGCGAGGGGATCGGTGCGCTGACCGCGGCGACACCGGGGGTGTCGGCGAGAGCCGTCCGTACGGATCCGAGGTCCGAGGCGCCTTCGGCGATCACGAAGAGCGGCCCGTTGAAACCGGGGCCGAAGCCCTCGGCGAGCATGTCGTAGGCCTGCCGGCTCGACTTCGTCGGGGCGTCGTTGCCCGCGTCGGCGAAGCCGAGCCGCATCCCCGCGGCGGGTGCCGCGAGCGCGCCGAGCGCCACGACGGAGACCACGAGCGCGGCCCACGGCCTGCGCTGCACCCCGCTCGCCCAGCGCCGCCACCCGGCTCCCTCCACCCGCTGCCTCTTCCCGGCGCGCTTGGCGACCTGCCGCTGGATCCGCCGCCCGAACACCCCGAGCAGCGCGGGCAGCAGCGTCAGCGAGGCGGCCATCGTCACCAGGACGGTGAGCGCGACGGCGAGCGCCACGCCCTGCAGCGAACCGAGACCGAGCGCGACCAGGCCCATCAGGGCGATGATCACGGTGCAGCCGGCGAAGAAGACGGTGCGGCCCGCCGCGTCCAGGGCGGAACGCGTCGCCTGCTCGGGTCCGGCGCCGTGCAGGAGCTCGGAGCGGTAGCGCGAGAAGATCAGCAGCGCGTAGTCGATGCCGACACCGAGCCCGACCAGCATCATGATCGGCGGGGTGAAGTCGGCGACGTTTGCGAAGTGCGAGACGAGCGCGATCAGGCCGATCGACGAGGCCACCGCGAACACCGCCGTGAGCACCGGCAGGCTCGCCGCGACCAGCGACCCGAAGAGGAAGACGAGGATCACCAGCGCACCGAGGATCCCGGCGCCTTCGGCCGCACCGCCCCCGGCCTCCTCGGCACCGCGTGCCGCGTCCCCGCCGACCGCGGCCTCGACGCCGTCCCCGTCGAGGGTGTCCGTGGCCTCGATGATCTTGAGGACATCGTCCTTGGGTACGTTCTCGGCGGCCCCGTCGAGCGTCACGGTGGCGTAGCCGACGGTTCCGTCGCGCGAGACGGCCGACTCGTCCTCGTAAGGAGAGTGCACACCGGTTACGCTCGGCAGGCCCTCGACCTCGGCGAGCACCTCCTCGACGCGGCCCTGCAGGCCGGCGTCTTGGATGCCGCCCTCGCTCCTGATCACGAGCTGCACGGAGGCATCGGCCTGGCTGGCGCCGTGCTCCTCCAGGACGCTCTGCGCGGTCTGCGAATCGGTGCCCGGCAGTGAGAAATCGTTGTGGTACGCGCTGCCGACCGCCGTGGACAGCCCGATGATCCCGGCGACGAGCACCACCCACAGGGCAAGGGCCCGCCATAGGTGGCGATACGAGAAGGCGGCGAGCCGCTCGAAGACGCTCGGCCGGTGGACCGGGCGTGTGAGCTGGTCGGTGGACATGGAGTCCCTCCTGAAGAGGTGTCGGATGACGGAAGTCGAACGGGGCTCGGAGGTTCGAGGGGCCTCAGAGGTACGAGGGGTCCCAGACGTACGAGGGGTCCCAGACGTTCGAGGGGTCTCAGAGGTACGAGGGGTCTCAGAGGTACGAGGGGCGGGTCACGCGGCCCCGGAACGTGCGCCACATCCACGCCTGGACGGCAACCAGGAGCGGCGTGACGACGAGCAGGGCGGGCACGAGCAGACCGATGGACGAGCCGGCCGACTCCGCGAGGGGCAGGCGGAGCCCGCCGAGCAGCGGGAGGGCCGCCATGAGGGCGGAGGTCAGGGCGAAGGACTGCCAGGTGCGGGCCGCGCCGCCGACGAGGACACGCGCGCGGGCGTACGGATCGCCGGTCAGGCGCAGTACGGCGAAGCCGAGCCCGTGCACGGCGAACAGTGCGGCGACGGCGAGGGTGATCAGGACCGCGACGGGACCGCCGGCCGGGGATTCGGGCGAGCCGCTGAACAGCCCGGCGAGCAGCCGGCCCCAGGCCAGGGCGAGAATCCAGCTGCCGCCCGCCACCGCCGTATCGCAGACGAGACGCCATCCGCGCCCGCCGCCCGCCTCGGGTCCGTCCGCACGGCCGCGTGCACCGGCGTCCGTACCGCCTCGCGCGCCTCCCGCACTGCTGCCCGCACTGGCGCCTGCGCTTCCGTCGCCGCCCGCGCTCCTGTCGCCGCCCACGCGCCCGCGCAGCCACAACCCCATGTCGCGCACCACCCAGCCCGCAAGCAGGGTGACGACGACCGGGAACTGTCCGCTGAGGAGCTCGCCCTCCAGCGCCGGGAAGCAGCCGATGAGCAGGCCCGCGGTGGCCACCAGCCACACCTCGTTGCCGAGGAAGAAGGGGGCGAACGAGGCGATCACCAGGCGGCGTTCACGATCCGAACGGCCCAGGTACGGGGCAAGCATCCCGGTGCCGATATCGGCGCCCGCGAGCACGAAGTAGCCGACGGCGAAGAAGCCGAGCAGGGCGATGGCGAGGGTTTCCATGGTGGCGGGCTCCTAGTAACGCGCGGCGGGCAGGGCGGCGGCGGGGTCGTCGGCTTCGCGCTCGTCCACGCCCAGGCCGGTCTCGACGGGGCCCAGGCGGGCGTGGCGGGCGAGCAGCCAGAAGTTGACTGCGGCGAGCAGCGCGAAGAGCGAGGTGAAGACGATCAGGGAGAGGCGCATCGAGTCCGGGGCGACCGGCGAGACGGCGTCCTCGGTCTTCAGCAGGCCGTAGACGACCCAGGGTTGACGGCCCGCCTCGCGGAACACCCAGCCGCTGATCATCGCGATGTACGGCAGCGGCATCGCGGCCATGAGCAGCACATGCCAGAGCCGGAAGCGGAAGACGACCTTGCGGAAGACGGCCAGCACCACACCGGCGACGCAGAGGTACATCATGAGCGCGAACGCGAGCAGCATCAGGATCCCGGCGCCGCGCGTGAGCGCCTCGGAGGGCACGTAGTCACCGGGCCCGAACCGCTCCGTCATCTCCGCCTGCAGCCGGGCGATCTCGGCGGTCTTCGCCCGGAACACCGCCTCCTTCATCGGCTGCATCGCGATGAACTGCAGCCCGCCGAAGACCGCGGTCACGAACAGCGCGGGCAGCGAGAGGAAGACGCCGATCCGCAGGCTCTTCCCGAAGAACTCCCACTCGGACGTGCGCTTGAACAGGTGGTACGCGGAGACGCCCGCCAGGAAGAAGCCGGCCGTGAGCAGCGCTCCGGCCAGGATGTGCCCGAAGGCGAGCAGGGCACTGGGGTTGGTGAACAGCTCCAGCGACTTGTCGAGGACGAGGCGGCCGTCCTCCTCGCGGTGGCCGACGGGATTGTTGAGGAAGCCGTTGGCGACCAGGATCCAGTAGGCCGAGGCATACGCGGTGAGCGTGACGCCCCAGATCAACGCCAGGTGGACCCACTTGGAGAAGCGGTGCCAGCCGAAGATCCACAGACCCAGGAAGGTGGACTCGACGAAGAACGCGACCACCGTCTCCAGGGCCATCGAGGCACCGAAGACATCGCCCGCGTGATGCGTGAGCCCGCTCCAGCTCAGCCCGAACTGGAACTCCATGACGAGGCCGGTGACGATGCCGACCGCGTAGTTGATCACGTACAGGCGGCCCCAGAAACGCACCATGCGGGCGTACAGCGGCCGGCCGCTCACGGTCGCGGCCGTCTGGATGCAGGCCACGACGGTCGCGAGGCCCAGGGTGAGCGCGACGAAGAGGAAGTGGCCCCCGGCGGTCAGCGCGAACTGGAGGCGGGCGAGATCGAGCGTTTCCGGATTCACGCTCTCACAGTCGTCGTACGACTATGGCGGGCGCGTCGGGTGGCGGTGGACAGTGGGTGTACCACCCGGGTTGCGGGGCGGGGCGGATGTGTACCACCGGAGTTGCGGGGCGGCCGGGACCACCCCTAAGGGGCGCCCCGTGTGACCGCGGGGGGGGCCGGGAGGTGCTGCGCGGGAGAGGTGGTGCCTGGGAGGAGTGCCCGGGCAGGTGGTGCCCGGGCAGAGGTCCCTCAGGCCAGCCAGCCCGGTGTGATCATCCCCGATTCGTAGGCGAGGATGACCAGTTGCGCCCGGTCGCGCACGTCGAGCTTGGTCATGATCCGGCTGACGTGCGTCTTCGCGGTCGCGGGGGACAGAACCAGGCGCCTGGCGATCTCGTCGTTGGACAGCCCGGCGCCGACCAGGCCCATCACCTCGCGTTCGCGCTCGGTGAGCGCGTTGAGCCGCGGACTCGGGTCGGGCTGCTTGCTGCGGCCCGCGAACTCCGCGATGAGGCGCCGCGTCACGGCCGGGGCGATCAGCGCGTCGCCGCGCGCCACCACCCGTACCCCGTGCAGGAGTTCCATCGGCTCGGTGTCCTTGACCAGGAAGCCCGAGGCGCCCGCGCGCAGCGCCCCGTACACGTAGTCGTCCATGTCGAAGGTCGTCAGGATCACCACCCGAACCCCCTCGAGCGCCGGGTCCGCGGTGATCCGAGCGGTCGCTTCCAGGCCGTCGAGCACGGGCATCCGGATGTCCATCAGGACGACGTCGGGGCGCAGTCGACGGGCGAGCGCGCAGGCCTGCTCGCCGTCCGAGGCCTCGCCGACCACGGCGATGTCGTCCTCGTCCTCGAGCATCGAGCGGAAGCCGGCCCGCACCAGCGTCTGGTCGTCGGCGAGCAGGACCCGGATCGTGCCGGGTGCCGTGGTGTCCGGTGCCGCCGGGCTCGTTCCGCCGCTCATCCCGCCGTTCGTTCCGCCGTTCATTGCGCCCCCTGGTTGTCGTGGAAGGGCAGCCGGGCGACGACCCGGAAGCCTTCCGCCGTGTTCTCGGTGGTCAGTTCGCCGCCGAACGCCCTGGCCCGTTCGGCCATCCCGCGGATCCCGCTGCCCTGGCCGGCCCCGTCGGGCGCGCCCAGGCCATCGTCCTCGATCACGAGGCGCAGCAGGTCGGGCTTCTCGTAGTCGAGAGTGATCCTCGCACCGGTCGCCTGTGCGTGGCGGGCCACATTGGTCAGCGATTCCTGCACGATCCGGTACGCGGCCAGGTCGAGCGGCGGCGGCAGCGGACGAGCGGTGCCGGTGGTCCGTGCCGTCACGTCGAGCCCGGCGCTCCTGGCCCGCCCGACCAGCTCCGGCAGCTGCGCCAGGCCGGACGCGGGCGCGGTCGGCGCGGCCTCACCGGAGCCGCGCAGCATCCCGAGCGTGGAGCGCAGCTCGCGCAGCGCATCCTTGCTGGTCGACTTCACCGCCTCCAGGGCCTCTTCGGCGGATACGAGGGCGGTCTCGGCGGAGACGTGGGCGGCGGCCGGATCCTCGGCGGGCCGCTGCTTGCCCAGTTTGTGCAGGGCGGCGCTCGACTGGACGTTGATCAGCGAAATGCTGTGCCCGAGCACATCGTGCACCTCGCGGGCGATCCGCAGCCGCTCCTCGGCCGCGCTCTGCTCCGCCCGCGCCGCCTGCTCGCGCTCCGCGGCGAGCGCGCGGGCGCGGACCTCCTCCAGATATGCGGCGCGGGTGCGCTGGGCGCGGGCGAGGACCAGGACACTGAGCAGCCAGCCGGCCAGCATCATGATCGACTCGTCGTCGATGTTCCGCTGGCCCGGCTGTCCGCGGGTCTCCCCGTACGCGATGATCAGCATCACCCCGACGCCGAGTGCGACCGCGGCGGCGAACCTGCCCTCGGCCGCGGTCGTGTACAGCGCGATGACGAAGGCGATCAGGAGCGGGCCGTCGTACGCGCTCAGCGGGTAGTAGACGGCGCAGCCGGCGAGCGTGAACAGGGCGACGGCGACCGGCAGCCGGCGACGGAAGTACAGCGCGCCGCAGACGGCCGCGATGAGTACCCAGCCGAGCGCGGCCTGCCCGAAGGTCTCGCTGTTGCCGCGCATCGACCAGAACGTGCCGGCCACGACGATCACCGCCACGGCCCCGGCTACGGCGATGTCCTGACCGCGTTCCGACAAGCGGCCGACGAAGGGGCGGGGCGGGGAGTGAGACATGGTCCGAGGATATTCACGGGGCGGCGCTCCGAGCCGGGACGGCGGCCTTGGACCCGGACCGGGCCTGCCCCTCGGGAAGGCCGGGAGGCCGGGGGCGGGCGGCGTCGGTGGCCGGTGCGGACGGTGTGGACGTGCGGCCGTGGCGCGCTTGACAGTAAAATCGAACATCCATTCTCATGGGTGTTCTGGCAGCACTGCAGGCCCGTGACTCCCGGGATCCGCGCGGAGTTATCCACAGGCCGGACGGGCGTCGGGGCGGATTGTCAGTGGCAGGCGATAGCGTCTTTGACGTGAAGCGATCGACTCAAGCAAACCGGGTGGAACCCATGGCAGGAACCGACCGCGAGAAGGCGCTCGACGCCGCGCTCGCACAGATTGAACGCCAATTCGGCAAGGGCGCAGTGATGCGCATGGGCGAGCGGCCGAACGAGCCCATCGAGGTCATCCCCACCGGGTCGACCGCGCTCGACGTCGCGCTCGGCGTCGGCGGTATCCCGCGCGGCCGTGTGGTGGAGGTGTACGGGCCGGAGTCCTCCGGCAAGACCACGCTGACCCTGCACGCGGTGGCGAACGCGCAGAAGGCCGGCGGCCAGGTCGCGTTCGTGGACGCGGAGCACGCACTCGACCCCGAGTACGCGAAGAAGCTCGGCGTCGACATCGACAACCTCATCCTGTCCCAGCCGGACAACGGTGAGCAGGCCCTCGAGATCGTCGACATGCTGGTCCGCTCCGGCGCCCTCGATCTCATCGTCATCGACTCCGTCGCCGCCCTCGTGCCGCGCGCGGAGATCGAGGGCGAGATGGGCGACAGTCACGTGGGTCTGCAGGCCCGCCTGATGTCGCAGGCGCTGCGGAAGATCACCTCCGCGCTCAACCAGTCCAAGACCACCGCCATCTTCATCAACCAGCTCCGCGAGAAGATCGGCGTGATGTTCGGCTCGCCGGAGACCACGACCGGTGGCCGGGCGCTGAAGTTCTACGCCTCCGTGCGCATCGACATCCGCCGCATCGAGACCCTGAAGGACGGCACGGACGCGGTCGGCAACCGCACCCGCTGCAAGGTCGTCAAGAACAAGGTCGCGCCGCCCTTCAAGCAGGCCGAGTTCGACATCCTCTACGGGCAGGGCATCTCCCGCGAGGGCGGCCTGATCGACATGGGTGTGGAGCACGGCTTCGTGCGCAAAGCCGGTGCCTGGTACACGTACGAGGGCGACCAGCTCGGCCAGGGCAAGGAGAACGCGCGCAACTTCCTGAAGGACAACCCCGACCTGGCCAACGAGATCGAGAAGAAGATCAAGGACAAGCTGGGCGTCGGCGTGCGGCCGGGCGAGGGCGACCCGGAAGCCGATGCGGCGGGGCCCGCGGCCGAGGCGAAGGACGCGGCCGCCAAGTCCGTTCCCGCCCCGGCCGCCAAGGGCAAGGCGACCAAGGCCGCGGCGGCCAAGAGCTGATCCGTGGTACGTCGCACCGACTGGCCCGAAGAGGCGGCGGACACCGGCTCGGAGCCGCCGGAACCGCGAAGGCGCCGTGGGGGCGGCGGCCGACGCGGATCCGGTGAACAGGACAGCGGTTCCCCCGCTCCGTCGAGGGCCGGAGAGGGGGAACCGCGCCGCGGCCGCGGCGTACGGGGGCCCGACTCGCCGGAGCAGGCAGCCGATCCGGCCGAGCGGGCGCGGAACATCTGCCTGCGCCTGCTCACCGGCACGCCGCGCACCCGCAAGCAGCTCGCCGACGCCCTGCGCAAACGGGAGATCCCCGACGAGGTGGCCGAGGAGGTGCTCTCCCGATTCGAGGAGGTCGGGCTGATCAATGACTCGGCCTTCGCCGACGCCTGGGTCGAGTCCCGCCACCACGGCCGGGGCCTCGCCCGGCGCGCGCTGGCCCGCGAGCTGCGCACGCGAGGGGTCGACTCCGGGACCATCGACGAGGCGGTCGGGCAGCTCGACTCCGAGCAGGAGGAGGAGACGGCCCGCGAGCTTGTCGCCCGCAAGCTCCGCGCGACCCGCGGCCTCGACCGCGAGAAGCGCATCCGCCGCCTCGCGGGCATGCTCGCCCGCAAGGGCTATCCCGAAGGGATGGCGCTGCGGGTGGTGCGGCGGGCGCTCGAGGAGGAGGGGGAGGACGTGGACGAGCTGGGGTTCGAATGACGCGGGACAGGCTTCAGTCGGTCTCCGCGGCGTGGATCGCCCGTGCGGCCGCCTCGCCGGATACGTCCCGGTGCTCCTCCGCCTCGCCGGACCGGCCCCGGACTTCCGCCGTGGTGGAGGCCCCGGGCTCCGTCGCACCGCGCGCACCATCCACTGCCGAGCGCGGCGCGCCCACGGCGTCGTCCTCCGCCCGGCCCACCGTCGCGCCGCGCCGAGCGCCCGAGGGCGGTGCGGGCCGGCCGCCGCGGGCCGTGTCCGCGGCCGCGTACAGTTCCGCGGGCCGTACGCCCGTGAGGGCCGTGACCAGGTGGCCGTCGGGGCGCACCAGAAGCACGGTGTGGGCGACGGCGCCCGGATAGCCCTCCGCGACCAGGAGCTCCGCGGGCAGCGGCAGCGCAGTGACGGCCGCCGCGAGCCGGGGCATCACACCGGCCCGCAGCCAGTGCCGCCGCTCCCAGACCCCCGTGCCCGGAGCGACCAGGACCACCAGCATCCGCCCGCGCCCCAGCCGGTCCCGCAGCCGCACCTCGGAGCCGTCCGGCGCGGTCACCGGGACGTCCGCGATCGGCTCGCCCGCCGCCGTACCCACGGTGACCTGGGAACCCGAGGCCTCGCCGAGGGCGAGCGGAGACGCTGCGTACGAAGGCAGCGAGCCGAGCGGGCCGCGCCCGAGGTGTCCGTCGGTGAGCAGCGTGTCCTGCCCGCGCGCCGTCCCCGGCACACACGCCCGCAGCCCGCCGCCGCGCAGTATCGGCAGCGCCTGGTCGGCGGCGCGCAGCCGGGCTGCGACCGCGGTCCGCCGCTCCGCCTGATAGCTGTCGAGCAGCAGCTCCGACTCGCCGTGATCGCGGCAGAGCGCCAGCTTCCAGGCGAGGTTGTCCGCATCCCGCAGCCCCTCGTCCACGCCCTGCGTGCCGAGCGCGCCGAGCAGATGCGCCGCGTCCCCGGCGAGGAAGCAGCGGCCCACCCGCCAGCGCCGGGCGAGGCGGTGGTGCACGGTCTGCACACCGGTGTCGACGAGTTCGTACGGCGGCGTGGCACCGCACCAGCCGGCCAGGGTGTCCCGTACGAGGCTCACCAGCTGCTCGGGCGTGACGAGTTCGCTGCGCGCGGGCAGCAGCCAGTCGAGGCGCCAGGCGCCGTCCGGCAGCGGACGCGCGGTGATCTCGGCGGGCGCGCCGCGCCAGGGCGCCATCCGGTGCAGCAGCGCCTCACCGGGCCACGGCAGCTCGGCGTGCAGCGCCGCGACCGCGTGCCGTTCGACCGCCGTACGCCCGGGAAAGCGGATGTCGAGCAGCTTGCGCACCGTGGACCGCGGGCCGTCGCAGCCGATCAGATAGCTGCCCCGCCACCAGGTGCCCTTGG
Source organism: Streptomyces lothianensis (assembly GCF_047779955.1). Classification (NCBI taxonomy): domain Bacteria; kingdom Bacillati; phylum Actinomycetota; class Actinomycetes; order Kitasatosporales; family Streptomycetaceae; genus Streptomyces; species Streptomyces lothianensis. The sequence continues at coordinate 196,742 of NZ_JBLMKT010000028.1, read as the reverse complement.
GCCCACGGGCGTGCGCGGTGACCCCGCCGGCGTCCTGCTCGATCGAGCCGAGCCGGCTGTCGACGGCCACCTTGATGAGGCGTTCTTGCGCGACGGCGGCGCGCAGGGCGGCGGTGAGGCTGTGCTGAGCGAGGTGCACCGGACCGGGACGCGCCTCGTCGAAGGTGATCCGCCGCACCTCCTGCTTGCGGCGCAGCGAACGCCAGCCGGCCCAGCGGGCGTCACTCAGGGTGATGCCGGTGAGGCGTTCGGTGAGACCGGCCGTGTCCTCGCGCAGCACCACCGTGCGCGCGGGCCGCTGCTCGTCCTTGCCGGGGCCCTCGTCGAGGACGACGGAGGGGATGCCGTGCCGCGCGAGCGCCAGCGCCGAGGTGAGTCCCACGGGCCCGGCTCCCACGATGATTACCGGATCCACGGCGCCCGACCTCCCGCCGACTGGGTCCTGCGGAGCCGGCGCTGAGGGGCGCCCGGACGCGGCCTACGGCAGCGGGCAGTTGACGCGGTGTGCACGATCACAGAACGTATGCAACCGAGTGCATGCCTCCCTAGTCAAGCTGCGGCCTCCCCGCGTACGGAAGGCTTCCCTCCGGTGGACTGCTCATGTAAGCGCACCCGTTGGGGCGGGGCGCGCCCGGCCGCGTCCGCGATGTGCCCGACACCCCTGGTGCTCACCGAGTGTGACCTGGCAGGATCGCCCGCATGTCACCCACCCTCGCGCGCCTCGGCAGGCGCCGTGCCCTGCAGGGCACGGCAGCCGCGCTCGTGGTGTTCGGGCTGCTCCTGTGGTGGCTGCTGCCACTGGGAGCGGACCGGCCCGGCGGACAGGTCGTCTTCAGCACGGGCGGCCGCGGCGGCGTCTACGAGGAGTACGGCAAGCTGCTCGACCGGGCGGCCGTGAAGGACCTCCCCGATCTCGACATCGACCTGCGCACCAGCAAGGGCTCCAAGGAGAACGTCGAGCGGGTGGCGGACGGCCGCGCCGACATCACCATCGCGGCCGCCGACGCCGTACAGCAGTACAAGGACAGCGAGGCGCCCGGCGCCGACGTGCTGCGCGGCTGCGCCCGCCTCTACGACGACTACGTCCATCTGGTCGTCGCCGCCGACTCGGGCATCGAAAAGGCCGCCGACCTGCGCGACAAGCGGGTCGTCGTCGGCCCCGAGGGCTCGGGCGTACGGATCATCGCGGACCGGGTGCTCCAGGCGGCGGGCCTCGATCCGGCCGGGGACCTGCAGCCGCTGGGTGTCGCCTCGCAGGACGCGGATGATCTCCTTGAGCGCGGCGAGGTCGATGCGTTCTTCTGGTCGGGCGGTCTGCCCACACCGTTCGTGGAGAAGCTGTCCGAGCGGATGGAGATCAGCCTCGTACCGCTCGGTGACGTGATCGAGGCGCTGCACGCGCGGCCCGGATCCGCCGGGTACTACCGGGCTTCGGTGATGCCGGCCGACGCGTATCCCCGGGCGCAGCGCGGACACACGGTGGACACGATCGCCGTGGCGAACCTGCTGGTTGCCGCGGACCGGGTGGACGACCGTCTGATCGAGTGGCTGACCCGGGTCGTCATAGACCACCGCGACAGCATCGGCAGCGAGGTGCACGCGGCGCAGGTGGTGGACCTGCGGACCGCGCTGTTCACGGATCCCCTGGAGCTGCACGAGGGCGCTCGGCGGTACTACCGCTCGGTGAAGCCGTGAAGCCGTGAAGCCGTGAAGCGGTGAAGCGGTGAAGCGGTGAAGCCGTGAGGCGGTGAGGCCGTACTGCTGAACAGCGGACGCCGGGCCGCCGGACCCGTGAAGCCGGGACTGGTCTGCCCCCGGACCTCACGCCCCAGCCGGGCCGGTGCGCGGCACCGAGAGGATCACCCTGAGGCCGTGCGGCTCGTTCGGTACGTATGTGATCGAGCCGTCGCAGGCCGCCAGCAGGGCGCGCGTGATGGAGAGCCCGAGCCCCGAGCCCTTGATGTTCTGATGGCGGCTGCTGCGCCAGAAACGGTCGCCGATCCGGTTGAGTTCCTCCTCGGTGAGGCCGGGCCCCCCGTCCGCGATCTCGACGGTGGTGGCGGAGCCGTTGGCCGCGACCGTCACCGTGACCCGTTCTCCCGCGGGCGTGAACTTCAGCGCGTTGTCGACGACCGCGTCGAGCGCGCTCGACAGCGTCACCGGGTCCGCCCAGGCCGTGGCCGCTGCCGCCCCGGCCATGCGCAGCTCCACCCCCTTGTCCTCGGCGAGCGGCCCCCAGGCCGCGACCCGCTCGGCGACCAGCTCGCCGAGGTCCGTCAGCTGCGGCTCGGCGCCCGAGTGCTCGGCAAGGGCCAGGTCCAGCAGATCGTCGAGGACCCGCGCCAGGCGCTTGCCCTCCGTCTGCACGGAGGCGATCTCCTCGTTGCCCTCGGGCAGCTCGAGCGCGAGAAGCTCGATCCGCAGGAGCAGCGCCGCGAGCGGATTGCGCAGCTGGTGCGAGGCGTCCGCGACGAACGCGCGCTGCTGTTCCAGCACGTCCTCGACATGATCGGCCATCTCGTTGAAGGAGCGGGCCAGCCGCCGCAGCTCCGGCGGCCCGCCCGCGCCCGCGACCCGCGACTTCAGCCGCCCGGTCGCGATGTCGTGCGTCGTCGCGTCCAGATCCCGTACGGGACGCAGCACCCACCCCGTCAGCCGCAGTGCCGCCCCGATCGCCAGGAACATGGCCGCCGTCTCGCCGGCCCCGATCAGGATCCAGCCGCGCAGGATCTTCGAGCGCATCTTGCCGGTGGGGGAGTCGGTGAGGACGACCGCGATCACATCGCCGTCCCGTACCACCGGGGCGGCCACGTACAGGCGGTCGCCCTGCCAGGGCCAGATCTGCCGCGGATCCTGGTTGCTGTGGCCGTAGAGCGCGTCGGTGAAGGCCTCGCGGCCCGCGCCTTCGGCGGGGACGTCCCAGTCGTGCGAGCGGGCCATCACACCGCCCTCGCGGTAGAAGACACCGGCCCGGATGCCGTACACGCTGTGATAGCGCTGCAGGTCGCGGCGCAGGGTCTTGAGTCGCTCGCCCTCCGTCCGTGCCGCATTCGAGCGTTCCGCGACGAACTGGGCGAGCCCGGCGAAACGCGTCGCGTCCTCCAGACGGTCCACGACCACCCGCTGCTGCTGTGCCGCGGCCAGGCTCACCGCGAGCGGAAAGCCCAGGGCCAGCAGGATGGCCGCCATGAGCACGATGAGCAGCGGCAGCAGACGCGTACGCACGCGGCGGGCCTAGGCGGCAGGGGCGACGAGCCGGTAGCCGACGCCGCGCACCGTCTCGATCAGTGCGGGCATCCGCAGTTTCGAGCGCAGCGAGGCCACATGGACCTCCAGGGTCCGGCCGGTGCCCTCCCAGCTGGTCTGCCAGACCTCGCTGATGATCTGCTCGCGCCGGAACACCACCCCGGGGCGCTGGGCGAGCAGCGCGAGCAGGTCGAACTCCTTGCGGGTCAGCTGCACCGACTCGCCCGAGACCGTGACCCGGCGGGTCGGCAGCTCCACATGGACGTCCCCGAGCGTGATGCCCGTCTCGACCGGGCCTGTGGCGTCGTCCTGGTGCGTCCGCCGGCTCACCGCGTGGATACGGGCGAGCAGCTCCCCGGTGTCGTACGGCTTCACGACATAGTCGTCGGCGCCGAGGTTCAGCCCGTGGATACGGCTGCGTATGTCACCACGCGCCGTCACCATGATCACCGGCGTGGTGCTGCGCTTGCGGATCTTGCCGCAGACCTCGTATCCGTCCTGGTCGGGCAGGCCGAGGTCGAGCAGGACGACCCCGAAGGGCGGCTTGTCCGTGGGAAGCAGCGCGTGCAGCGCCTCCTCGCCGTTGCGGGCGTGCACGACGTCGAATCCGTGCCGGGCGAGCACGGCGGACAGCGCGGCCGCCACATGGTCGTCGTCCTCGACCAGCAGTAGTCTCATTCTGTCCCCCTTCCGTTCACCCGTCCCTCGGATGCCCATGCAGTACTGAGGTGCCGACGATGCACCAAGGCAGTCACGCCGATGCACGGCGACGGCGTCAAGGCCGTTCGGTCTGCACGCGGGTTCCGTTATCCAGCCGGTACGCGAAACGCGTGTCCCCTTCACGCAGAGTGTCCGGTTGCGGCCGGATCGTTATGCTCAATTTCCCCTCAGATGTAATGACGCTTGTGAGGAGCGGTTACTACTGTCCTCGCAACCGAGGAGGACGGAGCAGGAACCCCCATGGCCGAAGTATCGGTGACCAAGGACGCCGCGCCGACGGCGGACGAACTGGTCGTGCTGAAGAACGTCAACAAGCACTTCGGCGCGTTGCACGTGCTCCAGGACATCGACCTGACCATCGCCCGCGGTGAGGTCGTCGTCGTGATCGGGCCCTCGGGCTCGGGCAAGTCGACGCTGTGCAGGGCGATCAACCGCCTGGAAGGCATCGACTCAGGAAGCATCTCGCTCGACGGAAAGCCCCTGCCCGCCGAAGGCCGGGAGCTGGCCAAGCTCCGCGCCGACGTCGGCATGGTCTTCCAGTCCTTCAACCTCTTCGCCCACAAGACCGTTCTGGAGAACGTCACGCTGGGCCAGATCAAGGTCCGCAAGAAGTCCAAGGCGGACGCCGAGACGCAGGCGCGCACACTGCTCGACCGGGTCGGCGTCGCCTCCCAGGCGGACAAGTACCCGGCCCAGCTCTCCGGCGGCCAGCAGCAGCGTGTCGCGATCGCCCGCGCTCTGGCCATGGAGCCGAAGGTGATGCTCTTCGACGAGCCGACCTCCGCGCTCGACCCGGAGATGATCAACGAGGTGCTCGAGGTCATGCAGCAGCTCGCCCGCGACGGCATGACCATGGTTGTCGTCACCCACGAGATGGGCTTCGCCCGCTCCGCCGCCAACCGTGTCGTCTTCATGGCGGACGGGCAGATCGTCGAGCAGGCCACCCCGGAGAAGTTCTTCACCGCACCGCGCAGTGACCGGGCCAAGGACTTCCTGTCGAAGATCCTGCACCACTGAGTCCCTGCTTCACTGGGCTCGCACGACCGAGCTGCTGCAACTCACCGAAACGCAAAGGATGTTCACCATGAAGTTCCGTAAGGCGGGCCTCGCCACCGCTACCGCTCTGACCCTCGCGCTCACCGCCTCCGCCTGCGGCGACGGCGGCGACGACAGCGGCGACGGCGGCGACAAGATCAAGGTCGGCATCAAGTTCGACCAGCCCGGCATCGGCCAGAAGACGCCGGACGGGTTCACCGGCTTCGATGTCGACGTCGCCACCTACGTGGCCAAGGAGCTCGGCTACGAGGCCGACCAGATCGAGTGGGTCGAGACCCCGAGCCCCGACCGCGAGAACGCCCTCAAGCGCGGTGACGTCAAGTTCATCGCCGCCTCGTACTCGATCACCGACGAGCGCGACAAGCTCGTCGACTTCGCCGGCCCTTACCTGCTCGCCCACCAGGACCTGCTGGTCAAGGTCGACTCGGACATCTCCAAGGGCACCGACCTCAACGGCAAGAACCTCTGCTCGGTCAGCGGTTCCACCTCGGCGCAGAACGTCAAGAAGGACATCGCCCCCGATGCGAACCTCAAGACGGTCAACACCTACTCCGAGTGCCTCGAGGGCCTGGCCGCCGGCAGCATCGACGCGCTGACCACCGATGACTCGATCCTCGCCGGCTACGCCGCGCAGGACCAGTACAAGGGCAAGTTCAAGCTGGCCGGTCTCGAGCTGAGCAACGAGAACTACGGCATCGGCATCAAGGACGGCGACAAGGAACTCCAGGACAAGATCAACAAGGCGCTCGAGAAGATGGTCGAGGACGGCGCCTGGCAGGACGCCGTCACGAAGAACTTCGGCGACACCTACGAGAACGAGCCGGCGCCGCAGATCGGCAACATCGTCAAGTAGGCCCTGACCGGCGGCCCTCGCGGAACATCCGGCCCCCGGCCGGCCCGCAGGGCACGTTGATCTGACGGTGCGCCGCCCTCGACCGGGGCGGCGCACCGCACCAATCGACACGCGGAAGCGCGGGAGATCGTGTTCGACTTTCTTGAAGGCTACGACCTGCTCGGGGCGTTCTGGACGACGGTGCAGCTCACCGTCTTCTCCGGCATCGGCGCCCTGATCTGGGGCACCATCCTGGCTGCCATGCGGGTCAGCCCGGTTCCGCTGATGCGCGGATTCGGGACCCTGTACGTGAACGTGGTGCGGAACATTCCGCTCACCGTCATCATCGTCTTCACCTCGCTCGGCCTCGCCGACACCCTCGGTGTGACCATGGGCGCGGCCGACGACTTCCAGCTCCAGGGCTTCCGGCTCGCGATCCTCGGCCTCGTCGCGTACACCGCCACGTTCGTCTGCGAATCGCTGCGCTCCGGCATCAACACCGTGCCGGTCGGCCAGGCCGAGGCGGCCCGCGCCATCGGGCTCAACTTCACCCAGGTCCTGACCCTGGTGGTGCTTCCCCAGGCGTTCCGTTCGGTGGTGGGCCCGCTCACCAACGTCCTGATCGCGCTGACGAAGAACACCACGGTCGCTGCGGCCATCGGTGTTACCGAGGCCGCACTCCTGATGAAGGACATCATCGAGACCGAGGCGCAGCTGCTGCTCACCACGGCGGTCTTCGCCTTCGGATTCGTAGTTCTCACCCTGCCGACGGGCATCTTCCTCGGCTGGATCGGCAAGCGCGTGGCGGTGAAGCGATGAGCTCGGTTCTGTACGACATCCCCGGCCCCCGCGCCAAGCGGCGCAACCTGATCTTCTCGGTCGTCTTCCTGGCCCTGCTCGCGCTCCTCGCGTGGTGGGTGATCAGCGTCTTCGCCGACAAGGGCCAGCTGGACTGGGCCAAGTGGGAGCCGTTCACCACCGCCGACGCCTGGACCACGTACCTGCTGCCCGGCCTGGCGAACACGCTCAAGGCGGCCGGCCTGTCGATGGTGATCGCCCTGCCGCTCGGCGCCGTCCTCGGCATCGCGCGGCTCTCGGACCACGCTTGGGTGCGCGCTCCCGCCACCTTCGTCGTGGAGCTCTTCCGGGCCATCCCGGTCCTGATCCTCATGGTGTTCGCCAACCAGTACTACGCGGAGTACTGGTCGCAGACCATCGCCCCCGCGGACCGTCCGATGTTCGCGGTGGTCACCGGTCTGGTGCTCTACAACGCCTCGGTGCTCGCGGAGATCGTCCGGGCCGGCATCCTCTCCCTGCCCAAGGGCCAGAGCGAGGCGGCCAAGGCGATCGGCCTGCGCAAGGGCCAGACGATGCGGGCCGTCCTGCTGCCGCAGGCCGTGACCGCGATGCTGCCGGCCATCGTCAGCCAGCTCGTGGTCGTCGTGAAGGACACGGCGCTCGGCGGCGCGATGCTCGCCTTCACCGAGCTCCTCAACGAGCGCAAGACCCTCTCCGCGTTCTACGGCAACGTGATCCCGAGCTTCATCGTCGTCGCGGTGATCTTCATCATCCTGAACCTCATCCTGACGAGCTTCGCCTCCTGGCTGGAGAAGCGGCTGCGGCAGCGCAAGAAGAGCACCGGCGCGGTGCTCGGCGCCGACGCGGTCGAGGAGGCCGCGATCGCCGGTGCGGCCGGAGCCCCCGGCGCCCCCGGGATTCCCGGCGTCGAGCCTCCGGGCAGCGCGGGGAAGAAGGAGTAGCCGGGTCCGATCCGGCGGTAACCACGGAGGGCAACGGTGATCGCACCGTTGCCCTCCGTGCGTGCTCCGTGCGTGCTCCGTGCGTGCTCCGTGCGTGTTCCGGGCCGCCCCGGCGATGCCTGGGGGCCCTGTCCCCGCCGTACGGGGCTGCCGCCTCGCGCGGCCTCGTAAACTGGATGACCGGCCGTCGTGTGCAGGCGTCGGCCGACGCGGCCCCGGACCCCTCCGGAGCGGCCCCGGACCTCCCGTAGACCATCGTTTGGACTGATCTCTGGCATGTCGGCAACTCCGCGCACGTACGAAGTGAAGACCTACGGCTGTCAGATGAACGTGCACGACAGCGAGCGCCTCTCCGGGCTCCTGGAGGACGCGGGGTACGTCCGCGCGCCCGAGGGTGCCGACGGCGATGCCGACGTGGTCGTGTTCAACACCTGCGCGGTACGGGAGAACGCCGACAACAAGCTGTACGGCAACCTCGGACGCCTCGCCCCCCGCAAGACCACGCGCCCCGGGATGCAGATCGCCGTCGGCGGCTGCCTCGCGCAGAAGGACCGCGAGACCATCGTCAAGAAGGCCCCGTGGGTGGATGTCGTCTTCGGCACCCACAACATCGGCAAGCTGCCGGTGCTCCTGGAGCGCGCCCGCGTCCAGGACGAGGCGCAGGTCGAGATCGCCGAATCCCTGGAGGCCTTCCCCTCCACGCTGCCGACCCGCCGTGAGAGCGCCTACGCGGCATGGGTGTCGATCTCCGTCGGCTGCAACAACACCTGCACCTTCTGCATCGTCCCCGCCCTGCGCGGCAAGGAGAAGGACCGCAGGACCGGCGACATCCTCGCCGAGATCGAGGCACTGGTCGCCGAGGGCGTCTCGGAGATCACGCTGCTCGGGCAGAACGTGAACGCGTACGGGTCGGACATCGGCGACCGAGAGGCGTTCAGCAAGCTCCTGCGGGCCTGCGGGAAGATCGAGGGCCTGGAGCGGGTGCGCTTCACCTCGCCGCACCCGCGCGACTTCACGGACGACGTGATCGCGGCGATGGCCGAGACGCCGAACGTGATGCCGCAGCTGCACATGCCGCTGCAGTCCGGCTCGGACACCGTCCTCAAGGCGATGCGGCGCTCGTACCGGCAGGAGCGTTTCCTCGGGATCATCGAGAAGGTGCGGGCCGCGATGCCGGACGCCGCGATCTCCACGGACATCATCGTCGGCTTCCCCGGCGAGACCGAGGAGGACTTCGAGCAGACGATGCACGTGGTGCGCGAGGCCCGCTTCACCAACGCGTTCACCTTCCAGTACTCCAAGCGTCCCGGTACGCCGGCGGCCGAGATGGACGGACAGATCCCCAAGGAGGTCGTGCAGGCGCGCTACGAGCGTCTCGTCGCGCTCCAGGAGGAGATCTCCTGGGCGGAGAACAAGAAGCAGGTCGGGCGCGTCCTCGAGCTGATGGTCGCGGAGGGCGAGGGGCGCAAGGACGACTCCACGCACCGGCTGTCCGGGCGGGCACCCGACAACCGGCTCGTGCACTTCACGAAGCCGGAGCAGGAGGTGCGGCCCGGCGATGTGGTGACCGTCGAGGTCACGTACGCGGCGCCGCACCATCTGCTGGCCGAGGGGCCGGTGCGGGCGGTGCGCCGGACGGCGGCTGGGGACGCGTGGGAGCGGCGCAACGCGGCGCCGAAGGCGCCGGCCGGCGCGGGCGTGATGCTGGGGCTGCCGGGTATCGGCGCGCCGGCGCCGGTCGCCGCGCCGACTGGGCCGGGGTGCGGTTGCGACTGATCCTGTCGCGTTGAACGCGGACACCCCTGTACGCGGACACCCCTGAACGAGGGCACCCCTGAACGAGGGCACCCCTGAACGCGGGACGGGACGACTGCTGTCGCACAGGTTCGAGGTGCCGAACGGGTTCGAGGTGCCGCACGGGCTCACCGTTGGGGTGGTCGACCCAGTACCCTGCCGATCATGCTCGTCGCCGCAGCCGTCTGTCCCTGCCCGCCCCTGCTGGTGCCCGCCGTCGCCGCCGGTGCCGCGTCCGAGCTCGACGGTGTCCGTACGGCCTGTGCCGATGCCATCGCCGTGCTCGCCGCCGCCCGCCCGGACAAGCTGATCGTGGTCGGTCCCGCCGAGCAGGGCGGGCGCGGGCCGCATCCCCAGGGGACAGTGGGCGGGTTCGACGGCTTCGGCGTGGATCTCCGCGTACAGCTGGGCGAGGGGGAGCCCAGGGGCGCCCTGCCGGGCTCGCTGGCCGTGGCGGCCTGGCTGCTGCAGCGGGAGCGCTGGGCCGGGGCCGTGGAGGGGCTCGGCGTCGGTGAACCCCTCGCGCCCGAGCGCTGTTTCGAGGTGGGCGCCGATCTCGCCGGACAGGCGGAGCGGGTGGCGCTGCTGGTGATGGGCGACGGCAGCGCTCGCCGGTCACTCAAGGCGCCGGGCTATCTGGACGAGCGTGCGGAAGCCTTCGACGCGGCGGCGGCCCGTGCGCTAGGCGCCGCGGATGTCTCCGCGCTCAAGGAACTGGACGCGGAGCTCGCCCAGGAGCTGCAGGCGGCCGGGCGCGCCGCGTGGCAGCTGCTCGCGGGCGCCGCGGAGGGCGCGGGCCTGAGCGGCACGCTGCTGTACGACGAGGCTCCGTACGGGGTCGGGTACATGGTCGCGGCCTGGTCCTGAGCTGGCCTTCGAGGCGCGGCCCGGTTCCTGGTCCTGAGCTGAGCTTCGAGGCGCGGCCTGCTCCCTGAGCCCGAGCCCTTGAGCCTCAAAGGCCCCGAGCTCCCGAGCCCCGAGCTCCCGAGCCCCGAGCTTCCGAGCCCGAGCTTCCGAGCCCCGAGCCCCGATCTCTGAGGCCCGATCCCTGAGCGACCGACGGCCGGGGGTGCCATCCCACGGCCGTCGGTCGGTGTGCCGTCTCAGGCGGCGGTCTCAGGAGGCCGGCGGCGTCGGCGTTCCGTCGGCATCCGGAGAGCCCGGCTCGGACCGCTCCTACTTGCGGACCGCGTCACCAGCCTCATCGCGGGCTTCGTCACCGGCCGTGTCACCGGCCGCGTCACCAGGGCCGACCGTCGTTTCGCCGCCGGCCTTGTTGTCCGGCGCCCGGTCCGGCGACTGCTGCTTCGGGATCTCGACCGGGCCGGCGGCGGCGACCGCCCCGGCGGCCTGGCCCGCGGGCTGCTCCGTGGTCTCCGAAGCCGGTTCCGTCGTGCCCGCGGCGGCGGTCCCGGCGGCCCCGGCGGCCGCACCGGCCTCCGGCTCGGCCGTCGGATCGGCCGTCAGGGTGGCAGTGCCGGTCTCGGCCGTTGACGCGGCCTCGGTCTCCTTGCCCCTGCGACGGAACCGTGCAAAAACGCCCATTTCAACTCCAAACCTAGTCATGCGAGTGAAATCCCGCGCCGCCCGGTGGGTCTCCTTGTGTCCTCCGGGGCCCCGGTTCTCGAAACCGGCGGCTGGGACCTCGCAACGGCAAACGAAGGCGAACCCGTGGTGTCACGTAGCTCGTTCGAGTACGTGCCCGGCGCCTGCGAGACTGGTCAGGTGAGTACCGCAGCAGCCACGCCCCAGTCAGGGCCCCGCGTCATCGCCGTCGTCGGGCCCACCGCCGCCGGCAAATCGGATCTCGGCGTCTTTCTCGCACGCGAACTCGGCGGCGAAGTCGTCAACGCGGACTCCATGCAGCTCTATCGCGGGATGGACATCGGCACCGCGAAGCTGACGCTCGAGGAGCGCGGCGGCATCGCGCACCACCTTCTCGACATCTGGGACGTCACCGAGGCGGCCAGTGTCGCGGAGTACCAGAAGCTGGCCCGCGCCGAGATCGACCGGCTGCTCGCCGCGGGCCGCTGGCCGATCCTCGTCGGCGGCTCGGGCCTGTACATCCGCGGCGCGGTCGACCAGCTCGAATTCCCCGGTACGGATCCGGCGGTGCGCGCGCGTCTGGAGGAGGAGCTGGCCCTGCGCGGCTCCGGGGCGCTGCACGCCCGCCTCGCCGCCGCCGACCCCGATGCGGCCAGGGCGATCCTGCCGAGCAACGGTCGCCGTATCGTGCGCGCCCTCGAAGTCATCGAGATCACCGGACAGCCCTTCACCGCCAACCTGCCCGGCCACGACTCCGTCTACGACACCGTCCAGATCGGCGTGGACGTGGCGCGTCCCGAGCTCGACGAGCGGATCGCGCTGCGGGTCGACCGGATGTGGGAGGCCGGGCTCGTCGACGAGGTGCGCGCCCTGGAGGCGCAGGGGCTGCGCGAGGGCAGGACCGCCTCGCGGGCCCTCGGTTACCAGCAGGTGCTGGCCGCGCTCGCCGGGGAGTGCACCGAACAGGAGGCGCGCGTCGAGACCGTGCGCGCCACCAAGCGTTTCGCGCGCCGCCAGGACTCCTGGTTCCGGCGCGATCCGCGTGTGCACTGGCTCAGCGGGGCGGCCGGTGATCGCGGGGAACTCCCGACCCATGCACTGGCGTTGATCGAACGAGCGGTTACAGCCTGATCACGTGATGGCATCGGGACGCTCCGGCGGTCATCGGGGCGTGACCGCCCGTGCCATCATCAAGCTTCGATCGACCGTGAAAGCCAGTTGGGAGGGCACGTGGCGATGGAGGCCGGCCCTCGCGACACCGCACACGACGAGCAGGGGCAGGGGCGAGGGCAGATGAGCCCCGGAGCTCAGGAGCGTCCGGATTCCGAGACGCACCCCGAAGGCGCCGAAGCGCTGTCCGTGCAGGGGCGCGACGGGCTGCACGAGTCGGAGGACACCACGGGCGACACCGTGGTTCCCGACGGGCCCGACCCGGAGGAGGAAGCCGCCGCGCTCGCCGCCTCCGAGGTCGAGGTGGAGCTGCGCCCGCAGCGCAAGCTCCGGATCTGGCAGATCGCCCCGATCGTGGTCCTGGCCACGCTCGGCTCACTGATGTTCGCCTTCCCGCTCGCCTTCGCCTTCGACGACGGCGGCGCCGTGGTCGCCATGCTCGGGCTGCTGATCAGCTGCTGCGCGGCCGGCTGGGGTGTCATGGCGGCCCGCCGCGTCGGCCACACCTGGCCAGGGCTCCCGGCCCGCGGCTCCGGGAACCGCCCGGACTGGCGGGTGGTGCTCACGTACACCACGGTCGTCGGCGTGCTGGCCGTGCTGGCCGTATGGCGGGTCGCGCGGCTGCGCTAGGGGGCGTGCCCCGGCTTTCCGGGATCAAGCTGTCGGCGCGGTGGGCTGCGGTGGTCCGCGCCCGGTCTGCGGGGCGGTTGCGTACCATCGAGGAATGAGCATCCCCTTCCTCAAGGGTCACGGAACGCAGAACGACTTCGTGATCGTGCCCGATCCGGACAATGCCATCGCGCTGAGCCCGCGCGCCGTTGCCGCGCTCTGCGACCGGCGGGCCGGAATCGGCGGGGACGGGCTCATCCACGTGGTGCGCTCGGCCGCGCACCCCGAGGCCGCGCACCTGGCGGGCGAGGCCGAGTGGTTCATGGACTACCGCAACGGTGACGGCTCCGTCGCCGAGATGTGCGGCAACGGCGTCCGCGTCTTCGCCCACTATCTGCGGCGCGCCGGCCATGTCGAGGCCGGTGACCTCGCCGTCGCCACCCGCGGCGGCATCAAGCGCGTGCACATCGCCAAGGACGGCCAGGGCAGCCGGGACGGCCAGGGCAGCCGGGACGACCGGGGCGCCGCGGACGGCGAAGGCACCGACGGTGCCGAGGAGGCCGCCATCACGGTCGCCATGGGCAGGGCCGCCTTCCCCGAGGAGCAGGCCACCGTCACCGTCGGAGCACACAGCTGGCCCGCCCGCAATGTGAACATGGGCAATCCGCACGCCGTCGCCTTCATCGACGACCTCGACCAGGCCGGCGACCTCTTCACCCCGCCGCCCTTCGCCCCCGCCGAGGTCTACCCGGACGGCGTGAACATCGAGTTCGTCGTCGACCGCGGCAAGCGCCATGTGGCGTTGCGCGTCCACGAGCGAGGCGTCGGCGAGACCCGCTCCTGCGGCACGGGGGCATGTGCGGTCGCCGTCGCCACGGCCCGCCGCGACGGCCTCGACCCCTCCGTCACGGGTGCCCCCGTCACGTACACCGTCGATGTCCCCGGCGGACGCCTGGTGATCACCGAGGGGGTCGACGGCGAGATCGAGATGACCGGGCCCGCGGCGATCGTCGCCGAAGGCGAGATCAGTTCTGAATGGTTCGAAACCCTTGACGCCTGAACGTTCGCTCGAATGGGTGATCCGTTTCACGCTCGGCGAGAGCCGGTGAGCACCGCGTGATGGGGTCGGTAGCATCAAGCACCGGCCCGGACGGCGCGGTCCCCGGATCAGTGTCCGCACCATGGATACGTCGCCCCGTTCCCGAGGGTGCCGGTCGACGCAGCCGGAGGTGCCCATGAGTGCAGAGGCGACAGGCCCCATGAGCCCGGGCGCGCCCCGCAGGCGCGGCCGCCCCCGGCTCGACCTGCGCAGGCTCGGCTGGGCCGCGCTCCTCGGCTCGCCCGCGCGTGACCGGCTGCCCGATGCGATCGCCCATGTGGTCGAGGCACACCGCGTCCACCACCCCGATGCCGGGACCGACGCGCTGCGCCGCGCCTATGTGCTCGCCGAGTCCTCGCACCGCGGGCAGATGCGCAAGAGCGGTGAGCCGTACATCACGCATCCGCTCGCCGTGACCCTGATCCTGGCCCAGCTCGGCGCCGAGACCACCACCCTGGTGGCGTCGTTGCTGCATGACACGGTCGAGGACACGGAGGTGACCCTCGACCAGGTGCGGGCGGAGTTCGGCGAGGAGGTCTGCTATCTCGTCGACGGCGTCACCAAGCTGGAGAAGGTCGGCTACGGCGCGGCAGCCGAGCCCGAGACCTTCCGCAAGATGCTCGTCGCCACCGGCAACGACGTACGCGTGATGTCGATCAAACTCGCCGACCGGCTGCACAACATGCGCACCCTCGGCGTGATGCGCCCCGAGAAACAGGCGCGGATCGCCAAGGTGACCAGGGACGTACTGATCCCGCTCGCCGAACGGCTCGGTGTCCAGGCCCTCAAGACCGAACTCGAGGACCTGGTCTTCGCGATCCTGCACCCCGAGGAGTACGCGAGGACGAAGGCCCTGATCGTCGAGAACGAGCGCGGCGCCGATCCGCTCGCCGCCACCGCCGACGACGTACGCGAAGTGCTGCGCGCGGCCGGGATCGAGGCCGAAGTCCTCATCAGACCGCGCCACTTCGTCTCGGTGCACCGGGTGCGGATGAAGCGCGGCGAGCTGCGCGGCGCCGACTTCGGGCGCCTGCTCGTGCTCGTGGGCGAGGACGCCGACTGCTACGGGGTGCTCGGCGAACTGCACACCTGCTTCACGCCGGTGATCTCGGAGTTCAAGGACTTCATCGCGGCACCGAAGTTCAACCTGTACCAGTCGCTGCACACGGCTGTGGTGGGGCGCGGCGGCGAGGTGGCCGAAGTCCTCATCCGTACGCAGCAGATGCACAAGGTCGCGGAGGCGGGCGTCGTGGCGCTCGGCAATCCCTACGCGCCCTCGGTTGAGGCCGATGCGCTCCCCGGCGGCGCGGGGGCGGGCGCAGGGGGACCGGAGGGCGACGGCGGGGGTGCGACGACCGGAGGGACCCTGGCCGCAGGCGCCGACGGCGAGCGCGCCGACCCGACCCGCCCCGGCTGGTTGTCCCGGCTGCTCGACTGGCAGCAGTCCGCGCCCGATCCCGACACCTTCTGGAGCTCGCTGCGCGAAGAGCTCGCCCAGGACCGGGAGATCACCGTCTACCGCGCCGAGGGCGGCACTCTCGGTCTGCCCGCGGGCGCGACCTGCGTGGACGCGGCCTATGCGCAGTACGGCGAGGGCGCGCACTGCTGCATCGGCGTACGCGTCAACGACCGGCTGACCGCGCTCAGCACCGCCCTGCGCGACGGCGACACCGTACAGATCCTGCTCGCCCCCCGCGAAGCCGGCTCCGGGCCCGATCCGGAGTGGCTCGATCACGCCCGTACGCCCGCGGCCCGTATCGCCATCAAGGGCTGGCTGGCCGCACACCCCGACGGACCCCCCACCGGTGAACCGGCCGAGCCCCGGCCCGGGCTCACCGTCGCGGGCGCACGGCACAGCGCCGCCAACGCCGTGGCCGAGCTGCCCGGCGCCACCGTGCGTCTCGCGGGCTGCTGCACACCGGTGCCGCCCGATGCCATCACGGGCTTCGCGGTCCGCGGCAATGTCGTGACCGTGCACCGCACCGGCTGTCCCGCCGTCGGCCGGATGGCCGCGGTCGGGCGCGGGCCCGTCGGCGTGCGCTGGGTCGATTCGGCGCAGTGCCGGGTGACGCTGACCGCGGAATCCTTCGGGCGGCCGCATCTGCTCGCCGATCTGACCGAGGCCATCGCGTTGGAGGGCGTGGCGATCGTCTCGGCGACCGTCGACCCGCCCGTCGAGGGCCGCGTACGCCATACGTACACGCTGCAACTCCCGGACGCCGCACGGCTTCCCGGCCTGATGCGGGCCATGCGCAAGGTCGGGGGCGTGTACGACGTGAGCCGGGCGCAGCATCAGGCGGCGGCCACCTCGTGAGTCGGGCAGCCGACCTGTAGATCCCCCTGAAGACCCGTAGATCCCCCTGAAGATGAAGACCCGTAGATCCGCTTGAAGATGAAGACCCGTAGATCCGCTTGAAGCCCCGTGGATCCGCCTGA
Organism: Streptomyces lothianensis; assembly: GCF_047779955.1. Classification (NCBI taxonomy): domain Bacteria; kingdom Bacillati; phylum Actinomycetota; class Actinomycetes; order Kitasatosporales; family Streptomycetaceae; genus Streptomyces; species Streptomyces lothianensis. Next base: position 180,475 of record NZ_JBLMKT010000028.1, on the reverse strand, counting down.
ACCGGTGGGCCCGCCGTGAACGCGTCGACCCGGTGCCTTCCTCCGCACCCCGTTCGGGTGGGTGTCGCTCGCGCCGTCGCCACGTGCGGGCCGCGCGCTGGTAGCCGTGGTCCATGCTGCTCACGTTCCGTCGCAAGCCGGGCCGCAGGTCCGGCCCGAAGGCCGCGCTCCTGGCGGCCGCCTCGCTGTCCCTGCTCGCCGCGAGCGCGCCCTCACCCGCCGCGCCGCTCGGCATCGGCGATCCGCTGTTCCCGCACCTCGGCAACCCCGGCTACGACGTCCGCGCCTACGACATCGCGCTCACCTACCGCGGCACCGGCACCGCGCCGCTCGACGCCGTGACGAAGATCGACGCGGTGACCACCGAGCCGCTGGAGCGGGTCAATCTCGACTTCGCCCAGGGCGAGGTGCGCTCGGTCGAGGTCAACGGGACACGGGCCCGGTTCCGGAGCATGGACGAGGACCTGATCATCACACCCGGCAGCCCTCTGCCCGCCGGCAGCCCGCTGCGCGTGACCGTCCGCCACACCAGCGACCCCACCCCCGACGAACCCTACGAGGGCGGCTGGGTGCGCACCGGCGACGGGCTGGTCATGGCGAACCAGGCGGACGCCGCACACCTGGTCTTCCCGAGCAACGACCACCCCTCCGACAAGGCGCAGTTCACCTTCCGCGTGACCGCACCGCGCGCGTACACCGTGGTCGCCAACGGGCTGCCGGCCGGCCGTGAGAACTCCGGGTCCGCCACGACCTGGACGTACCGCACCGTGCACCCCATGGCCACCGAACTCGCCCAGGTGGCCATTGGCCGCTCCTCGGTCGTACGGCGCGAAGGGCCGCACGGGCTGCCGCTGCGGGATGTGGTGCCCGAGGCGGACCGGGTGGAGCTGGAACCCTGGCTGCGGAAGACGCCGGAGCAGATCTCCTGGATGGAGCGGAGGATCGGGCCCTACCCGTTCGCGACGTACGGGATCCTCGTCGCCGATGCGGAGACGGGCTTCGCGCTGGAGACGCAGACGCTGTCGCTCTTCGAACGCGCGCTGTTCACCTCGCGCGGCTATCCCGAGTGGTACGTCGAGTCGATCATGGTCCATGAGCTGGCCCACCAGTGGTTCGGCAACAGCGTCACCCCCCACCGCTGGTCCGATCTGTGGCTCAACGAGGGCCATGCCACCTGGTACGAGGCGCTGTACGCGGAGGAGAAGGCGGGGCTGCGCCTGGAGGACCGGATGCGCCGGGCCTATGCGAAGTCCGACCGGTGGCGCGCCGCGGGCGGCCCGCCGGCCGCGCCGGAGCCGCCTTCGCCCGGGCAGAAGATCAGCCTCTTCCGGCCGGTCGTGTACGACGGGAGCGCGCTGGTCCTGTACGCGCTGCGGCAGGAGATCGGCGAGCGGGCCTTCGAGAGCCTGGAGCGGATGTGGGTCGACCTGCACGCCGACGGCGTGGCGAGGACGACCGACTTCATCGCCCTCGCCTCCGACGTCTCCGGCCGCGATCTCACTGCCTTCTTCGAGGCGTGGCTGTACGGGGAGAAGACGCCACCGATGCCGGGGCACCCGGAGTGGACGGCCGAGAAGGCCGGATGAGGTGCCCGGTACCGAGGAAAAGCCGGATGACGAGACGGCCCGTGCCGTGCCACCATCGATCCCGTCGACGGCGCACCGAGCCCCCGGGCATCCCGGGAGCGAGGGCGTACGAGGCCCCGGGCATCCCGGGGCCGAGGGCGCACGGAGCCCCTGGGAATCCTGGGGCCACGGCAATCGTTGACAATAAGCGCGGGGCCGCCCGCTCAGGGGCACCCGCATCCATCTCGACCAAAGGATCCACTTGACCTTCTCTTCCACTTCCCAGGACGCGCAGGACCCGCAGCACGCCGAAGGCAACAACCTCGCGCCGAGCCTCCCCGAAGGACTTCGGGCCGAAGCCCTGATGGAAGAGGACGTCGCCTGGAGCCAGGAGATCGACTCCGCGCGGGACGGTGAGCAGTACGACCGTTCCGAGCGAGCCGCCCTGCGTCGTGTGGCGGGCCTGTCCACCGAGCTCGAGGACGTCACCGAGGTCGAGTACCGCCAGCTCCGCCTGGAGCGCGTGGTGCTCGTCGGTGTGTGGACCACGGGCACCCTCCAGGACGCGGAGAACTCCCTCGCGGAGCTCGCCGCCCTCGCCGAGACGGCGGGTGCCCTGGTGCTCGACGGTGTCTTCCAGCGGCGCGACAAGCCCGACCCGGCCACGTACATCGGCTCCGGCAAGGCGCTCGAGCTGCGCGACATCGTCCTCGAAACCGGGGCCGACACCGTCGTCTGCGACGGTGAGCTCAGCCCGGGACAGCTCATCCACCTCGAGGACGTCGTCAAGGTCAAGGTGGTCGACCGGACCGCCCTGATCCTCGACATCTTCGCCCAGCACGCCAAGTCCCGAGAGGGCAAGGCGCAGGTGGCGCTCGCGCAGATGCAGTACATGCTGCCGCGGCTGCGCGGCTGGGGACAGTCGCTCTCCCGGCAGATGGGCGGCGGCGGCGGTGGCGGCATGGCCACGCGTGGCCCCGGCGAGACCAAGATCGAGACGGACCGGCGACGGATCCGCGAGAAGATGGCGAAGATGCGCCGGGAGATCGCGGAGATGAAGACGGGCCGCGACATCAAGCGCCAGGAGCGCAAGCGCAACAAGGTGCCCTCGGTCGCGATCGCGGGCTACACCAACGCGGGCAAGTCCTCGCTCCTCAACCGGCTCACGGGGGCGGGTGTCCTCGTGGAGAACGCCCTGTTCGCCACCCTCGACCCCACCGTCCGCAAGGCGGAGACGCCGAGCGGCCGGGTCTACACCCTCGCGGACACCGTCGGATTCGTCCGTCATCTGCCGCACCACCTGGTCGAGGCCTTCCGCTCCACGATGGAGGAGGTCGGCGAGTCCGACCTCATCCTGCACGTGGTGGACGGCTCGCACCCGGCGCCGGAGGAGCAGCTCGCGGCGGTACGTGAGGTGATCCGGGATGTCGGCGCCACCGACGTACCGGAGATCGTCGTGATCAACAAGGCGGATCTGGCGGACCCGCTCGTCCTGCAGCGCCTGCTGCGGATCGAGAAGCGCGCCTTCGCGGTCTCGGCCCGTACGGGAGAGGGCATCGACAAGCTCCTCGCCCTCATCGACGCCGAGCTGCCGCGTCCGTCGGTCGAGATCGACGCCCTGGTCCCGTACACCCAGGGCGCCCTCATCGCCCGCGCCCATGCCGAGGGCGAGGTCCTCTCGGAGGAGCACACGGAGGAGGGCACGCGGCTCAAGGCCCTGGTCCACGAGGAGCTGGCCGCGGAACTTTCCACGTTCGTCCCGGCCAGTCACTGACCACCGGCCGTGAACTGACCGTCGGCCATGACTGAGGCCCGCCTCCGGGGAGGCGGGCCTCAGTCATGGGCGGACTGCTGGTGCCCCTGACGCGGCACTAGCTGCTGCCGTACTTCCTGCTCATCTGCTGGAACATCCGCTCCGCGCCCTTACCGAGCTGCGGTCCGGCGAGCCATCCCGAGCTGCCGGCGGGGCCGATGGAGGTATTGGAGACGAGGTACGTCTTCTTGTCGGCCTTGACGTGGAACCAGCCGCCGCCGGACGAGCCGGCCGTCATCGTGCAGCCGATCCGGAACATCGTCGGCGCCGTGCGCGTCAGCGAGAGCCGCACCGGCTTGTCGAGGCACTTGAACATCTGCACGCCGTTGAACGGCGGTGCCTGCGGGTAGCCCCAGGCCCCCATCGTGCCGACCTGCGTGGCGGACGGAGCGGAGAAGTCGACGGGCAGCGCGGCGCCCACCCGCTCCTCGAGCGACTTGCCGCCCCGCTCGGGCTTCACGTGCATCACGGCGTAGTCGTACTCGTACGAGCCACCGGACGAAGCCGCCGTGGAACCGTTGATCCACTCACCGGAGGTGGACACCCAGTCCGCCCAGTAATTGCCGTAGGGCGCGACTTCCTCGGCGGGCGCCCCCTGCAGCTGCTCGGGGGACTTGCCCTCGCGGTTGTAGGCGGGGATGAACACGATGTTCCGGTACCAGCCGCCCTGCGCACCGGCGTGCACACAGTGCCCTGCCGTCCACACCAGGTTGGACTTGCCCGGGTTGCCCGGGTCCTTGACGATCGTGCCGGAGCAGACGGCCGAACCCTCGGGGGTGTCGAAGAAGATCTTCCCGACGGGAGCCGCGTGCTTCCAGTACGGCTTGTCCTCCTCCACGGCCTGGACCGGGCGGGGCTGCGGATCGGTCACCCCCGCGTCACTCCCGGAGGCGGCCTTGGTGTCGATGGTCTGGACCGGGTCCTCGGCCTTCGCCATCCGCTCCGGCTTCCACAGGCCCTCGATGACCGGGTTGACGAAGTCCTTGGCCTCGCGCAGCCAGGTCTCCTTGTCCCAGTCCTTCCAGCCGCCCTGCTTCCACTCGTCGAGATCGATGCCGTGCTTCTTGAGCCGGTCGGTGAGTTCGGCGGGAATCTCGGGCAGTTCGTCCGAGCCCTTGTCGGAGCCCTGCCCGGAGCCCTGGGACGCGGACGGCTTGTCGGCGGCCTTCGGATCGTCCCCGCTGTTGCAGGCCGTCAGGGCCAGGGCCGAGACGAGGCCTGCTGCGGCGAGCCGCAGGGCGGTTGGTCGGGTGGAACGCATGATGGTGTGACCCCCGTTGGTTCGGCGTGATGCTTCGGCGGAATCGGTATGTGTCATGAATGCGTCAGTTCAATGGGCGGATGGCTCCGGCTGTGGGACGCCGGAGCCCCGGTCCCCCGCCGGAGCGGGGGACCGGTCACCGGCCGATCCTCAGGATCAGCCCGCGAACTTCTCACTCACCGCGTCATAGATCCCCTTGGCCTCGGAGCCGAGCCGGGGACCGGCCAGCCAGCCGGCCGTCACCGGGCCGATCGAGGTGTTGGAGACCAGCGCGGGCTTGCCGTCCTTGCCCTTGGCGACCCAGCCGCCGCCCGACGAACCGCCCGTCATGGTGCAGCCGATGCGGTGCATCGTCGGGTCCTCGGCGTTCAGCGAGAACCGGCCCGGCTTGTCGGCGCAGGAGAGCTGACGCTGACCGTCGTACGGCGGCGCGGCCGGGTAGCCGGTGGCGGTCATCGAGTCGATGCTCGCCACCGCCGGCGCGTCGAACTCGACCGGCAGGGACGCTCCCACCGTCTCCTCCAGGGACTTGCCGTTGTCGTTCTCCGGCTTCACATGCAGCACCGCGAAGTCGTACGGGGCGCCCGCGCCACCCGTCGGACCACCGGTCTCGATCCACTGCTGCGAAGTCTGCGCCCAGTCGGCCCAGTACAGGCCGTGCGGGGCGATCTCCTCGCGCGGTGCACCCTGGAGATCGGCGGCCGACTTGCCCTGGTTGTTGTACGAGGGCACGAACATGATGTTGCGGAACCAGCCGCCCTCCGCGCCGGCGTGCACACAGTGCCCCGCGGTCCACACCAGGTTGGACTTGCCCGGGTGGGCCGGGTCCTCGACCACCGTGGCCGAGCAGACCATGGAGCCCTCGGGGCCGTCGAAGAAGAGCTTGCCGGTGGCGGGGGAGGCCTCGGTGTACGGCGTGCTCAGCGGCTTCGCCTCGACCGGAGCCGGGGTCGGGTCCGTCTTGCCCTGGTCGCCGGAGATGTCGTCCTCGACCGGCTTCGCGGGCTGCTTGTCCGCATCCCGCATGCGGTCTTCGTCCCACAGGTCTTCGATGATCGGGTTGATGAAGTCCCCGGCCTCGCGCAGCCAGTCGTCCTTGTCCCAGTCCTTCCAGGCGCCGCCCTTCCAGGCGTCGAGGTCGATCCCGTGCTCCTTGAGCCGGTCCTTGACGCCGTCGGGGATGCTGATGCCGCCGTCGGCGCTGCTGGACGGAGGCTTGTTGCCCGCATCGCCACCGTCGTCGTCACCATTGCAAGCGGTGGCGGTCAGTGCCAGGGCGGCACAGAGCGCGAGGGCGGACAGGGGGGTGCTGCGACGGCGTGCGGCTCTGCCCGTGCCCCTTTCCGCGCGTACGGCGTGCAACGGGCGTATGGGTCGCATATCCGGATCTCCCCCTGAATGGAAGCTTTGCGGGCGGTTGTACGGCTCGCTGTGTACGTCTCTCATGACCGACCCCCCTCGGCGGATCGGGCGGCAACCACCTTATGCCGGTGCCGTTGGGGACTTCCGACGGATCCGCAACGGTTCCGTCACGGCAAGGATCTTCTTCGCGCCCGTGATCCCGCGCCCGGTGCGTCGTTGGTACCTACGGGGGGTGCGCGGTCCGCGTTCAACTCCCCTTCCCACCACGGACATCCGCGGTCTGCCGTCGTCTTCCGCCGTACGGGAGGCCCGTTCCGTCCGTTTCCGTACGCCGCACCAGGGGAGGACCGAACGCCGTGGCCGTGACCGAGCCGACGGTGAGCGCCGACGCGCCGCCACGGAGAGCCGGGGAGGGAGCGTCCGTCGTACGGCAGGGCTCCTTCGATGAAGGGGCCGCGGCCCATGGCGCCGAAGGGATCCTGCGGCGCCAGTGTGCTCGCGAGTCCGCCGCGCGTACATACGCGCGCTCGCTGCCGATCGTGCCGGTGCGGGCACGGGGGCTCACCATCGAGGGCGCGGACGGCCGGCGGTATCTCGACTGCCTGTCCGGAGCGGGGACCCTGGCGCTGGGGCACAACCACCCGGTCGTGCTCGAAGCGATCCGCGAGGTGCTCGACTCGGGTGCTCCGCTGCACGTCCTCGATCTGGCCACCCCCGTCAAGGACGCCTTCACCACGGAACTCTTCGCCACGCTGCCGAAGCAACTGGCCGACCGCGCCCGCGTGCAGTTCTGCGGTCCCGCCGGGACGGACGCGGTCGAGGCCGCGCTGAAACTGGCCCGCACGGCGACCGGACGCAGCGGACTGCTCGCCTTCACCGGTGCGTACCACGGGATGACCGCGGGCGCCCTGGAAGCCTCCGGCGGTGCCCAGGACGTACGGGTCACCCGGCTGCCGTTCCCGCAGGACTACCGCTGCCCCTTCGGCACCGGCGGCGAGGCGGGCGCCGAACTCTCCGCCCGCTGGACCGCCTCCCTGCTCGACGATCCCAAGTCGGGCACGGGGCTGCCGGCCGGGATGATCGTGGAACCGGTGCAGGGCGAGGGCGGGGTGCTGCCCGCGCCCGACGGCTGGCTGCGGCGGATGCGGGCACTGACAGCCGAGCGCGGTATCCCGCTGATCGCCGACGAGGTGCAGACCGGTGTGGGGCGCACCGGCGCGTTCTGGGCCGTCGAGCACAGCGGGATCGTGCCCGATGTCATGGTGCTCTCCAAGGCCATCGGCGGCAGCCTGCCGCTCGCGGTCCTCGTGTACCGCGACGACCTCGACGTCTGGGAACCCGGCGCCCACGCCGGCACCTTCCGCGGCAACCAACTCGCCATGGCCGCGGGCGCGGCCACCCTCGCCCACGTACGCGAGAACCATCTTGCCGAACGCGCCGCCTCCCTCGGCGCCCGGATGCTCACGCAACTGGGAGAGCTGGCAACAGCACACGCCTGCGTGGGCGAGGTGCGCGGCCGGGGCCTGATGATCGGCGTGGAGCTGGTGGACCCGGAGGGAGCCGACGGCGCTTCCGGGCCGCTTCCCGCGGCGCCGGCGCTCGCGGCCGCCGTGCAGCGGGCCTGCCTGGAACGAGGGCTGATTGTCGAACTCGGCGGACGCCACTCCGGCGTCGTCCGTCTGCTGCCTCCGCTGACCATCACCGACGAGCAGGCCACGGCCGTCCTCGACCGTCTCGCCGACGCCGTGCAGGCGGCCTGCGAAGCCCACCGGACCGGCCGCCCGCACCCCTCGCCCGCACGAGGGACCGAGTCCGCCCGCCCGGCTGACGCGTCGTGACACCAAGCCTCTACCAGCGCACAAGGAACCCCACGTGAACCGCACACCCGCACCAGACGGCCCCCCGCACACCGCCGAGCGCGCCACCGGCACGACGCCGGGCCCGCGCCAGGCCGAGCCAGGGATGCTGCCCCGCCAGAAGACGCGGGCGGACGACCCCGCCACCCGGCCACCGGCGACAGGCGGGACGAACCTCCCCGAGCCGACCGCTCCTGCCGTCCGCACGACCGAACCCCCCTCCTTCACCGATCTGTTGGAGCATCCCGATCCCGCCGCCGCGGCGAACGCGGCAGGGACGGAGAATCTGCTCCGCTGCTGGATCCGCGAACGGAACCTCGCCCCGGAGCCCGGCAGCCGCACGCTGCGCCTCGACCTGCCCGCCAGCGGCCTCACGCTGCTCGTGCCCGTGCACTACTGGTCCCCGACCGGCTGGCACCGCCTCGGCCCACCCGTCCTCGAGACCGTGTCCGCCACCGCACCCCCGGTCGATGCCGTGACCTTGGCGGCCCTCCTGAGCCGCGAGACCACGCAACCCGCGGAAGGCGGACCTGATCGCGAGGGGGACGGCGGCACCTCACCGGCCGCCGCCTGGGCGGCGAGCGGGGACGGCAGCGACTTGGTGGGACGGGTTGCCGACTCGGTCCGGCGCACGAGTGAGTTCCTGACCGTGCGCCGCCGCACCGTCAACACACCACCCGCCCACGTGGACCCCGCCTCCCAGACCCCCGCGCCCTCGCCGACAGCGGACCACTTCCTCGGGTCCGAGCAGTCGCTCGTCCTCGGGCACCCCCTGCACCCGACTCCCAAGAGCCGTGAAGGGCTCTCCGAAGCCGAGGCAGCTCGCTATTCACCCGAGTCGTACGGCAGGTTCGCCCTGCACTGGATGGCCGTCGCCCCCTCGGCGCTCGCCGCCGACTCGGCCTGGACCGAACGCGGCCGCACCATCCCCGCCGAACAGCTCACTGCCCGCCTCGCTGGCCCCGCGGCCGAGCAGGCCGCCGCCACGCACGCCTCCGGACTCCCCGACGGATACGCCCTGCTGCCCCTGCACCCCTGGCAGGCCGCCGACTTGGCGCACCGCCCGGAGGTCACCGAGCTCTTCGAGCGCGGGCTGATCAAGGATCTCGGCCCGCTGGGCGACCCCTGGTACCCCTCCTCCTCCGTCCGCACGGTCTACCGGACCGGCGCCTGCGCCATGCTGAAACTCTCCCTCGGCCTGCGCATCACCAACTCCCGTCGCGAAAACCTGCACAAGGAACTCCACCGGGGCGTGGAGGTCCACCGGCTGCTGCGGTCCGGTCTGTTCGCCGAGTGGCAGTCGGCGCACCCCGGGTTCGACATCGTCCGGGACCCCGCCTGGCTGGCAGTCCTGGACGCCGACGGAGCCCCAATCCCGGGCCTGGACGCGGTGATCCGCAACAATCCCTTCACCCCCGGCGATGACGTGACCTGCATCGCGGGCCTCGTCTCACCCCGCCCTGTCCGCGGGCCCTTCCCGGCCGCCGATGCGACCGAGCCCGTGAACTCGGCCACCGAGGCGACCACCGACGCGCCCCTCGTTGCCACCGTCGGCGCAGCCGGAGCCCCGATGCGCTCCCGCCTCGCCGAGCTCGTCGGAGCACTCGCCGCACGCACCGGACGCCCCCGCGGAGCTGTCGCCGCCGAGTGGTTCCTGCGCTACCTGGAGCAGGTCGTACGCCCCGTTCTCTGGCTCGACGGGGAAGCGGGCATCGCCCTGGAAGCCCATCAGCAGAACACTCTGGTCGTCCTCGACCCCGACGGCTGGCCCGTCGGCGGCCGCTACCGCGACAACCAGGGCTATTACTTCCGCGAGTCACGCCGCACCGAGCTCGACCAGCGGCTCCCCGGCATCGCGGAGCACAGCGACACCTTCGTCGCCGATGCCGTCACAGACGAACGCTTCGCCTACTACCTCGGCATCAACAACGTCCTCGGCCTCATCGGAGCCTTCGGCTCGCAGCAGCTCGCCGACGAGCGCCTGCTTCTCGCCGCCTTCCGCCGCTTCCTCACCGAATGCGCCTCCGGCCCGGGCAGGCTGCGCAGCCCGCTGCCCGCCCAACTGCTCGACGCCCCGGTGCTTCGCTGCAAGGCCAATCTGCTGACCCGGCTGCACGGCCTCGACGAACTCGTGGGCCCCGTGGACACCCAGTCGGTCTACGTGACCATCGACAACCCCCTTCATTCCACCCGTACATGACCATCAGCCGTAGAGAGGAGCCACGCCGTGCCGCCCACCGACGCGAGCACCGATCCCCAGCACGTCGCGACCGCCACAGATTCGAGCACCGCGACCCCCTCGACCCCCTCACCCGAGGACACCCTCGACCTGCGACTACCCCCCGAATTCCTCGCCCTGTGCGCCGCCGAGGACAAGGCGCGTGAGGACAAGGCGCGTGAGGACCAGGCGCGTGAGGACAAGACGCGTGAGGACAAGACGCTTGAGGCCGCGGCACCGGCACCGAGTCCCGCGTCACCGGACAGCGCCCGCATGCCTGCCCACACCCACCCCACGGACCCGGTGCACGGCTACCCCCCTCTCGAAGACCTGCTCGACGGCGTCTCCACCTGGCGGGCCGCTGCGACACCCCTCGGTGCGTTCCAGTTGACGCCGGCCCGGATCGACCGTGACCTCGACATGATCAGCCGGTGGATGAACGACCCTGCCGTGGCCGAGTTCTGGGAGCTGGACGGCGCCCCCTCCGCCACCGCGCAGCACCTGCACCGCCAACTCGAAGGCGACGGACGCAGCGTGCCCTGCGTGGGCCTGCTCGACGGCACCCCGATGAGCTACTGGGAGATCTACCGGGCCGATCTCGACCCGCTCGCCCGGCACTACCCGGCCCGCCCGAACGACACCGGAATCCACCTGCTCATCGGAGGAGTCGCCGACCGCGGCCGGGGCGTGGGAAGCACTCTCCTGCGAGCCGTGGCCGACCTCGTACTCGATCAAAGGCCCTCATGCGCGCGTGTGGTGGCGGAGCCGGACCTGCGTAACACCCCTTCCGTATCCGCCTTCCTGAGCGCCGGCTTCCGATTCGGGGGCGAGCTGGAGCTTCCTGACAAGCGAGCCGCCCTGATGATCCGCGACCGCGCACTGCGCACCCGGCTCTGAACGACCTCGACCTCATACGACGCACCTTCCGACTGGCCGGATCCTCACCGGCTCTCGCTTGATTTCACTTCTGATACACCGCTCGCGCCGACGAGGTTCCGCCTCCCGGCCAAGAGATCTCGTCACCGCCCACCCCGGCCGCCCGTACCCGCTTGATTCCGGAGACCCCGTGCACAAATCCGCCGCCGCCCCCGATCCGGCAGAGCCGCCCCAGCTCTACGATCCGCCGGAACTCAGCCGGGCGGCCTGGCACCTGGCAGGCCGCAGGCTCCTCGCCAAGATGCTGGCCGAGTTCGCCCACGAGGAGATCATCGAGCCAGAACCGCACCCACACCCGGAACCGCACCCACACCCGCACGCGGAGCCCCACCCCCGCCACTTCATCCGCCTCGACGACGGCCGCCTGCTCACCTTCCACGCGAGCCGCGGAGCCTACGACTCTTGGCGCGTCGACCCGGCCACCCTCGTCGTGACCGGCCCCACCGAGCTCCCCGGGACCGACTACACCGACCCCATCCGCTTCCTCACCGAAGCCCGTCACACCCTGGGCCTGGACGGCTCCACCCTCGGCCACCTCATCCGCGAGCTGAACGCCACACTCGCCGCCGACACCCGGCTCGACCACACGGCCCTGACCGCCGCCGCCCTCGCGGACCTCGACTACGCCGCCCTCGAAGGCCACCAGACCGGCCACCCCTGGCTGGTCCTCAACAAGGGTCGCCTCGGCTTCTCCGCAGAGGACTGCGCACAGTGGGCTCCCGAGGCGCGCACCCCCGCACGCCTGCCCTGGATCGCCGTCAGCGACAGGCTCGCCTCGTACCGGGGCATCCGTGGCCTCGACACCCCCGAACAGCTGTACGCGCGCGAGTTGGACACCAGCACCCGCACCGCCTTCGCCGAGCGTCTGCAGGCGCGCGGCCTCGACCCGGAGCGCTACCTCCTGCTCCCCGTGCACCCCTGGCAGTGGAACGAGATCGTGCTGCCCCTCTTCGCGCCGTCCGTGGCGGCCGACGACATCGTGCCGCTCGCACCCGACGGTGATCTGCGGCTGCCCCAGCAGTCCATCCGTACCTTTCTCAATGTGTCGCGCCCGGAACGGCACACCGTGAAACTGCCCCTGTCGGTCCTCAACACCCTGGTCTGGCGCGGCCTGCCCACGGAGCGCACCACCGCCGCCCCCGCCGTCACCGCATGGGTCCACTCCCTGCGCGACAGCGACCCCTACCTCCGCGACGAAGCCCGCCCGGTGCTGCTCGGCGAGGTCGCCTCGGTCACGGTCGAGCACCCCGTCTACGACGGCCTCGCGGAGGTCCCGTATCAGTACAAGGAACTCCTCGGCGCGATCTGGCGCGAGCCCCTGGGCCGCTACCTGGACCCCGGAGAGCGGGCCCGCACCCTCGCCTCCCTGCTCCACGTCGACCCACAGGGCAGGGCGTTCACCGCGGAGCTCGTCAGCCGTTCCGGGCTCGCCCCCGACGTCTGGCTGCGCCGCCTCTTCGCGGCGCTGCTCCCGCCCCTGCTGCACTTCCTCTACCGCTACGGCACGGTCTTCTCGCCCCACGGCGAGAACGCGATCGTCGTCTACGACGAGCAGGACGTCCCGGTCCGCCTCGCGGTCAAGGACTTCGTCGACGATGTGAACATCAGCGCCGAGCCGCTGCCCGAGCACGCCTCGATGCCCGCGGACGTACGCGCCGTCCTGCTGACCGAGCCGCCGGAGTTCCTCACCCAGTTCATCCACTCCGGCCTGTTCGTCGGCGTCTTCCGCTATCTCGCACCGCTGTGCGAGCAGCAGCTCGGAGTGCCCGAGAGTGACTTCTGGTCGCTCGTACGGGCGGAGATCCTCCGCTACCAGGCCCGCTTCCCGGAGCTGAAGGACCGCTTCGAGGCCTTCGACCTGCTGACGGAGCGGATCGCCCGGCTCTGCCTCAACCGCAACCGCCTCCACCTCGACGGCTACCGTGACCGTTCCGAGCGCCCGCATGCGGCGGTGCACGGGACGGTGCCCAACCCTCTGCACCGGGCTTGAGGGAAGGAATGTCAGTGCTGCCGTTTAAGGTGGTCGGCCTATGACGAAACCCTCACTCCCCGAACTCCTGCATGCCGCCGTCACAGCCGTCGGCGGCACGGAGCGGCCTGGCCAGGTGGCGATGACCGAGGCGGTCGCCGAGGCCATCGACGGCGGCTCGCATCTCCTCATCCAGGCGGGCACGGGCACCGGAAAGTCCCTCGGCTATCTGGTCCCGGCCCTGGCCCACGGGGAGCGCGTGGTCGTGGCGACCGCCACGCTCGCTCTCCAGCGGCAGCTGGTGGAGCGCGATCTGCCGCGCACCGTCGATGCGCTGCATCCGCTGCTGCGCCGGCAGCCGCAGTTCGCGATGCTGAAGGGCCGCTCCAATTACCTGTGCCTGCACCGCCTCCACGAAGGCGCGCCGCAGGACGAGGAGGAGGGGCTCTTCGACCAGTTCGAGACCGCCGCTCCCACCAGCAAGCTGGGCAAGGACCTGCTGCGGATGCGGGACTGGGCGGACGAGACCGAGACCGGCGACCGGGACGATCTCACCCCGGGCGTCTCCGACCGTGCCTGGGCACAGGTCTCGGTCTCCTCGCGGGAGTGCCTGGGCGCCACGAAGTGTGCGTACGGGGCGGAGTGCTTCGCGGAGATGGCGCGCGAGCGGGCCAAGCTCTCCGATGTCGTGGTCACCAATCACGCGTTGCTCGCCATCGACGCCATCGAAGGCGCCCCGGTGCTGCCGCAGCACGAGGTGCTGATCGTCGACGAGGCGCACGAACTGGTGTCGAGGGTGACCGGGGTCGCCACCGGCGAGCTCACCCCGGGGCAGGTCAACCGGGCGGTCAAGCGCTCGGCCAAGCTGGTCAACGAGAAGACGGCGGACCAGCTGCAGACCGCGGCCGAGGGTTTCGAGCGGCTGATGGAGCTGGCCCTGCCCGGGCGTCTGGAGGAGATCCCCGAGGACCTCGGCTATGTGCTGCTCGCGCTGCGTGATGCCGCGCGCAATGTGATTTCCGCGCTCGGCTCGACCCGCGACCGGTCCGTGCAGGACGAGGACGCGGTGCGCAAGCAGGCGCTCGCCTCCGTGGAGACGATCCACGATGTGGCGGAGCGGATCACCAACGGCTCGGAATGGGATGTCGTCTGGTACGAGCGGCACGACCGCTTCGGGGCCTCGCTGCGGGTGGCACCCATGTCCGTCTCCGGCCTGCTGCGCGAGAAGCTCTTCACCGACCGCTCGGTCACCCTCACCTCGGCGACGCTGAAGCTCGGCGGCGACTTCAACGGCGTGGGCGCCTCCCTCGGGCTCGCCCCGGAGGGCACGGCGGGCGCCGCGGGGACGGAGTCCGAGGACCTGCCGGTGTGGAAGGGCGTCGACGTCGGCTCGCCCTTCGACTACCGCAGACAGGGAATCCTGTACGTGGCGAAGCATCTCTCGCGTCCGGCGCGCGACGGCGACCGCGGGGACATGCTGGACGAGCTCACCGAGCTGATCCAGGCCGCCGGGGGCCGTACGCTCGGACTGTTCTCGTCGATGCGGGGCGCCCAGCAGGCGGCGGAGGAGCTGCGCTCGCGGATCCCCGAGTTCCCCATCCTGTTGCAGGGCGAGGAAACCCTGGGCGAGCTGATCAAGAACTTTGCCGCCGATCCGCGGACCTGCCTCTTCGGCACGCTGTCGCTCTGGCAGGGCGTGGACGTTCCCGGGACGGGCTGCCAGCTCGTGGTCATGGACAAGATTCCCTTCCCGCGGCCCGATGATCCGCTGATGAGTGCGCGGCAGAAGGCGGTGGAGGAGAACGGAGGCAACGGGTTCATGGCCGTGGCGGCCACCCATGCGGCGCTGCTCATGGCTCAGGGCGCCGGTCGGCTCGTCCGGGCCACGGGGGACAAGGGCGTGGTGGCGGTACTCGATCCGCGGCTTGCCACGGCACGCTACGGCAGTTACCTCAAGGCCTCGATGCCGGACTTCTGGTACACGACGGACCGTAACCAGGTAAGGAAGTCCCTCGCGGCGATCGACGCGGCGGCCAGGGAGGGTGAGGGCTCGGGGGAGTAGCCCGAGGTGCGGGCAGCCCTGGAGGAGGAGCTCCGAGGGGAGCAGCCCTGGAGGAGCCCCGAGGGGAGCAGCCCTGCGCCGGGTGCAGACCGAGGAACGCCGGGCGTGGAATCCAGGCGCGCAGAAATCGAGCCCCGGAACCGGCGCAGGTGGTTCCGGGGCCCGGTCAGGGGCGGCCGGGCGGAGCTGCCCGTCGCGGGTCAGACGCGACGGAGGACCGCCACGACCTTGCCCAGGATCGTGGCGTCATCGCCGGGGATCGGCTGGTACGCCGCATTGTGCGGGAGCAGCCAGACATGACCGTCCTCGCGCTTGAAGCGCTTGACCGTGGCCTCGCCGTCGAGCATGGCGGCGACGATGTCCCCGTTCTCCGCGACGGGCTGACGGCGGACCGTGACCCAGTCGCCATCGCAGATGGCGGCCTCGACCATTGAGTCACCGACGACCTTCAGCACGAAGAGCTCACCGTCACCGACAAGCTGGCGCGGCAGCGGGAAGACGTCCTCGACCGACTCCTCGGCGAGGATCGGGCCACCGGCCGCGATCCGGCCGACGAGCGGCACATAGGACGCGGCGGGCTTGCCCGTGGTGTCCGTGGGCTGGCTGCTGCCCTGGTCGGCACCGCGCACCTCGTACGCCCGCGGGCGGTGCGGGTCGCGGCGCAGGAAACCCTTGCGCTCCAGGGCCATCAGCTGGTGGGCCACGGAGGATGTGCTGGACAGGCCCACGGCCTGGCCGATCTCGCGCATCGACGGCGGGTAACCGCGCCGCTGCACCGAGTCCCTGATCACTTCGATCACCCGGCGCTGGCGATCCGTGAGTCCCGAGCTGTCCGCCCTGATCCCGGGAGGTCGGCCGGGCAGCGAGCGTGCCGGCTTCTGGCCCTCCGGTGGCATGGCTGATTCGTTCATGGCGTGCACCGCCTCGAGCCGGCCCTGGGAGCGGTCCTGGGCGGTGATGCTGGCACTGTCTGCGGTGGTGGTCACGGCGGCCCCTTCCGAGATGGTCTCCCTAGTCGGACAACGGTAGTTGCTTTCGAAAGGTTGCGCCAAACACACGTTCGAGTGAAAAACTCTGTATTGCCTGACGTGATCATGTGTCCGGGTGTACTGGCGAGGCTCGAACAGGTTCTGGGGCCCGTCAGGGCTCACAGTCTGCCATCCCTCCGTGCGGGGTCCCCCGCCCCTTCGCGTACCCTCGTCAAGGCCTCCCGCCGGGCCCTGTGCGGGCGACACTCCGAACGACACGCGATGCTGTCGAAGATGCGCCCAAACCCCAGATCTAGTGGTTGGATTGGCGCAGCCACCCAGAAGTTGTGGTCCCTGGTCCTGCGAGCCTCACGGATCGCCTATGCTGGGGGTCGCTTCGAGCGGGGCGGCGGTGAAGAACCGAGCCTCGCGGTGAGGCCATTCAGTCGTGCTGTGAAGGAGGGTTGGGAGCCATGCACTGTCCCTTCTGCAGACACCCCGACAGCCGGGTCGTCGACTCCCGTACGACCGACGACGGCACCTCGATCCGCAGGCGTCGGCAGTGCCCGGACTGCACCCGCCGGTTCACCACCGTCGAGACCTGCTCGCTGATGGTGGTCAAGCGCAGCGGGGTGACCGAGCCCTTCAGTCGCACCAAGGTCATCAACGGCGTGCGCAAGGCCTGCCAGGGGCGGCCCGTCACCGAGGATGCTCTCGCCCAGCTCGGCCAGCGGGTCGAGGAGGCGGTGCGCGCCACCGGCAGTGCCGAGCTGACCACTCATGACGTGGGTCTGGCCATACTCGGCCCGCTGCAGGAGCTCGACCTCGTCGCATTCCTTCGCTTCGCGTCCGTCTACCGGGCCTTCGACTCGCTCGAGGACTTCGAGGCCGCCATCACGGAACTGCGGCACACGCAGGACGCTGCCGAGCCCGGAGCTCGGCCCGAGCCCGGAGCGGAGCCCGGGTCCGAGACCGAGAACGAAGCCGCTGCCGGGCGTGCGCCCGAAGCGGAGGGGGCGGGAGCTTCGGGGGCCGCGGTCCCCGTGCCCGCCACCGCCGCCGACTGACCGGCGGGCCGGAGCGCCAGCCCTCACGAGGGGCTGTTCGCGGGCCGGGCCGGCGGCCGATCGGCGGCCACAAGACCTGTTGCGGGCGGCAGAGCTGCCCTCGCGGCACCAGACACACACCAAGCCTCGGGAAGAGCGGGGCATTTTAGGGCGTTTTAGCCCGATATAGGGAGGCGGCATGACCGAGACGACGAGCGGCCCGGCACGAGGTTCCCGCGCCAAGGGATCCAAGGCCAGCAAGGGTCTGCGTATCGAGCGCATTCACACCACCCCCGGCGTGCACCCGTACGACGAGGTCCAGTGGGAGCGCCGTGACGTCGTCATGACCAACTGGCGCGACGGCTCGGTCAACTTCGAGCAGCGTGGCGTCGAGTTCCCCGACTTCTGGTCGGTGAACGCGGTCAACATCGTCACCAGCAAGTACTTCCGCGGTGCTGTCGGCACCCCGCAGCGCGAGACCGGCCTCAAGCAGCTGATCGACCGGATCGTGAAGACCTACCGCAAGGCCGGTGAGGACTACAAGTACTTCGCCTCGCCCGCCGATGCCGAGATCTTCGAGCACGAGCTGGCATACGCCCTCCTGCACCAGATCTTCAGCTTCAACTCCCCGGTGTGGTTCAACGTCGGCACGCCGCAGCCGCAGCAGGTCTCCGCCTGCTTCATCCTGTCCGTCGACGACTCCATGGAGTCGATCCTCGACTGGTACAAGGAAGAGGGCATGATCTTCAAGGGGGGTTCCGGCGCCGGCCTCAACCTCTCCCGTATCCGTTCCTCCAAGGAGCTCCTCAGCTCGGGCGGCAACGCCTCCGGCCCGGTCTCCTTCATGCGCGGCGCCGACGCCTCCGCCGGAACCATCAAGTCCGGCGGTGCCACCCGACGCGCTGCCAAGATGGTCATCCTCGACGTCGACCACCCGGACGTCGAGTCCTTCATCGACACCAAGGTGAAGGAGGAGGAGAAGATCCGCGCCCTGCGCGACGCGGGCTTCGACATGGACCTGGGCGGCGACGACATCACGTCCGTCCAGTACCAGAACGCCAACAACTCGGTCCGCGTGAACGACGCGTTCATGAAGGCGGTCGAGCAGGGCGGCAAGTTCGGACTCACCTCCCGCATGACGGGCGAGGTCATCGAGGAGGTCGACGCCAAGTCGCTCTTCCGCAAGATGGCCGAGGCCGCCTGGGCCTGCGCCGACCCGGGCATCCAGTACGACGACACGATCAACGCCTGGCACACCTGCCCGGAGTCCGGCCGGATCAACGGCTCGAACCCCTGCTCCGAGTACATGCACCTGGACAACACCAGCTGCAACCTCGCCTCGCTCAACCTGATGAAGTTCCTCAAGGACGACGGCCTGGGCAACCAGTCCTTCGAGTCCGAGCGCTTCGCGAAGGTCGTCGAGCTGGTCATCACCGCGATGGACATCTCCATCTGCTTCGCGGACTTCCCGACGCAGAAGATCGGTGAGAACACCCGCGCCTTCCGCCAGCTCGGCATCGGCTACGCCAACCTCGGCGCCCTGCTGATGGCCACCGGCCATGCCTACGACAGCGACGGCGGCCGTGCGCTCGCCGGCGCCATCACCTCGCTGATGACCGGTACCTCCTACAAGCGCTCCGCCGAGCTCGCCGCGGTCGTGGGCCCGTACGACGGCTACGCGAAGAACGCCACGCCGCACAAGCGCGTGATGAAGCAGCACGCCGACGCCAACGCCGAAGCCGTCCGCATGGACGACCTCGACACCCCGGTCTGGGCCGCCGCCACGGAGGCCTGGCAGGACGTGATCCGCCTGGGCGAGAAGAACGGATTCCGCAACGCGCAGGCCTCGGTGATCGCCCCGACCGGCACCATCGGTCTGGCGATGTCCTGCGACACCACCGGTCTCGAGCCCGACCTCGCCCTGGTCAAGTTCAAGAAGCTGGTCGGCGGCGGCTCGATGCAGATCGTCAACGGCACCGTGCCGCAGGCCCTGCGCCGCCTGGGCTACCAGGAGGAGCAGGTCGAGGCGATCGTCGCCCACATCGCCGAGCACGGCAATGTCGTCGACGCCCCGGGCCTGAAGACCGAGCACTACGAGGTCTTCGACTGCGCCATGGGCGAGCGCTCCATCTCCGCGATGGGTCACGTACGCATGATGGCCGCGATCCAGCCGTGGATCTCCGGCGCCCTGTCCAAGACGGTCAACCTGCCCGAGTCGGCGACCGTCGAGGACGTCGAAGAGGTCTACTACGAGGCCTGGAAGCTGGGCGTCAAGGCACTCGCGATCTACCGCGACAACTGCAAGGTCGGCCAGCCCCTCTCCGCCAAGAAGAAGGAAGAGGAGAAGGAGGAGGTCACCGCCAAGTCCGAGGCGACGATCCGCGAGGCCGTCGAGAAGGTCGTCGAGTACCGCCCGGTCCGCAAGCGCCTCCCGAAGGGCCGTCCCGGCATCACCACCTCCTTCACGGTCGGCGGCGCCGAGGGCTACATGACCGCCAACTCCTACCCGGACGACGGTCTCGGCGAGGTCTTCCTGAAGATGTCCAAGCAGGGCTCGACCCTCGCGGGCATGATGGACGCCTTCTCGATCGCCGTCTCGGTCGGCCTGCAGTACGGCGTCCCGCTGGAGACGTACGTCTCGAAGTTCACCAACATGCGCTTCGAGCCGGCCGGTATGACGGACGACCCGGACGTGCGGATGGCGCAGTCGATCGTCGACTACATCTTCCGCCGCCTGGCGCTCGACTTCCTGCCCTTCGAGACGCGCTCCGCGCTCGGCATCCACTCCGCCGAGGAGCGTCAGCGCCACCTGGAGACGGGTTCGTACGAGCCCGCCGACGACGAGGTGGACGTGGAGGCCCTGGCCCAGTCGGCGCCGCGCGCCCAGGAGCCGCAGACCGTCGAGTCCGCCCCGCCGTCGCAGACCGCGGAGCCGAAGCAGGCGCACACCAGCGCCGAGCTGGTCGAAATGCAGCTGGGAATCCAGGCCGACGCCCCGCTGTGCTTCTCCTGCGGCACGAAGATGCAGCGCGCGGGCTCCTGCTACATCTGCGAGGGCTGCGGCTCCACGAGCGGCTGCAGCTGATGTGACCTGTAGGTGAGTGAGGGAGCCGGCCCTGGTGGCCGGCTCCCTCTTCGCTGTTTCCGGGCCGGTGGGGTTGTTCCGCGCGCCCCGGCTTCCGGGGGCGATGAGTTTTCGCGGCGGGGCCGGTCCACACCTGTATGGAAACCGAGATGAAGACGCACACGCTCCGGACGGCAGGCGCGGACCTCGTGTACGACGTGCGCGGGGCGCTGCCCGCCGCCGACGGGCGGCCGCCGCTGCTCATGATCGGGCAGCCGATGGACGCCTCCGGGTTCCGCGCACTGGCCGCGCGCTTTCCGGAACGGACCGTCGTCACGTACGACCCCCGCGGGCTCGGGCGCAGCACGCGGAAGGACGGGCGGGTCGACCAGGCGCCGCAGATCCAGGCCGATGATGTGCATGCCGTCATCGAGGCGCTCGGGGTCGGCCCGGTCGAGATGTTCGCCAGCAGCGGCGGCGCGGTCACCGCGCTCGCGCTCGTGGCGCAGTATCCCGCGGACGTGACCACCCTGGTGGCGCACGAACCGCCGCTCATCACGCTCACGCCGGACGGCGCGGCGGCCGAGCGGGCGCGGGCCGGTGTGCTCGCGGCGTACGAGAAGGGCGGCTGGGGTGCGGGGATGGCCGTGTTCATCGCCATGACCTCGTGGGAAGGCGAGTTCACCGAGGCGTACTTCGCCCGGCCCGCGCCCGATCCGGCCGCGTTCGGACTGCCCGTGGACGACGACGGCTCCCGTGACGATCCACTGCTCTCCGACCGCTGCTGGGCGGTCAGCAGCTACCGGCCGGACGCCGGGGCGCTCGCCTCCGCTCCCACGCGTGTGGTGATCGCCGTCGGCGAGGAGTCCGCGCACGTGCAGACCGGACGCACCTCCGTCGCGACCGCCGAACTGCTGGGGCAGCGGGTGAGCGTCTTCCCGAGCCATCACGGCGGCTTCCTCGACGGGGAGTTCGGATACGCAGGGAAGCCGGACGAGTTCGCGCAACGGCTGCGGGAGGTGCTCGACGGCGCGGCATGACGCTCAGCCGTCGGCGGGTCGGCCCCTGTCCGGCCGCCGCGTCTGCCGCTGTCCGGCCGCGGCGGCCGGCTCGACCGGCCGTCGCCTCCGTCGCCTCCGTCGGTTCAGTCGACCGCCCCCATCGCCAGCGCGAACTCCGCGGGTTCCAGCTCGAAGCCCTGGAACAGCTGCCGCAGTTGCCAGGTACGCGTGCCGTCGCGCGTGAACTCGGCGAGCACGGCGGCCGTGCACTGCGGGACGGCCGTGAAGTCGAAGTGGACCAGGTCCGTATGGGAGGCCCGCAGCCTTGCCGAGGCGTTGACCGTGTCGCCGAAGGTCACGGTGCCGTACGTCTGTTGTATCGCCACGCCGAGCAGCACCCGTCCGTAGTTCTCGCTGAGCCGGTCGAGCTCCAGGGTCATCACCTCGTCGTATCCGAGGCCCTGGCCGGTCTTGCTGTCGCGGTTCAGCGTGATCGTGCCGTCCGGGGAGCGGCTGCCGAAGTGGACCAGGTAGGCGGGCGTGCCGTGCGGATCCGATGTCTCGTACACCGCGGCCATCAGATCGAGGTCGTGCTGCGGGCTGCCGGTTGGCGCAGGGTCCCACCTCAGCCCTGCCTCCACCTTCGTGAGTCCCTTGCTGAAACTGCTCATGTGCTCTCCCGTGAACGTGCTCCTGGGGACACGCTACGTCGTCGATCTGACAACTCGCCCGTCGGTGAGCACAGTTGGGAGGCCGCTTCGGGCCGTAGTATGGCGCGGTGCTGGTCAAGTGGATGCGCTGTGCCGTGACGGACCGCAGGGGGTTCGAGCAGGGACAGCGGAGGTGGGCGGGGCTTCTGGGGGAGCCGGGGTTTCGGGGTCAGGGCGGGGGATGGAGTACGCGCCGGGCCGATGTCGTGCATGTCTTCGCGTTCTGGGAGAGCCGGGCGTTCTACGACTCGTTCATGGCCCGCTCCCATGACCGGCTCGCCTCGGCCCAGGCCGGCACGTACGCGGATATGCAGGTCAAGCTGTTCGACTACCGCTTCGATGTGAAGACGGGCTTCGAGCCGAAGTTCACCGACGCGGATCTGGTGCGCGTCGCGCACTGCCGGGTGCACGAGGAGCATGTCGAGCATTTCGCGCTGATGCAGCAGAAGGTGTGGAATCCGGCGATGGCCGGTTCGCCCGGCATGGTGCGGGGGATCTTCTCCGAGGCTCCGGGCAGCGAGTTCCTGATCCTCTCGATGTGGCAGTCCGAGGCGGAGCACGGTAAGTACCGCGAGGAGCGGGTCGAGCGGCTCTCGCTGCGGGCGCAGACCCGCAAGGACCTGATCGGGCTGGACGGGGACATCGTCCGGCTGCTGCCGCAGTGGACCGTCTGATGTGCTGACCGGCCGGGGAGCTTCACCGCACCTCGTTCGCCCGCTGCCTCATTCCACCCCGTGCGCGCGGGCACGCTCCCGTACGGTCCCGGGGGCCAGCCCGAGGTGGGTCTCGGCCGTCTCGATGACCAGGTCGCCGAGGTCCATGATCTCTTCGGACCCGGCGCCCTCCCGCGCGTCGGTATTGCTGTCCCGCGCGTCGGTATTGGCGTACGCCCCCACGCCGTCGACGGCGATGAGGATGTGCAGCGCGGCCCGCAGCGACCCCGCGGGGGTCGCGAAGCCTCCCCGCTCGATGAGCTCGACCATTGCGGTCCGGGTCACGGTCTCCTCGCGGTCCACGGCCCGGCGCAGGGGTTCCTCGACTTCGGTGAACCCTCCGAGGGCGTCTACCGCTTCATCGAGGCGCAGGGCGAGCTGCCCCTGCGGGTCCGCTGCTCCCCACTCGTTCCCGCCGACTCCACGCCCGACGTGTGGCAGCGGATCGCCGATCAGCAGCAGCTCAAGGGGCGCCGCTGGTACGTGGAGGGCGCCAAGTTCATGCTCGACGGAACCGCCGACAACGGCACCGCCTGGTTCGACCGCCCCGACACCCATGGCGAGAACCGCGAGCCGCTCTGGCGCGACCTGGACGCCTACCGCGCCGCCGTACTCTT
This sequence comes from Streptomyces lothianensis, assembly GCF_047779955.1. Taxonomy (NCBI): domain Bacteria; kingdom Bacillati; phylum Actinomycetota; class Actinomycetes; order Kitasatosporales; family Streptomycetaceae; genus Streptomyces; species Streptomyces lothianensis. Next base: position 157,314 of record NZ_JBLMKT010000028.1, on the reverse strand, counting down.
CTTCACCGAGCGCGGCATCCCCACCGCCACGCACGCGATCGGGGACCAGGCGGTACGGCACGCCCTCGACGTACTGGAGGAGGTGGGCCCAGCCGGGCGCGCCCCGCACCGCATCGAACACGTGGAGGCCGCGGGGGACGACGTGCTCGCACGGTTCGCGCGGCTCGGGGTCGTGGCGGGGCTGCAACCCGCGCACGGCACACGGTTCACGCGCGCCGACGGCACGGACACCTGGTCGCGCCGCATCGGCCCGGACCGGGCGGCGCGTGGCTGGCGCACCCGCGACCTCCTGGACGCCGGTGCGGTCGTGGCGCTCGGCTCGGACTGGCCGATCGGGCCCGGCGACCCGCGCACCGGACTGGCCGACTGCCAGCTGCGGCGCCCGGTCGAGGAACCGCACACCGAGCCCGTCCAGCCCGCGCAGGCGCTCGACGCCCGCGCTGCGTACCGCGGCATGACGTGGGCGGCGGCGCGGGCGGGCGGCAGGGAGCACGAGCTCGGCCGGATCGCCCCCGGCTACCTCGCCGACCTCACGGTGTTCGCCGCCAACCCGCTCGGCCTCGACCCCGGCGCCCAGGCCGGCAACCCCGTGCTCGCCACCGTCGTCGGTGGCAGCGTGCAGGCGTACGCCCGTCCGGCGATGGCGCGTTGACGCCCGCCCGGGGCCGCCCGGGCCGTGCGGCAAACGGTCCTGGCGTATGGCGTATGGCGTACGGCGTACGAGGGTGCCGTGACGGATCCCGTACGCACCTTCGTACGGCCTACGGATCCGCCCTCCCCGCCGCCCCCGCCGACCTGGTCCTCACTGCCTTGACGTAGCCCCTACCGTCCCGTAGCCCCCGGTCCCCCCGAAACCACCCGCCCCACCGCCCGAGGAACCCCCGATGCCCGTCATACCGCGCCCCGCCGACCGCCTTCACCTCGCCCTCAGCAAGACCGACCCGCAGGCACGCGGGGTGGCCCGCGGGGAGCTGCTGCGGGCCGGTATTCCCGCCGCGCTCGAGGTCTACGAGCGGCTGTTCGCACTCGGCGGCATCACCGGGCCCGCCGTCCGCCAGGCCGCCGAACGAGCCCTGGACGCGGTCGGTGGCTTCCGGGCCGCGGCGCGTGAGGAGATCGAGGGCATCGCGCGGGGCGCGGGGGTCGAGGAGTGGCAGATCGGTGCGCTCAACGCGCGCACCGAGATCCTCGCCCGTTCCACCGCCGTGCCACCGGGGGAGTGCTCGACACTCGTCCGCCGCGCCGCGGACGGCGCCTTCGGCGCGCAGACCTGGGACTGGCACGTGGAGCTGTCCGAGTACTGGCACACCCTGGAGTCCCGGGGCGCGCGCCACACCGTCGTGGGCCTCACCGAGCACGGCATCCTCGGCAAGATCGGCCTCAACAGCGCGGGGCTCGCGCTGCACTTCAACATCCTCGGGCATGTCCGCGACGGCATCGGCGGCGTACCGATGCACGTGCTCGCTGCCGTCGTGCTGTCCGAGGCGGGCAGTGTCGCCGAGGCGGTGGAGCTCGTCCGGTCCGCCGCGCTCGCCTCCTCCGGATCCTTCGCGCTCTTCGACGCAGCGGGCGATGCGGTGCTCCTCGACATCAGCCCGGCCGGCGTGCACGAGATCACGCCCGACGTGCGCGGCATGCTGCTGCGCACCAACCACTTCCTCACACCCGCGCTCACCGCCGAGGAGAAATCCTGGCTGTACCAGCCCGACTCGGGCGAGCGCCGCACGTTCCTTGCCGACCGTCTCGACCGGGCCGCGCAACCGCCCGCCGGCGCCGAGGACTTGGCCGCCCTCCTGGTCACCGGTGAGGGGGAGCCGCCCGTCACCTGTCTGCCCGATCCCTCGCAGCCCCTGGGCCAACGGTGGGCGAGCCTCGCCACCGTCACCCTGGACCCGGCGAGCCGCACCGCCCGGATCCTCGACGGGACACCCGCCGACGCGGCCACCAAGAGCCCGAGGGTCCTGACCGCCGCGCTGTGAACTCCGAGCCATGCACCCGCCCTCGCTGCCGCGCGATTGTCGGTGCGGAGGCCTAAGGTTTCCGACATGGCACGACCTCGGCGCATCGTTCTCGTACGGCACGGGGAATCGGAGGGCAATGCCGATGACACCGTGTACGAGCGCGAGCCCGACCATGCGCTGATGTTGACGGAACGGGGGTGGCAGCAGGCCGAGGAGACGGGGGAACGGCTGCGCGAGCTGTTCGGTGAGGAGCGCGTCAGCGTCTATGTCTCTCCGTACCGCAGGACGCTGGAGACCTTCGAGGCCTTCGGGCTCGATGCCGGTCGCGTCCGGGTGCGCGAGGAGCCGCGGCTGCGCGAGCAGGACTGGGGGAACTGGCAGGACAGGGACGACGTCAGACTGCAGAAGGCCTACCGCGATGCGTACGGGCACTTCTTCTACCGCTTCGCGCAGGGCGAGTCCGGGGCGGATGTGTACGACCGGGTGGGGGCCTTCCTGGAGAGCCTGTACCGCAGCTTCGAGGATCCGGAGCATCCGCCGAACGTGCTGCTCGTGACGCACGGGCTGACCATGCGGCTGTTCTGCATGCGCTGGTTCCACTGGTCGGTGGCGGAGTTCGAGGCGCTGTGCAATCCCGGCAATGCCGAGATGCGGATCCTGGTGCTCGGCGCGGACGGGCGCTACGGCCTGGACCGGCCGTTCGTGCGGTGGCGCGAGCCGGAAACATATGGCGGAACCGACAGGGGGATTCGTTAGAGTGAGCGCGCGATGACCGCTGAATCTTCCTCTTCCGCATCTGCCGCAGCATCCACCGACCCCCGACTCACCCGCGCGCTCGCGAGCCTGCGCGGACTCACCGTGGGGGACGCCCTCGGTTCGCAGTACTTCGTGCCCGAGAACTATCCGCTGCTCGGGCGCCGCCAGGTCCCCGACGGGCCCTGGCCGTGGACCGACGACACCGAGATGGCCTGCTCCGTCGTGGCCGTGCTCGCCGCCCACCACCGCATCGACCAGGACGCGCTTGCGCAGTCCTTCGCCCGGCACCACGACTTCGACCGCGGCTACGGGCCCGCCGTCAACCGGATGCTGCGCCTGATCCGCGAAGGCGGCGACTGGCGCGGGCTCGCGGCCGGGCTGTTCAACGGCCAGGGCTCCTGGGGCAACGGCGCGGCGATGCGGATCGCGCCGCTCGGCGCCTGGTACGCCGACGATCCCGAGCAGGCAACTCACCAGGCCGAGATCTCCGCGTACACCACGCACCAGCACCGCGAAGCGGTCGTCGGAGCGATGGCGGTGGCCGCGGCCGCCGCGCTCGTGGCCGGGGCGAAGGAGCCGATGGGCGGCCGTGAGCTGCTGGACGGAGTGATCGGCCTGGTGCCGCGCAGCGCCGTCGGCGCCGGGCTGCGCAGGGCCCGGGACATGCTGGACTACGGCGATGCCGGCACGGTCGCCGCCGTACTGGGGTGCGGGCGGCGCACCTCCGCCCATGACACGGTGCCGTTCGCGCTGTGGTCGGCGGCGCGCGGACTCGGCGACTTCGAGGCGATGTTCTGGACGACCGCGCAGGCCGGCGGCGATGTGGACACCACCTGCGCGATCGCGGGCGGGGTCGTCGCGGCGGCGGAGGCGGGCGCGGCGCCGCGCGAGTGGGCGGCGCAGACGGAGGCATGGCCCGATTGGCTGCCGACAGAGGGCTGAGACCGGGCGGCAGTACGGGGCCGAGTGCGACCGGTCAGCGGTGGTCGTCCGACTGCCGGACGCCCACTGTGAGTTGACCGGAGGCCGCGTTCCGCAATCCCACTGTCACGGTCCTGCCACAGACGTGAGGTGTATGCCTCAAGGCTGCGCCCCTTGTGCGGCGGCGGGGCTACTCTGACGGCCCACACCACCCGATGATCTTCGCCGCTTCGGCCGATCCATGAGCTCGTGATGCTCTGCGGGCGGGTGCCGACGCAATGCCGGCCCGGGGCCAGCCACCAGGCCCAGGCCGGTCGGGAGGGGTCCTGTGTCCGATACGCCGTCCACGCCGTCCACGCCAGCCACACCGCCCACACCGCCCACACCGGAACCGCCCGCGCCGGAGCCCGAGGCGGCCCGTACCGAGCCCGCCGCCCCGTCCGTCGAGCAGCCACCGGCCGTGGCAGCCGCCTCCCCAAGACCGCAGGACGGCACTCCGTCCAGGGCGGTGGCCGCCACCGGCACGGTCCCGGCCCAGGCGGGTGCCCGGCATTCCGGCCCCTGGGCCGGGGTCCCGGCGAACCACCCCTCGCCCTTCGACGGCATCGCGGCCAAGAACCCGGCCCCGGTCCGCACCGAGACCCTCGGCGCCGCCCTGGCCGCCGGTCTCCTCAGCGCACTGCTGCTCGGCGACGGCGTGGGTGTGAACCTGCTGATCATTGCCATCCCGACGGCGCTGGCCGCGTACTTCGCCGCCCGGGCCGCAGGCCGCCGCGCCCGGCCCTGGACGCTGGCCTGGGCGGCCGGCGGCCTCGCGCTGCTCGCCGTGCCGGCGCTGCGGGACGCGGGCTGGCCGTCGTTCCTCGCCGTGGCCACGGCCTTCGGCCTCGGCTCCCTCGCCCTGCACGGCGCGCGACGCTGGCCGGGCGTGCTGCTCAACCCGTTCGGCCTGGTCGGCGCGGTGGTGCCCGGTGCCGTCTGGGCCTGGCGCGGACTGCGGGAGCGGACCGGGGGAGCTCGCGGCTCGATCGCCCCGATCGTGCGGGCGGTCGCCGTGGCGATCGTGCTGCTGTTCGTCTTCGGCGGTCTGTTCGCGGCCGCCGACTCGACGTTCGCCGGTCTGCTCTCCGGCCTCCTGCCGGATTCGGATGTCTCCGACGGTCCGCTGCGGATCCTGTTCTTCCTGCTCGGCCTGCTCGGCGCCCTCGCGGCCGCCTACACCGCCGCGGCCCCGCTGCGCTGGGACCGGATGGCCGTGAAGCCCGGACGGGCCCGCGGCCGGGCCGAATGGGCGCTGCCCCTGGTCGTGCTCAACCTGCTCTTCGCCGTTTTCAACACCATCCAGCTGACCGTCCTGTTCGGCGGCTACAAGGCCGCCCTCAAGGACGGACTCACATACGCCGAATACGCCCGCCAGGGCTTCTGGCAGCTCCTCTTCGCCACCCTGCTCACCCTCCTGGTGATCGCGGTCGCACTGCGCTGGGCACCGCGCGAAGACCGGCGCGACCGCACGCTGGTGCGTGCCGTGCTCGGCACCCTGTGCGCGCTGACCCTGATCGTCGTCGCCTCCGCGCTGCGCCGGATGCAGATGTACGTCGACGCGTACGGCCTCACACGGCTCAGGATCTCCGTCACCGCCATGGAGCTGTGGCTCGGTCTGGTGATCGTGCTCATCATGGCGGCGGGCGTATGGGGCATGCGGTGGCTGCCGCGCGCCGTCGCGGCGAGCGCCGCGGGCGGTGTCCTCGTCTTCGGCCTCGTCTCGCCGGACGCGGTGGTCGCCGGGCAGAACGTCCAGCGCTACGAGGACACCGGCAAGCTCGACGTCGACTACCTCTCCGAGCTCTCCGCCGATGCGGTACCCGCTCTGGACAGGTTGCCGGAACCCGTGCGCAGTTGCGCGCTGCGGAGGCTGGCCGATGCGCTGGCCGAGGACGAGACGTCCTGGTACGCCACGAGTTACGGGCAGTGGAAGGCGAGGACGCTCATCGAGGAGCGGCCGCTCGTCGGGGGCGTGAACTGCTACGACCTCGACGTGATCGGCTCGGACCTCTCGGACCGGGACCACTGAGCCGACGGGGGCCGGTGGCACGGTTGGGGGCGTCCTGTGTGCGAAGGGCGCCCCCAACCTCGTACAGGAAGGGCTCGCGCGGGCGGAACCGCCTCCCGGGCGAGACCGCCTCAGTGGCCCATCGGTGAGCCCGTCCCGCTGAGGGCATCCAGGTCGCTCTTGCGGACCCTGACCACCAGGATCGCGGTGATCAGCGCGAGGACCGCCATCGCGACGGCCGGGATGAAGCCCGTGGAGATGCCCTCCGAGAGGATCTCCCGGGCCCACCGCGAATCCATCGGCAGCTCCTGGGTCTCGGCGAAGGCGGCCTGCTGCTCGGGGGTCGCGTTCGCCATGAAGTCGGCCATCTGGGTCTTGGCCTCCTCGCGGCTCGCCGTGCCGAAGACCGTGGTCAGGATGGCGAGGCCGAGCGAACCGCCCACCTGCTGTGTGGCGTTGAGCAGGCCGGAGGCCGCGCCCGCCTCGTGCTGGGCGACTCCGGAGACCGCGGTGAGCGTCAGCGTCACGAAGTTGAGGCCCATACCGAAGCCGAAGATCAGCATCGGGCCGAGGATGCCGCCGAGATACGAGGTCTGCGGACTGATCAGGGTCAGCCAGGCCAGGCCCACGATCACGAAGGCGGAGCCCACGACCATGAACGGCTTCGGACCGAGCTTGGGCAGCAGCGCCTGGGAGAGCCCGGCGCCCACCACGATCGCCACCGTCACCGGCAGGAACTTCACACCCGCCTCGATGGGCGTGTCACCGAGCACGCGCTGCACGAAGAGCACGATGTAGAAGAACATGCCGAACATCGCCGCCGCGAGGCTGAGCATGATCACATACGTGCCCGAGCGGTTGCGGTCGCGGAACATCTTCAGCGGGGTGATCGGGTCCGAGGCCTTGCTCTCGATGGAGACGAACGCCGCGAGCAGCACGACGGCCGAGGCGAACGAGACCAGCGTCAGACCGTCCCGCCAGCCCTCGTCCGCCGCACGGATGAAGCCGTAGACGAGCGCGGCCATGCCGAGCGTCGAGGTGATCGCGCCGGCGATGTCGAAGCGGCCCGGGTGGCGCTCCGACTCCTTGATGTACTTCGGGGTCAGGACCGCGATCAGCACACCGATCGGCACGTTGACGAAGAGCACCCAGCGCCAGTCGAGCCACTCGGTGAGCATGCCGCCCGCGAGCAGGCCGACCGCGCCGCCGCCCGCCGAGACCGCGGCGAAGACACCGAAGGCCTTGTTGCGCTCCGGACCTTCGGGGAACGTGCTGGTGATCAGCGCCAGCGAGGTCGGCGAGGCGATCGCGCCGCCGACGCCCTGCAGTGCGCGGGCCGCGAGCAGCTGCCAGGGCTCCTGGGCGAAACCGCCGAGCAGCGATGCGGCCGTGAACAGCAGGATGCCGAACATGAACACCCGGCGGCGGCCCAGGATGTCGCCCGCGCGCCCGCCGAGCAGCAGCAGGCCGCCGAACGTCAGCGTGTAGGCGCTGACGACCCAGGTCAGGTCGGTGGTCGAGAACTTGAGCGCGTCCTGGATGTGCGGCAGTGCGATGTTCACGATCGTGGCGTCGAGCACGACCATGAGCTGGCACGCGGCGATGATGAAGAGGGCGATCCCGGCGTGGGGCGGAGGGGCGGTTGGTGCGCCGGAGGCCGGATCCGGTTCCTTGACGCGTAGGTCCTCGGGTGGGTGTGTCACGGATGCTCCCTGGGCGTATTAGTGAACGGCAGCGTTCACTAACGGCGACACTAGCGAGCGGCGCTCCTTGAACACAAGGAAATTCTTGGTGAGTTGGAGCTCGCGTGGCGGGGTGGCGGTCGCCGCGTGGGGTGTTGGGTGAGGCGTTGGCGAGGTGCTGCGCAATTGATGGCGTGCGGCCCGTCGCGAGCCGTCCACCGTCCTGGGATGCTGGAGGGATCCCGCGCTGTACCGGAAGCGGAGATTCCCCTCGGTGTGCCCGCGCCCGCCGACTCCGTTCCGTCGTGCCGCGCCCGGTCTCAACGGAGAGAGAAGCATGGCTACTTCGCACTGGACGGCCGCTCCCGCCCAGTCCCCGGCTCAGGTGGTGGTCCCGCGTCGGCGCGGAGCCGTGCTCGAGCGCGCCATCCTGGAGGCGGCGCTCGAGCAGCTGGGCACCGTCGGCTGGAACGGGCTGACCATGGAAGGCGTCGCCGCCCGCGCCCAGACCGGCAAGGCCGCGGTGTACCGGCGGTGGCCCTCCAAGGAGGACCTCGTCGCCGACGCGCTCGAAGCCGGCATGCCGCTGCTGTCCCCGGCTCCCGACACGGGCAGCGCCAGGGAGGACCTGCTGACCTTGTGCCTGACCCTGCGCGAGGCCATGTACTCGCGACCCGGCTCCGCCCTGCGCGCCGTCCTTCACGAATGCGACGGCAGCGTGGCCGCGCGCTTCCAGTCCGTGATCTTCGGCCGGGTGGTGCAGCCCGCCATCGACGCCATCCGAGAGGTCGTCCACCGCGGCGTGGACAGGGGAGAGGTGCGGCCGGGCGCCGTGAGCGACTACGTCTGCGAGGTCGTGCCCGCGATGATGATGTACCGCTCGAAGGTGTACGGAAGCGAATGGGCGCCGCTCGAGGTGGCCCGGATGATCGACGAGCTGATGGTGCCTCTGATGCGCCGGGAGGACTGAGGGGCGAGCCGGGAGAGGGGGGACGCGTGGGGCAGTGGAAGGGTGAGCGGAGGCTGGGCTGCGGCTTGGGGCGCAGCGCGGGTGGGTTACGAGGTGAACCTTGGGCCGCGGTGCGGATGGGGCGGCAAGGGGCAGGCTTTCGCCGCGGTGCGGGTGGGGGCCCAAGGGGGCAGGCTGTCGCCGCGACACCCGGCAGGCGTACGCTGGCAGCGCCATGCCGTACGAAGCACCCACCCACACCGTAGAGCGCTCGATCCGCGCGAAGACCGGCGCCAAGATCGTCGCCGGTATCGACGAGGTCGGGCGCGGTGCCTGGGCGGGGCCTGTCACGGTCTGCGCAGCGGTCACCGGTCTGCGCCGCCCACCCGAGGGCCTGACCGACTCCAAACTGCTCACTGCCAAGCGCCGGGGCGAGCTCGCCCGGGTGCTCGGCGGCTGGGTCACCGCCCATGCCCTCGGACACGCCTCACCGCAGGAGATCGACGACCTGGGGATGACAGCCGCACTGCGTCTTGCCGCCGTACGGGCCCTCGAAGCCCTTCCGGTGCGGCCCGACGCCGTGATCCTCGACGGAAAGCACGACTACCTGGGCGCGCCCTGGCAGGTGCGCACGGTCATCAAGGGCGACCAGTCCTGCGTGGCCGTGGCCGCCGCCTCCGTCCTCGCCAAGGTGGAACGCGATGCCATGATGGCCGAACTGGGCGCGGACTGCGCCGGGTTCGGATTCGAGGCGAACGCGGGCTATCCGTCGCCGGTGCACAAGGCGGCCCTCGCCGAGCAGGGGCCGACGGCGCACCACCGGCTGTCGTGGTCGTATCTCGACGCGTTGCCCAAGTGGCGACACCTGAAGAAGCAGCGGACCGCCGTGCTCGGTGAACCGGTGCCGGAAATCAAGGGGCAACTCGGGTTCGATTTCTGACACCATGCCGCACGCCGCTGTATCGGCCGGTCCCGCCGGCCGCCCCTCCGGTCGCATCGGACGCCCTGCCGGGTGTGGCGATGCACCACCCGCCGTTACGGTTCGTACCGGCGTTTGATAGACATCCAGTCATGCCTCTCCTTCCCGAGGAGCCTCAGATTCACGAGAGTGTCCAGGGTCCCCGCGCCACTCCGGCCGCCGGCCGCACCGCGCCGACCCCCCGTCCCGTACCTGGTCCGCGTCCCGCGGCAGCCCCGCGCACCGGCCGTCCCGGCCCCGGTCCCGCAAGGCCCGCCCCGCCGGTGCAGCGCAGCTCGCGCGATGCGGCCAAGCCCGCCCCCACGCGTACGCAGGCCCCGCCCGCAGCCGGCTCGGCTCCGGCCGCGGTCTCGGGTCCCGCGGCCGGCTCGGCGCCGCAGATCCAGCTGATCCCCGCGTCCGTCGAGGGTGCCCTCGACGCGGCCGAGGAGGCGGTGGACCTGCTGCTCGACTCGGGGCGTGCGCCCGGCGACGTCCTGGTGTTCACCACCGGCGAGCAGCACCCATGGGCCGCGCACGAGTTGAGCTTCGGCGAGTCCGCCTACTGGGCGCAGCACGATGCGGGGGACGACGTGTTCTACGCCTCGTCGGAGCACGTCGGCCGCGCTGCAGTGCGACCTGTCGTGGTCGTCGCCCTCAACGGCGGCACCGACGAGCAGGCCGCGGCGGCGCTGCCGCAGGCGATGGGCCGCGCGGGCGCGCTGTTCGTGGTCTGCGGCGACCCGGAGCGGATCAACTCGGCGCTGGGCGCCGGGGTCTGAGCGTGGCAGCGGGGCCCGTCCTGGAGGACGGGCCCCCTTCGTCTGCCGGAGTCCGGGCGCCATCGTGTGCGGAGACGGGCCCATTCGTACGCCGGAGCACGGCTTCAGAGCGAGGCGGCCCGGCGCAGGGGTTCGGTGCGTTCGTACTCGCCCGGCGGGTGCGCGGGATACGCGGGCTCGATGCTGTGGGGGCCGGGACTTCGGGTGTCGCTGCCGTGGGGGCCGTGGCCGTGGGTGCCGCTGCCGCTGCTGCGCGTGGCGTTGTTCCGTACGGCGCCCTGCTGCGTGGCAGTGATCCGCACGGCGCCCTCCCGTGCGGCGTCCGCGACGGAACGCACCGGGTTCGCTCGGCCCGCGTTCGGCTGCCGACCGCTGCGCCCCTCGCCGAGCACCTGCCAGCCGCCGCCGGTCAGCGTGATGTACGCGCCGCACCGCAGCCCGTGCAGGGTGCAGGCATCGCGCAGCCCCCACATCCAGGCGCCGTCCTCCTCGGTCCAACCTCCGTCACCGTCCCGGCAGTAGAGCAGCACCGCGGTGCGCACCGGGGTACGGCGGCGCAGATCATGCGGGATCACCCGGCGCAGCTGGGCGAGCAGCGCATTGCGGAACACCCAGCCGTCCGCGGGCGCGGAGCGGCGCCCGAACGAGGCGCTCGCCTTGAGGCGTTCCTCCTGGTCGAGCACGGCCACCACCGCGGTCTCCTGATCGGGCCGGTGGCGCTCGTACAGGCCGCGGACGACGTCGCGCGGACTGCGCAGCAGCGGGATCCCGGCGGCGGACCACTCGGCGGGCTCGAGCAGTCGCCCCAGCGGGCTGGAAGCGTCGGCGGGCGGTGACACGGACATGAGTCTCGTCGGGTCGGTGGACGGAGCGAGTCCGAAGGTCACGGTCCTCCCTTCGGCTACGCGCCCGCGTCGGCGGGCGAGGTCGGACGATGGAGTCTCCCCTGCGCGAGCGGAGCCGCGAGCGGAGTCGGGAGCTTGGGGAAGGGAGCGCACCGCGGCACAGCGCTGCCGGAGAGAGGAGAGCCGTGCGGGAGCGCTTCAATTCTCGCCGCGCCGACGGCTCCTAGGCAACGAGCTGTCTCGGATGCTGACCGAATTCGGTGGCTGCGCCACCAATATTCCTGCCCAGTCGGGCGGGGCCGCACGCGCCGGATGATGATTACCGTGGGTAAGCGAGTGGGTGAGTCGTGCACGGGAGGGCGACCTCGGTGGACGAGGTGGCCGATTGTCACTGGTGTCCGGTTGCATGGGGGCATGCACCAGGAACATGAAGCGGACCTGACCGAGGAATCCGAGCCGCACGGGGCGACAGAACTGCGCGGGGCGGCAGAACCGCGCGGGGCGACAGAACTGCGTGCGGAAGCCGATGCCGTGCTCGCCGAGCTGGTGGGCGGCCCACAGGGCACCGCGCGCCTGCGCGAGGACCAGTGGCAGGCCGTCGAGGCGCTGGTCAGGGACCATCGCCGGGCGCTCGTGGTGCAGCGCACCGGCTGGGGCAAATCGGCCGTCTACTTCGTGGCGACCGCCCTGCTGCGGCGGCGCGGCGCCGGACCCACGGTGATCATCTCGCCGCTGCTCGCGCTGATGCGCAACCAGGTGGAGGCCGCGGCCCGGGCCGGGATCCGCGCCCACACCATCAACTCCGCCAATCCGGAGGAGTGGGAGGCCATCTACGGAGAAGTCGAGCGAGGCGAGACCGACGTGCTCCTCGTCAGCCCCGAGCGGCTGAACTCGGTCGACTTCCGCGAGCAGGTCCTGCCTCGCCTGGCCGCCACCACCGGCCTCCTCGTGGTCGACGAGGCCCACTGCATCTCCGACTGGGGGCACGACTTCCGCCCGGACTACCGGCGCCTTCGCGCCATGCTGGCCGACCTGCCCGCCGGTGTCCCGGTCCTCGCCACCACCGCGACGGCGAACGCGAGGGTGACCGCCGATGTCGCGGAGCAGCTGGGCACCGGCGGCGGAGAGGCGCTCGTGCTGCGCGGGCCCCTCGACCGGGAGAGCCTGCGCCTGGGCGTGGTCCGGCTGCCCGATGCGGCCCACCGCCTCGCCTGGCTCGCCGAGCACCTGGACAAGCTGCAGGGCTCCGGCATCGTCTACGCGCTGACGGTGGCCGCCGCCGAGGAGGCCACCGCCTTCCTGCGCGCACGCGGCTTCGCGGTGTCCTCGTACACGGGGCGCACGGAGAACGCGGACCGCCTCCAGGCGGAGGACGACCTGCTCAACAACCGGGTGAAGGCCCTCGTGGCCACGTCGGCGCTCGGCATGGGCTTCGACAAACCGGACCTCGGATTCGTGGTCCACCTGGGCTCGCCCTCCTCGCCCATCGCGTACTACCAGCAGGTCGGCCGCGCGGGCCGCGGCGTCGACCACGCCGATGTGCTGCTGCTGCCCGGCAAGGAGGACGAGGCGATCTGGCGCTACTTCGCGGATACGGCCTTCCCGCCCGAGCAGCAGGTACGGCAGACGATCGGCGCCCTCGCCGCGGCGGGCCGCCCGCTGTCCGTGCCCGCCCTGGAAGCCGCCGTGGACCTCAGACGCAACCGGCTCGAGACCATGCTCAAGGTGCTCGACGTGGACGGTGCGGTCCGGCGCGTGAAAGGCGGCTGGACGGCCACCGGCGCCGACTGGACCTACGATGCCGAGCGGTACGCCTGGGTCGCCGAACAACGCGCCACCGAGCAGCAGGCCATGCGGGACTACGTGACAACGAGCATCTGCCGCATGGAGTTCCTGCGACGGCAACTCGACGACGAGGGCGCGGTGCCCTGCGGACGGTGCGACAACTGCGCGGGGTCGTGGCTGGATTCAGCCGTCTCCGGCGAAGCGCTCGCGGGCGCCGCCAAGGAACTCGACCGGCCCGGCGTGGAGGTCGAGCCGCGCAAGATGTGGCCCACCGGGATGGCCGCCCTCGGCGTCGAGCTCAAGGGGCGGATCCCGGCGGGGGAGCAGTGCTCGACCGGCCGCGCTCTCGGGCGGCTGTCCGATATCGGCTGGGGCAACCGGCTGCGCCCGCTGCTCGCCGAACAGACCCCGGACAGCCCGGTTCCGGACGATGTACTGCGCGCGGCGGTGGCCGTGCTCGCCGACTGGGCGCGCTCGCCCGGAGGCTGGGCGCCGGGTGTGGCGGATGCCGTCGAACGGCCCGTCGGTATCGTCGCCGTGCCTTCGCTGAGCCGCCCGCAGTTGGTGGGCTCGCTCGCCGAGGGCATCGCGGGCATCGGCAGGCTGCCGCTGCTCGGCTCGCTCACGTACGCCCGCGGGGAGAACGTCGTACGGCGCAGCAACTCGGCGCAGCGGCTCAAGGCCCTGTCCGATGCCTTCACGGTGGGCGATGAGCTCGCCGCCGCGCTCGCGCAGGCCGGGGGGCCGGTCCTGCTGGTCGACGACTACACGGACTCGGGCTGGACCCTCGCGGTCGCGGCCCGGCTGCTGCGCCGCTCGGGGAGCGGGCCCGTCCTGCCGCTGGTGCTGGCCGCGGCGGGCTAGGTGTGTTGTCCGGCGGATCATGCCGCTGACGCGAGGGGCTGGCACTCCCCCAAGCTCTCAACTTCGTTCGAGCAGGGGAGACCCCACTGAGCGGGGGAGACCCCACTGAGCGGGGGAGACCCCACCGAGCAGGGGAGTCCCCTTCGCGTCGACTCCCTCCTCCGCCGGACACCTCCTACCCCGCCTGTGGACAGGCCGGAGGTAATCGGACAGAGGTACTTGGCATGTCCCTAACCGGAGTTATCCACAGGCTCAAGCAGGATCCGGCGATCCGGTGCACTCTCGACGCATGACACAACGCAACGAACACGCAGCAGACAGTGACATCGCTACCCCGGCGGTCACCTTGCGCAGCCCTGGTGAACTGGCGGACGCACTTCCGTACTTCATGGGCTTCCACCCCTCCGACAGCCTCGTCCTCGTCGCGATCCAGGGCGACCGGGGCCAGTTCGCGGGCCGGGTCAGACTCGGCATCCCCGAGGAAACGGAGGACTGGGACTTCATCGGCAGCGAACTTCCGCGCTGTCTCGTCCAGGAGGTGGAGCGGCGGGCGGGTGGCACACCACCCGACGGCGTCGTCGCCTACCTCTGCCGTGAACCACGTCCGGGGGAGAGCGGCCGCCAGGTGATGGAGAGCCTGCGCCCGCTGGCCGACTCCCTGTTGGGGACCTGCCGAAAAATCGGACTGCGGGTCCTGGAAGTGCTCTGTCTCTCGGAGGACCGCTACTGGTCCTACGTGTGTACGCGGCCGGGACCGGACTGCTGCCCGGCCGAGGGCATGCCGCTGCCGCGGCCCGGCACCTCCGTCATGGCGGCGTCCGCGACCTTCGCCGGGATCCGGATCCGCGGCACACAGAAGGACTTGGAGGCACGCCTGACCGCGCCGACGGGCCGCTCGGCCGCCGCGCGGGAGGGGGCGATCGACGACGCCGTGGGTGAGGCGCTGCCGCGGCTCCTGGACGAGAAGAGCCGTCTGGGCCTCGCAGCCGACACCCTGACGTTGGTCAGCGGCCTGATCACACGCTTCCTGGAGCACCCGCCGCCCGCCCTCGTGCCGGACGCGGATGCCGCGGATGACCGGCTGATCAAGGACACCGAGGCGGCCCGCGTCCTGGTGGGCCTGCAGGACCTGCACACCCGCGACCGGGCCACACTCTGGATGACAGGCCCGCAGGCCGCGGCGGCACTGCGCCTGTGGCGGGCGCTGGCCCGGCGCTGCGCCGGGGTGTACGCGCCGTACGGCGCTGCGGTGCGCACCTTGGCAGGGTGGGTGGCCTGGTCCCTGGGCGATCTGACGGAGGCGAGGATCGCCCTGGAGATGGCGCTGGCCGCCGATCCGGACTGCGCACTGGCGGAGATCCTCTACGAGGCGACCGGGTCCGGTATGGAGCTGGACCGGCTGCGAGCGGGGCTGCGCAGCAGCGCCCTGGCGTATCCCGCCCTGGGCCTGCCGAAAGGCGTGTGGCCGCCCGCTGATCCCGATGCGACCGGAGAGGAGTCGGTCCAGGAGGAGCTGTTCCGGCTGTCGGAGCAAGGGAGCGGGAGTGCGCGGCCCGGACCCGATCCCGCCAGGGAGGACGGAGCCGCCACGCGGGCGGGGACGGTGGGGGAGGCGCGCGGGGTCGCCGGGCCGGAAGGCGAAGGCCTCCCGGAGCAGGCGCGTACGGCAGGTGTACGGCCTGCGGGATCGGGCGGCCCGCGTGCCGCGCGATCGGTGAGGGGACCGAAGGACGGGCGTCCGAAGGGCCACCCGGCAAGGTCGGTGCCACGCCAGCGCAGGCGGTCGCAGCTGGACCCGTCGGAACCGGGGGAGCACGGGCGTGGGGGATTCGGGGGCGAGGCATGACCAGCAGCGTCCCTGCCCGTGACCTGCGCCGCCACCGGCCCGTTCACCTTCGTGATGCCGGCCGTTCGCACCGGGCCGTGCAGCCGCGGCCGGTGCGGCAGCCCTGCGGGCCCGCGCGACGGCGACGCACTGCCCGGCCACCGCAGCACGGGCCGACCGGAGCGGCGGCATCACCTGCCCTCGCACTCCGTCACAGAAAGCGAAGCGGAAAACCCGCCATGCCCCCATCCGCGCCGTCCGGTACGACACACGTGGCGAATCCGCCCGCAGGCCCTCACCCGCCGAACCGGCTGCCGCGCCCGGCGGCGGCCGGGGAAGCCGGCCCACCGGTGCCCCGCCCGCCACGGCAACTGCCCTCCGCACACGCCTCCCTGATCGGCGTCGCCCTCCCGGGCCTGACCATCTCGGCGGAGCACGGCCAGCTGACCGGCCACGGCCTCGAAGGCATCTACCACGGGGGACGGCGCCTGCTCTCCCGCTGTCGGCTCGAGGTCGCCGGCCGTGAACCGCTCCCCGTGCAGGGGCGCTTGACGGGGGCGGACCGAGCCCGCTTCGTCGCCGTCGTGCGCCATGTCGATCGGGCCAGCCCGGATCCCGTCGTCACCGTGGAGCGCACCCGCGATGCCCAGGGCACGGAGCGCATCACCCTGCACAGCTCGGCGACGCGCCCGCTGCGCCTGCCCGTGGAGCTGTCGCTCGCCACCGACCTGGCCGAGCTCGGCGCGATCGCCGCGGGCAGCGCCGGGCCCGAACTGGCCGCGAGCGTCCACGGCTCGGGGCTGCGCTGGACCTCAGGCCGTCATCGGTCAGTCGTCTCGGCGGACCCCGCTCCCCAGGACGCCCTCGCCTCCACGGGGCTTCTGCGCTGGGATATCGACCTGCCCGCCGGCGGCAGCCGCAGCATCGAGCTCTCCGTCCGCCAGGACGCGGCGCAGCCACTGCGGTCGGCCGGGCGGGGCGCGCACCCGCCACTGGCGCCGGCGCGCGCGGAAGGCGACCACCCCGGCGTGCCACGCATGATGGCGACCTGCATCGACGATCTGCAGGCGCTGCTCCTGCGCGACCCGGCCCACCCGGCCGACCTCCACCCGGCGGCCGGCGCCCCATGGCGCTGCGGACTCGCACCGGCCGAAGCGCTCGCCGCGGCCCGGATGACGCTGCCCCTGGGCACCCGGCTGGCCGCGGGAACACTGCGCACCCTCGCACGTACCCAGCGCGGCGGCGACGGGCCGGACGCGGGCCTGATCCCCGGCCCGCTGCGTGATGCGGGTCCGCATCTGCCTCCGAGCAGTACGGGCATCGAGGCCACCCTGCTCTTCCCGGTGCTGCTTGCCGAGGCCCGTCGCTGGGGACTGCCGGAGCAGGAGGCCCGGGCACTGTTGCCCGCTGCCGAACGCTGCCTGCGGTGGCTCGGCGCGGCACTCGACAGCGGCGGATACCTGGCCGACCCCGCGTTCGGCGGCCCACAACGCTGCGAGACCCAGGCCCACGCGCACCGCGCCGCTCTCCTCGGCGCCGATCTGCTGGAGCTGCACGGCAGACCCGGCGTCGGACAATGGCGGGACCGGGCAGCCGAGTTGAGGACCGCTTTTCGGCGTGACTTCTGGATCGAGGACTGTGGAGGCGGCCGCCCGGCCGCAGCGCGCACCGCGGCCGGCCGGCTCATCCCGCAGTTCGGCGGCGCAGCCGCCCACCTGCTCGACACCGGGCTGCTCGGCGGGGGCACGCTCGCTCCCGGCCTGCTCGACACGGTCCGCACGGAGCAGCTCGCCCGGCTCCTCGGCAGTCCCGCGCTCGACTCGGGCTGGGGCCTGCGCAGCCTCGGCGCGAAGGAAGCGGGCTACAACCCGTTCGGACACCGCGGCGGATCCGTCCGGGTGCACGAGACGGCGGTCGCCGTCGCCGGACTCGCCGCGGCGGGCTACGAGAAGGAGGCGGGTGCGCTTCTCGGCGGAGTCCTCGCCGCAGCCGAGCAGTTCGGCGGCCGACTGCCGGAGATGTACGCGGGCGACCAGCGCACGGCGGAGGCCGCACCCGTGCCGCACCCGGCGGCCTGCCGGCCCGCCGCGGCCGCGGCGGCCGCGGGACTCCACATCGTCCTCGCTCAGGTGGGCATCCGCCCGGACGCCGTGGCCGGCACGGTGTCCCTCGCCCCGATGGGCAGCGCACCCCTGGGCCAGCTCAGCCTCACCGGACTGCGGGTCGCGGGAGCCCCGTTCGCCGTCCGTATCAACCGCCTCGGGCTCGCGATGGTGGAGGAGGCGCGGGAAGGACTGCAGCTGGGGGTGCGCGCATGAGCCACTGAACGGGAGACTCCTGCCGCTCAGGAGAGACCCTGCCCCTGAGGATGCGGGCGAGTGTCGCCGCACGGCAGCGCCAGGATCCTCACGGCGGCCCTGCCTCCGGGGGATGCTGGAGAGTGTTTCCGGATGTCAGGCGCGGACGGCGTCCACCAGTTCGGCCGTCCGTACCACCCGGGCGAAGCCTCCGCCGTGCAGCGAGACGGCAGTGGCGTAGGACAGCTCATCGGCCGTCAGCTGCCCTCCGTCGGGGCCGGCCAGGTCGAAGGTGTGGGTGGCGTCGAGGGCGACCAGCACGTCGTAGCCGAGATTGCCGCCCATACGGGCCGTGGTCTCCACGCACATGTTGGTCTGGATGCCTACCAGGGCGATCTGGCCGATGCCGGCCGCCTTGAGCCAGGCATGCAGGTCGGGTGTGCCGTAGAAGGCCGAGTTCACGGACTTGGTGACGAGCAGCTCGGGTCCGCCGCCCTTGCCGCGCCGCTCCTCGACGTACGCCTTGAAGTCATTGCCCTCCTGGCCGTGGCGCAGCGGGGAGGCAGGCTTGTCGGAGTCGTGCCGTACGAAGACGACCGGACGCTCGGATTCCTGCCAGGCCGCGATCAGGGTGGCGATGTTCTCGTCGGCGGCCGGGTTGTTGCGAGGGCCCCAGAACTCCGGGACGTCGAAGCCCCTCTGGACGTCCACCACTACCAGTGCCGCGTTCTGTGTGATCTCCATGCCCCAGATCCTGCCGCCGGAACAGACCCCGCTCCAGAGCGGAGAAAGACAGCTGTCGATGGTTTACTGCCAACATGACCTCGCTGGTGCCCGCCCGCCGCATCGCCCTGCTCGCCTTTCCCGGCATCCGGGCCTTCGACGTCTCGGTGATCACCGAGGTGTGGGGCGCGGACCGTACCGACCGCGGGGTGCCCGGGTTCGAGTTGAGGCGGGTCGCCGCCGGGCCCGAACCGGTGGCGATGCGCGGCGGGTTGGCCCTCACCCGGGACCGCACGCTCGCCTGGCTGACCCGGGCCGAGCTGATCCTGGTGCCGGGCCTGGACGACCGCATCGCCCCGGCGCCCGAGCCGGTCCGCGAGGCGCTGCGCCGCGCCCATGCCCGGGGCACCACCATCGCCGCGCTGTGCGGCGGGGCGTTCGCGCTCGCCCAGGCCGGCCTGCTCGACGGCCGACGTGCGGTGACCCACTGGGCGCTGGCCGAGCAGCTGCGTGCGCGGCATCCGCGGGTACGGGTCGAGGCCGGGGCGCTCTTCGTCGAAGACGGCAACCTGTGGACCTCGGCCGGTACCGCCGCGGGCATCGACCTGTGCCTGCACCTGGTGCGCTCGATGCACGGCGCGGAGGCGGCCGCGACGATCGCGCGGTCCATGGTCACCGCGCCGTTCCGCACCGGCGGCCAGGCCCAGTTCATCGAGCAGCCGACCCGGCGCGCGGACCGCGAGGCGGACGCGCTCGCCGAGGTGCGGGCGTACGCGCTGGCCCGCCTCGCCGAACCGCTCACCGTGCGGGAGCTCGCCGCCCGCGCCGGGATGTCACCGCGCTCCTTCGCCCGTCACTTCACGGCCGCCACCGGCACCACTCCGCTGCGCTGGCTCGTGGAGCAGCGGATCGCGGCGGCGCAGCGGCTCCTGGAGCGGACCGATCTGCCGATGCCCGAGGTGGCGCGGCGGTCAGGGTTCGGCAGCGAGGTCACGATGCGCCAGCACTTCGCGTCCCGCCTCTCGACCAGTCCACGCGCCTACCGCAACGCCTTCGCCGAGCAGACCCCCGCAGACCACGGTCGCTGACCCAGCCCTCGCTGCACACTCCCGCCTCCTGCCTGCCCCTGCGATGCCCGCCTCGTGCCTGCCCCTGCGATGCCCGCCTTCCGTGGCGATGCCCGGCAAGGCTTGGGCCCGAGGACCCGTACGCACCCGAACCAGGTGTTTATCGTCAGCCAGACGACTATGATCGCGGGCATGTCGCCCTACGACCCGTCGACCTACCCGCCCTTCGCCGTCACCGTCGACCTGGTCGTACTGACCGTGCGTCGCCATTCGCTCTGCGCGCTGACGGTGCGCCGCGGGGAGCCCCCGTTCCAGGGGCGGTGGGCGCTGCCGGGCGGTTTCGTCAAGGAGGACGAGGACCTGGCGGCCGCCGCCGCCCGCGAGCTCGTCGAGGAGACCGGACTGTGCGTCCACGATTCCGCGGGCCCCGAGGCGTCGGCCGGAGGTGCGCACCTCGAACAGCTGGCGACCTACGGCGACCCGAAGCGCGACCCCAGGATGCGTGTGGTGAGCGTGGCCCATCTCGCGCTCGCCCCCGATCTGCCGGCACCGCGCGCGGGCGGCGATGCGCACAGCGCGCGCTGGTCACCCGTCGAGTCCGTGCTCGACCAGGACGGCGAGCAGGGCGCCCTCGCCTTCGACCACGCGCAGATCCTGGGCGACGGAGTGGAGCGGGCGCGTTCGAAGATCGAGTACTCCTCGCTCGCAACGGCCTTCTGCACCCCGGAGTTCACCGTGGGCGAGCTGCGCCGTGTCTACGAAGCGGTCTGGGGCGTGGCCCTCGACCCGCGCAACTTCCACCGCAAGGTCACCGGAACCCCCGGCTTCCTCGTCCCCACCGGAGGCACCACCACCCGCCAGGGCGGCCGCCCGGCACAGCTCTTCCGCGCGGGCGGCGCCACGCTCCTCAACCCGCCCATGCTCCGCCCCGAGGTCTGACCCGCCCGGAGAAGGCTCCCGCCTCCCGTGGCTCCGTCGACCGCCCTCCCGTCGCGATCCGTACCGACACCGCTCCTCGCTGATGCCTAAAACGGTCAAATGTCCCGTTATCGTGCTGAAGGTACCCAGGGCCCGACCGCCCCCCGCCCCGCGCGCGAGAGAAGCGATGATCCAGGCCACCGGACTGACCAGCATCTCCAGGAAGGGCCTGCCGCCCACCGTCGACGACGTGTCCTTCGAGGCACGCACCGGCCGGGTCACGGCCCTGCTCGGTGCCGCCCCGACCGAAACCGCCCAGGTGCTGCGGCTGATGCTCCAACTCCGGCCCGGCCGCGGCGTGACGTTCTTCCGCGGCCGCCCCCTGCACCGCATCCCCCACCCCGCACGCGAGGTCGGCGTCCTGCTCGGCGACGTCCCCGGCCACCCCGCCCGCACGGTCCGTGGCCAGCTGCGCATACTGTGCGCCGCGAGTGGTGTCCCCGTCACCCGGGCCGACGAAGTCCTCGAAGCGGTCGGCCTGGTGAGCCTTCGCGAGGAACGCCTGGGCGGTCTGTCCCGCGGTATGGACCGCCGCCTCGGTCTGGCCTGCGCCCTGCTCGCCGACCCGCACACCCTGGTCCTCGAAGCCCCCGCCGGCCTGCTCTCCTTGCGTGAATCCGCCTGGGTGCACACGATGCTCCGCGGCCATGCCGACCAGGGCGGAACCGTCCTGTTCACCACGTCCGACGCCAAGGAAGCCGCGCGCACCGCCGATCGCGTCATCACGCTCGACCGGGGCTGCGTCGTGGCCGACCAGGACGCAGCCGAATTCGCCCGCACCCGGCTGCGCCCCCGTGTCGCCGTCCGCTCCCCGCACGCCACCCGCCTCCTCGCGCTGCTCACCAAGGAAGCCCGGGTGGCCCGCCGCTCCGTGGAGATCGTCCGTGAGGACGGCAACCGCCTCTCCGTCTACGGCAGCGATACGGCGGCGATCGGCGAGGCGGCCTACCGGCACGGCATCCTGCTCCACCAACTCGCCGACGAACACGGCGACTCCAGCCCACCCCGTGGCACCCCGGACGCGCCGGACGGTCGGCCGGGGCCCGGCGCGCCGGACATGACAAACGCCCAACCGCGGCCCACCGCACCGTCCACGCCACGGCCCGCACCGTCCACACCCAAGCCCGTCAACCTCAAGCCCCACTCCGTCAACCCGCCACCGACGCACTCCCTCCCGCGATCCTCTGCCCTCCCGTCATCGGCACGCTCCCTCCTCCCGTCGCACCCCCTGCCTCCCCCCATCACCGTCCGCCCCATCCGCACCCCCCTCCGCCCCCTGCGCTACGAACTCCGCCGTGCCACCGGCATCCCCACCGGCTACCTCACCGTGGCGCTCGTGGTCGCCGTCTCCGCCCTGCTCGCCGTATTCCTGGCGCGCACCGGTCACACCCCACTGCCCCGCCTCCTCGCCGCCTGGCCGTACGACCTCCCGCTGCCCCCGGCCGCCCTGGGCGCGGGCCTGCTCGGCGCCCTGTCCTTCGGTGACGAGTTCAGGCACCCGGCCCTGGCCGCGGACCGCGGCACCGTCCCGCGCCGCCTCGGCCTGCTCACGGCCAAGCTCGTCGCCTGCGCGGCGACCTCCCTGCTCCTGGCGGCCCTCGTGCTGGCCGCGGACGCCATGCTGCTGCACCTCGTCTACGGCGAGGAGCTCACCCGGGCGCCCGCGGACTGGCCCGCGCTCACGGCGAGTTGGTTCTGCCTTGTCACCGGCTGCTCCTGGGCAGGCCTCCTCGCGGCGGGCGTCTTCCGGTCCACCGCGGCGGGGCTCGCCGCGGTGCTCGCCGTCCCGGTGCTCCTCGTACCCGCCGCGGAGAAGGTGTTCGAGGGTCCGTCCGTGCGCTCGGCCGCCGGGCTGCCCGGGCGGCTGCGGGATCTCGCGCTGGTCCGGTGGCCGCTCGGCAGCGAGCCCTATCTCGAAGCGGCCCTGCGGATGCTGACCCAACCCATCGCGTTCACCCTGACGTTGAGCCTGTTCGCGCTGCTGGCGGCCTACCTGTTCACCGCGCTGCGCCCGCATGTGAGCGCCCGCCTCCGGTAGCAGAACAGAACAGTAGGTATGCCTGATAGGCCGACAACTCGCCCTCAATGCCGTGTTCTTTACGATAAGGCGTCAATTGCGGTGCGGTAAGCGATCACCCTTTCGTGTGCTTTTCACCAAAGACCTCAAGGCGGTTGGGGACCGCGCCGACAAAGGATCCGTGAGTACCCTTGCGCACACCATGATGACCACCGCCCGCTCCGCCGACTCAGGCCTCGCCGGACCGGGCGAACTCGACCGCTACCCCTACGCGGAGACACCCGGCGCCGACCGTGTCCCCGCGCCGGCCTGGGAGGGCCGTGAGCAGGACCTCGGCCGTGTCGGCGGCCGGCGCGCCGCCGGCAGTCGCGGGCGCGGCCTGCACGGCCAACTCGTGCAGCAGCTCGGCCAGATGATCGTCTCCGGCGACCTCGGCGCGGACCGCCCGCTGGTCCCCGAGGAGATCGGCCAGCGTTTCGAGGTGTCCCGCACCGTCGTCCGCGAGTCGCTGCGCGTTCTGGAGGCCAAAGGCCTCGTCAGCGCCCGCCCCAACGTCGGCACACGGGTGCGGCCGGTCAGCGACTGGAACCTGCTCGATCCGGACATCATCGAATGGCGCGCTTTCGGGCCGCAGCGCGACGACCAGCGCCGCGAGCTGACCGAGCTGCGCTGGACGATCGAGCCGCTCGCCGCTCGGCTGGCCGCCGGACACGGCCGTGAGGAGGTGCAGCAGCGCCTCTCCGACATGGTGGAGATCATGAGCCACGCGCTCGGGCAGGGAGACGCACTCACGTTCTCGCGCGCCGATGCCGAATTCCACTCCCTCCTGATCCAGCTCGCCGGCAACCGGATGCTCGAACACCTCTCCGGCATCGTCTCGGCCGCCCTGCAGGTCTCCGGCGGACCGGTCACCGGCTGCGACCGCCCCGGTGAGGCCGCGCTCGCGCAGCACGGCCGGATCGCCGACGCCCTCGCGGCCGGGGACGGCATCGCCGCCGAGGGGGCGATGCGTCAGCTGCTCACCTCGCACCCCGACGTCGAGCGCGTGGTGCCGGCGCCGCGCGAGCACTGACCGGCAGCTCGTTTCGCCCGTCGCCGGACCCGGGCCGGTTCCGTACCGGGCCCGGGTTCCGCTCCGGGGTCGGTCCGTATCCGGTCGGGCCCTGCGCCACGTCCGGTCCGTACCAGTCCGGATCTCGTACCAGGTCCGGTTCCGTACCAGGTCCGGCGATCGGTTTCTATGGGCTTATGTCCGCTTCTGAGTGTTATCAGTAGTTACGTGGTGTGACTCGGGCCACGAAGATTGGGCGTAACGCTCTCCGTGGCAGCGCGATGACCTAAGAGGTGACTGCCGAGGAGGGAATACAGCAGCCGTTCCAGGCGCTGTGAGAGCTCCGCGGATTCGCCCGCCCGCCGTCGGCCAATCCCCAGCCGGCGGACGTCGGCTCCGCTCCCACACCGTGGGCGGGGCCGGAAGCCGTTTTCCATCGTTCCGAGAGGTTGTTCGTGTCGGCCAGCACATCCCGTACGCTCCCGCCGGAGATCGCCGAGTCCGCATCTGTGATGGCGCTCATCGAGCGGGGAAAGGCTGAGGGGCAGATCGCCGGCGACGACGTGCGTCGGGCCTTCGAAGCTGACCAGATTCCGGCCACTCAGTGGAAGAATGTTCTGCGCAGCCTCAACCAGATCCTCGAGGAAGAGGGTGTGACGCTGATGGTCAGTGCTGCGGAATCGCCGAAGCGCACCCGCAAGAGCGTCGCAGCGAAGAGTCCGGCCAAGCGCACCGCGACCAAGACGGTCGCCGCCAAGACCACCGCCAAGAAGGCCGCGTCCACCTCCGCCGCGACCGCCGCCCCGGCCGCCGAGGTCGAGGCCTCGGTCGACGAGGCGACGCCCGCCCCTGCCAAGAAGGCCGCCGCCAAGAAGACGGCCGCGAAGAAGACCGCCGCCAAGAAGACGGCGGCGAAGAAGACTGCCAAGAAGGCCGCGTCCAAGAAGGACGACGAGCTGCTCGATACCGAAGAGCCGGTCGAGGAGGCAGCAGCCCCGGCGGCCAAGGCCGAAGGGGACGAGGAGACCGAGAACAAGGGCGGCTTCGTCCTCTCCGACGAGGACGAGGACGACGCGCCGGCCCAGCAGGTCGCCGTCGCCGGTGCCACCGCCGACCCGGTCAAGGACTACCTGAAGCAGATCGGCAAGGTCCCGCTGCTCAACGCCGAGCAGGAGGTTGAGCTCGCCAAGCGCATCGAGGCCGGCCTGTTCGCCGAGGACAAGCTCGCCAACGCCGACAAGCTCGCCCCCAAGCTCAAGCGCGAGCTGGAGATCATCGCCGAGGACGGGCGGCGCGCCAAGAACCACCTCCTGGAGGCCAACCTCCGTCTGGTGGTCTCCCTGGCCAAGCGTTACACCGGCCGCGGCATGCTCTTCCTGGACCTGATCCAGGAGGGCAACCTCGGTCTGATCCGCGCGGTCGAGAAGTTCGACTACACCAAGGGCTACAAGTTCTCCACGTACGCCACCTGGTGGATCCGTCAGGCGATCACCCGCGCCATGGCCGACCAGGCCCGCACCATCCGTATCCCGGTGCACATGGTCGAGGTCATCAACAAGCTGGCCCGCGTCCAGCGCCAGATGCTCCAGGACCTGGGCCGCGAGCCCACCCCGGAGGAGCTGGCCAAGGAACTCGACATGACCCCCGAGAAGGTCATCGAGGTCCAGAAGTACGGCCGCGAGCCCATCTCGCTGCACACCCCGCTCGGCGAGGACGGCGACAGCGAGTTCGGTGACCTGATCGAGGACTCGGAGGCCGTCGTTCCCGCGGACGCCGTCTCCTTCACGCTCCTCCAGGAGCAGCTGCACTCGGTCCTCGACACGCTCTCCGAGCGTGAGGCCGGCGTGGTCTCCATGCGCTTCGGTCTCACCGACGGCCAGCCGAAGACCCTCGACGAGATCGGCAAGGTCTACGGCGTGACGCGTGAGCGCATCCGCCAGATCGAGTCGAAGACCATGTCGAAGCTGCGCCACCCGTCGCGCTCGCAGGTCCTGCGCGACTACCTGGACTGAGTCAGGATCCACAGCGATGCCCCTGATCCGCGAGAGCGCGGGTCAGGGGCATCACTTCTTCCGGCGGAAGGCCGCGCGGGGGCTCCTCGTGGACACGCGACAGAGGCAGCACGAGCGAAGAGGGGCAGAGCCATGACCGCCCCCACCCAGCACCAAGCGCCCACCCAGGCTCGGATTCGCGCCGCATGGGAGGCCCTCGCCCCCGCGCTCGACCGCCACGTCACGCCGCGCTCGATCCTGTGATCCTGGCCCCGAGCCCCTGAACCCGGACCCTGAGCCCCGGACCCCGAACCCTGCACTCCCGGACCTCGGACCGGCCCACGCGTCCATACGGCGCGAAGCAGGCCGCCTCTCCGGGGGCAGTGCACCGACGAGCCCGGCACTCCCGCATCCGCGGGGCTGCCGGGCTCGTCGGTGTACTGCCCGGATGGGCGGGTCGGGTCCGGGAGCAGGCCCGGGTCGCGGCACTCGCCGTACTGTCTGACGCTGTGCGTACCCTCGGTCACGATGAGTCAAGGAGTGTGCATGCATCGACCTCTGAGCAGGCGGTTCACCGCTGCTGCCGCCCTGGCGGCGGCAGCGCTCACCGCACCGCTCGCCATCCCGGTCCCGGCTGCCGCCGATGGAGTGATCATCGGCGGCAGTCCTGTGAACGTGTCGGACAGCCCCTGGACCGTGGCGCTCGCCAGCCGTGACCGGTTCGGGGGTACGCGTGCGGGGCAGTTCTGCGGCGGTGCCGTGGTCGCACCGTCCGTCGTCCTCACCGCCGCGCACTGTGTCAGCGCGGAGGTGCTCGGCACCCGGCCGGGTGACGTGGGCGATCTGAAGGTGATCGCGGGGCGCACCGACCTGCGCTCGCTAGCCGGCCGGGAGGTCGCGGTGCGTGAGGCCTGGGTGAACGAGGAGTACGACCCTGTCACCAACGGCGGTGACGTGGCCGTCGTCCGTCTCGACGAGCCGCTGCCCGAGAGCTACGTCATCCCCATGGCCGGACCCGGCGACCCGGCGTACGAGCCGGGCACCGGCGCCCAGGTGTACGGCTGGGGCGACATCACGGGCCGCGGTGACTACTCCGCCGTGCTGCGTGCCGCCCGGGTGCAGGTGCTGCCGGACGCCACCTGTGAGGCCGCGTATCCGGGCAGCGCGGAGGGCACCTACCTGCGGAGCGTGATGCTCTGCGCGGGGGAGGCTGTGGGCGGCAGGGACGCCTGCCAGGGGGACAGTGGCGGCCCGCTGGTGGCCGAGGGGCGTCTCATCGGCCTGGTGTCCTGGGGGCGCGGCTGTGGCCTTCCGGGCAGCCCTGGCGTCTATACGAGGATCAGCGAGGTGACCGCCGCGCTGAAGGAAGCGGGGCGGGACAGGGCCGGGAACGCGCGCGACGCGGCACGCCCGTAGGGCGGGCGACGCACGGGCAACGGCGACGGGCGGGCAACCCCTGTGGGGGCTGCCCGCCCGTCGCCATGACCGGCCTGGCCGGCGCTGGCTCGTCGTCGGATGCGAGACGTCAGCGTTGTCCGTACAGGAAGCGTCAGCGCTCGTCGCTGTCCGCCGTGGCCGGGACGGCGGTGAGCCGCTCCGTCTCATCCTGTATCTCAGCGGCGATCTTCTTGAGTTCCGGCTCGAACTTGCGACCGTGATGGGCGCAGAAGAGCAGCTCACCGCCGCTCAGGAGTACGACGCGCAGATATGCCTGAGCATTGCAGCGGTCGCAGCGGTCTGCGGCCGTCAGCGGGGTCGCGGGGGTCAGAACAGTAGTCACGTCGCCTCTTCTCTAGCTCGACGAGCTGTCGTACCAGGGTCAACATCC
Organism: Streptomyces lothianensis; assembly: GCF_047779955.1. Taxonomy (NCBI): domain Bacteria; kingdom Bacillati; phylum Actinomycetota; class Actinomycetes; order Kitasatosporales; family Streptomycetaceae; genus Streptomyces; species Streptomyces lothianensis. The sequence goes on along the minus strand of NZ_JBLMKT010000028.1, from coordinate 129,984 downwards.
AACCAGCCCGAAAACGTTCCCGCTCGGGGCACTTTTTCCTCGAAACTTTCTCTTCGAACTTCTCGAGGACGAGGTTGGCTGCAACCGGGTGGCGGCGAAGGTGCCGTAGTGCTGGCTTTGCTGCGTACGGTTTCGCTTGTCTGCCGAGTTGCTTGTCGTGTCCTGTTGTCGGTCGTTGTTGCGGCTGGCCTGCCTGGTCCTCCCCGGCCTGGCTGGTCGGGTTGTTCATGAGGACGTGCCCGGAGCCTAAATGGTTCATGCCTGCTTGGGAACGTGATATCCGTATCACCCCTTCGAGGGATCGAACAGGCATACGACTCTGCACTAGTCTGTTGTCAGCCGAGGGTGGCGTGACATCCGCTCTACCAGGCCTCGGTACCCTCTAGCGCGGCACCTGGTGCCGGACCCCGAGCACGGGGCCCCAACTGAAATTCAGCGAGGAGCGAAACGCGTGACCGCCGAAACGTCCGTGCCGTCCACAGCGCTGCTGACAGGAGCAGGCGGCGTGATGGACAGGGACAGTTCCAACTACACCGCGCGGCACCTCCTCGTCCTCGAGGGACTCGAAGCGGTCCGCAAGCGCCCCGGTATGTACATCGGCTCGACGGACAGCCGCGGCCTGATGCACTGCCTGTGGGAGATCATCGACAACGCGGTGGACGAGGCCCTGGGCGGCCACTGCGACCGCATCGAGGTGATCCTGCATGAGGACGGGTCGGTCGAGGTCCACGACAACGGGCGTGGCATCCCGGTGGACGTGGAGCCCAAGACCGGGCTCTCCGGCGTCGAGGTCGTCATGACCAAGCTGCACGCGGGCGGCAAGTTCGGCGGCGGCTCGTACGCGGCCTCCGGCGGCCTGCACGGCGTGGGCGCCTCCGTGGTGAACGCGCTGTCGGCCCGACTCGATGTCGAGGTCGACCGCTCCACCGTGCACTCGATCAGCTTCCGCCGCGGTGTGCCCGGCTCCTTCGCCGGCGATGGAGCCGATGCCAAGTTCACCCCGGGCAGCGGCCTGACCAAGGGCAAGCGCGTCCCCAAGGGCCGCACCGGCACCAGGATCCGCTACTGGTCGGACACCCAGATCTTCCTCAAGGACGCCAAGCTCTCCCTGGAGAACCTGCACCAGCGCGCCCGCCAGACCGCCTTCCTGGTGCCGGGCCTCACGATCGTCGTGCGCGACGAGCGCGATCTCGACGGCGTGGGCAAGAGCGAGGAGACCTTCCGCTTCGACGGCGGCATCAGTGAGTTCTGCGAGTTCCTCGCGCCCGACCGGCCGATCTGTGACGTGCTGCGCCTCAGCGGCCAGGGCACCTTCAAGGAGACGGTCCCGGTCCTCGACGAGGTCGGCCACATGACCCCGACCGAGGTCACCCGCGAGCTGGGCGTGGACGTTGCGCTGCGCTGGGGTACGGGCTACGACACGACGGTGAAGTCCTTCGTCAACATCATCGCCACCCCCAAGGGGGGTACCCACGTCACAGGCTTCGAGCGCTCCATCACCAAGACAGTCAACGAGGTGCTGCGCTCCGCCAAGCTGCTGCGCGTCGCCGAGGACGACATCGTCAAGGACGACGCCCTCGAAGGCCTGACCGCCGTCGTCACCGTCCGCCTCGCCGAGCCGCAGTTCGAGGGCCAGACCAAGGAAGTCCTCGGCACCTCTGCGGCCAACCGGATCGTGGCAAATGTGGTGGCCAAGGAGCTCAAGACCTTCCTGACCTCCACCAAGCGCGATGCCAAGGCCCAGGCCCGTGCCGTCCTCGACAAGGCCGTCGCCGCCGCCCGTACCCGCATCGCCGCCCGCCAGCACAAGGAGGCGCAGCGCCGGAAGACCGCCCTGGAGTCCTCCTCGCTGCCCGCCAAGCTGGCGGACTGCCGCAGCGACGACGTGGAGCGCAGCGAGCTGTTCATCGTCGAGGGGGACTCGGCGCTCGGCACCGCCAAGCTCGCGCGGAACTCGGAGTTCCAGGCGCTCCTGCCGATCCGCGGCAAGATCCTCAATGTCCAGAAGGCCTCCGTCTCGGACATGCTGAAGAACGCCGAGTGCGGCGCGATCATCCAGGTCATAGGAGCAGGTTCCGGCCGGACCTTCGATGTGGACGCCGCGCGCTACGGCAAGATCATCCTTCTGGTCGACGCCGATGTGGACGGCGCCCATATCCGCACGCTGCTGCTGACGCTCTTCCAGCGTTATATGCGGCCGATGGTCGAGGCCGGGCGGATCTTCGCGGCCGTGCCGCCGCTGCACCGGATCGAGCTGGTCCAGCCGAAGAAGGGCCAGGACAAGTACGTCTACACGTACTCGGACAGCGAGCTGCGCCAGACGCTTCTGGAGTTCCAGCGCAAGGGCATCCGCTACAAGGACTCGATCCAGCGCTACAAGGGCCTCGGCGAGATGGACGCCGACCAGCTCGCGGAGACCACGATGGACCCGCGCCACCGCACCCTGCGCCGGATCAACATCGGCGAGCTGGAGGCCGCGGAGACGGTCTTCGATCTCCTGATGGGCAACGATGTGGCGCCCCGCAAGGAGTTCATCACCAGTTCGGCGGCCACCCTCGACCGCTCCCGTATCGACGCCTGACCGGGACGGACCGGGGTGTCCAGGGCGTACGGCATCGTCGAGCGGATCTGGCGGATGCTGCGTGGCCCGCTGCAGTGGCGGGTCATGTGGCTCGCGCACGCGAAGTTCACCGTCGGGGTGACCGGAGTGGTGCGCGACGAGCAGGGCCGGGTGCTGCTGCTCCGGCACCGCATGTGGCCCCGTGACCGGTGCTGGGGCCTGCCCACCGGGCATGCGGCGCGCGGCGAGGACTTCCCGGGGACGGTCGTCCGCGAGGTCAAGGAGGAGACCGGCCTCGATGTCGTGCCCGGGCAGCTCGTCATGCTCAACAGCGGCTTCCGCCTGCGGATCGAAGCCGCGTACGAGGCGGTGCTCGCCGGCGGGACCCTGCGGACCGACTCGTTCGAGATCCTCGAGGCCGGATGGTTCGAGCCCGACGAGCTCCCGGAGGCGCTGATGCCCGTCCACCGCGAGCTGATCCACCGGCGGGTACGCGTCTGAAGCACGGTGGGTACGGGTCGGTAACACAGCGGGTACGAGTCCGAGGCAACCAGAGGCCTGGAGGAGGGGCGCCGAGGCACGTCAGAGGCCTGGAGGCGGGATGCCGGGCTCGGACGCCTCCACCCACGGGTGGAGGCCGCGTTTCCACCTCGGTTCCACCCGCACTCCGATCCTGTGACCTGCGGCTTTCCCCAACTTCGAGGCAAGGGAAAGCCCCCCGGTACAGGGAGGACGCCATGGCGGAGACCACCAACGGGCTGCTGATTGTCGCGGCGGTCGCACTCATCGTGCTGCACCAGGTCAAGGCGCGGCCGCCGGACGAGGAACGGCGGTGGTGGGTGGTGCCCGTCGTGCTCGCCCTCGTGGCGCCGCGCAAGCCGGACCTGCTGGCCACAGGCCAGACCGTCCCGGCCGGCACCCTGCTCGCGCTCGACCTGCTGCTCTACCTCGCCGTCGGTTCCCTGCTCGCCCGCACGGCCCACGTGGAGCGGGCCGAGGACGGCACCGTCCGGTCCCGGGGCACCAGGCTGACGCTCGCCGTCCGGGCGGGCGGGATCACCGTCCGCGCCGGTCTGTACGACCGCCCGCCGGGCTGCCCGACGGCCTCCCCGCACGGGAGGCCGAGGTGCTCGCCCGTATCGCCGACGGACCGACCAACACCGAGATCGCCCGCACGCTCCAGGTCTCGACCGCCACGGTGAAGACGCACATCAACTATCTCTTCGCCAAGGCGGGTCTCAAGGACCGTACCCAAGCGGTGCGTTATGCCTGTCGGCACCACCTCGCCGAACCGCCGGGACGATGACGTCCCGTCCGGACAATGCCGAGGTTCCCTTCCGACGCCGAGCTTCCCGGCCGATGCCTCGCGACGTCCGCCGGTGACGCCCACAGCCACCAACCCCCGCGACACGCGGGCCACTTCCATTCCACTTCACCTGATGGAGTGAACAGATCGGCCACGAGTGTCCGGGATCTTCCCGGTCCGCCCATCCTTGGGCACGCGGTCAAACGGGGCCGCGGACAAGGAGAGTCCGGTGGAGAAGCAGGACGGGCCGCGGACCGGACGGATCCGGTACGACGACCCTTGGTACGACGCACTGGCCTCGGGCTGGGGCGAGCTGGACAGCACCGGCGCCCCCGCCCCCGCGCCCGGTCCGCCCGCACCCCGGTCGGCGCAGCAGCGGGCCGACGCGGCCGGGATCTATCTGGAGGTTCAGCAGAGCGCCGCCTTCCAGGAGGTGCGCAGCCGCTACCGCCGCTTCGTCTTCCCCGCGGCGATCGCCTTCTTCACCTGGTACGTCGCGTACGTCGTCGCCGCCACCACCGCGCCCGGCCTGATGGCGCGGCCCGTCGTGGGCGCCGTCAACGTGGCGATGCTCGCCGGGCTCGGCCAGTTCCTCACCACCTTCGCGTTGACCTGGGCCTACACCCGCCACGCCCGTCTGCGCAGGGACCGTGCCGCGCTCGATCTGCGCTGGGACACCCAGGAGCTCACCCGGGGGGTCGTGCGTTGACCGGCGACCACCAGACCCTGGCCCTCCTGCTGTTCATCGCCTTCATCGCGGTCACCCTAGGGATCACCACCTGGGTCAGCCGCAACCGGCATGGCAGCGCCGAGGAGTTCTACGCGGGCGGGCGGCTGTTCTCGCCCATGGAGAACGGTTTCGCCATCGCGGGCGACTACATGTCCGCGGCCTCCTTCCTCGGCATCTCGGGCCTCATCGCGCTCTACGGATACGACGGCGTGCTCTACTCCGTGGGCTTCCTCGTCGCCTGGCTCGTCGTGCTGCTCCTGGTGGCGGAACTGGTACGCAACTGCGGCCGGTTCACCCTCGCCGACGTGGTCGCGGCCCGGATGAGGGAGCGTCCCGTACGGATCGCGGCGGGCACCAGCTCGGTGACCGTCTCCGTGCTCTACCTGGTAGCGCAGATGGTCGGCGCGGGAAGTCTCGTCGCGCTGCTGCTCGGTGGCGAGAGCGAGGCGGCGCAGGCCTGGACGGTCATCGGCGTCGGCGCGCTCATGGTCGTCTACGTCTCCTTCGGCGGGATGCGCGCCACCACCTGGATCCAGATCGTCAAGGCGGTGCTCCTGATGGGCGGCGCCATCGCGCTCACCGTGCTCGTCCTGCTGCGCTTCAACGGCGACTTCAACCAGCTGCTCAACACCGCCGCCGAGAAGAGCGGCCACGGCAAGGACTTCCTCTCGCCCGGGCTGCGCTACGGCGGGGACTGGACCTCGCGCCTCGACTTCATCAGCCTCGGCCTCGCGCTCGTCCTGGGCACGGCGGGCCTGCCGCACATCCTGTCCCGCTTCTACACCGTGCCCACCGCACGGGCCGCGCGCCGGTCCGTCGTCTGGTCGATCGGCCTGATCGGCTCCTTCTACCTGATGACGATCGTGCTCGGCTTCGGCGCGGCGGCGATCGTGGGCACGAAGGAGGTCAAGGACTCCAACGCCTCCGGGAACACCGCCATTTCGCTGCTCTCCCTCGACCTCGGCGGCGGCGCGGGATCCACCGGCGGAACGGTTCTCTTCGCCGTCGTGGGTGCGATCGCCTTCGCCACCATCCTCGCGGTCGTCGCGGGCATCACCCTCGCCTCGTCGGCCTCGGTCGCCCACGATCTGTACGCCTCGCTGAAGCGCAAGCACGCCAGGCAGCGCAGCGAGGTATCCGTCGCCCGCGTCGCGGCCGTCGGTATCGGCCTCACCGCGATCGGACTCGGCCTGCTCGCCCGGAACCTGAACGTGGCCTTCCTGGTCGGCCTCGCGTTCGCGGTGGCCGCCTCCGCGAACCTTCCGGTGCTCCTCTACTCCCTGTTCTGGCGCGGCTTCACCACCCGCGGCGCGGTCTGGTCCGTATACGGCGGACTGATCCCCGCCATGCTCCTGGTGATCTTCTCGCCGGTGGTCTCGGGCTCCCCGAGAGCGATGTTCCCCGGTGTGGACTTCCACCTCTTCCCCCTGGAGAACCCGGGCCTGATCTCCATCCCCCTCGGCTTCCTTGCCGGCTGGCTCGGCACCATCACCTCACCGCAGGGCCCGGACCGGGCCAAGCACGCGGAGACGGAGGTGCGTTCGCTGACGGGGGCGGGTGCCGTCTGAGAGGTGTCCGGCGGCCGGTGCCGCGACCAGCATGGGGGACCGCGTGCGGAAGGTGGCTCGTGGGGCCGAGAGCACGCGAAACGGCTGGTATTACTGGGGGCATGCAGGAAGAGACCGCACGCTCCGCGATCGACACGTTCATCTCCGCCTTCAACGCCTCCGACGACAGCTATGTGACTGCCCTGCTCTCCCAGGCCCTGACCTCGGACGTGGTCTTCTGGGGACCGTTGGGCCGCAGCGAAGGAATCGCGGCGGTCGAGCGGTTCGTGCTCGACATCCGACGCCACCCGGCGGGGACCGGCACGATGGTGCGCTGCTCGGCGGTGGACATGCCCGGCGAATGGGCCCGGTACCAGTGGGTGTTCACCACGCCCGACGGCGGTCCCCGCCTGGCGGGAACCGACGTCGTCCATCTGCGACGCAGCCTCATCGACCAGATCATCGTCTTCGCGGGCGAGATCGAGCCGTTCGCCTCCTGAGGCACCCTGAGGCACCCTGAGGCACCTGAGGCACCCTTCTGCCGTGGCGGAGAGCCTCAGACCCCCGCCGGTGCCTGCAGCGCCAGTGCCACCACATCCATCCGCGCCGGCGTTCCGAGCGCACCCCCGCAGCTCTCCGGCCGCGGCGGCTGCGCGGCGCCCTGCTCCACGGTCACGGCCCAGGTACGGCCGTCCGCATGCGCCACCGTGACCCGTCGGCGCGGCGGGGCCCCCGGGCCGCCCGCTTCGGCCGGCTCACTCCGTACGACGGACAGCACCCCGGCCCTCTCCTCGCCCACCGCCCTGCGCACCGCGAGCTCCGCCGCCTGCCCCGGGCGGTCCCAGGCGGAACTGCCGCGACAGCCGTCGGTGACGATGCGCCCCTCGTGTGCCGCCGTGAGGACCTGCCTGACGGCCCGGGCATCGAGGCGCCCGTACGCGTATCCGTACGGCAGTACGAGCAGCGTCGGTGAGAAGCGGTGGCCGCCCAGGTGGGTGACCTCCCAGGTGCCGCCCGCACCGCCGGCGGTCAGCTCGGCGGCCAACGGGCGGCCGAGCAGAGCGCAGCAGCGGTCGCGCTTGCCGTTGGTGCAGACGAACGCGAGCGGCTCATCGGTGTACACGCGGCCGCCCAGCTCCGCGTCGAATGAGGCCGCGTCACCCCGTCCGAGCGCGGCGAAGTCGAGTTCGGACAGCCGGGCGGGATCCGTGATGACGGCGCTGTGCAGCCAGGTACCGGCATCGGGCGCGGTGCCGCCCGCTGTGGGCCGTACATGCGCGGCGTGCACCTGGCGCGCGGCGGGGGAGTGGCAGTCGGCGTGCCGACCGGGCCGGCGGATGAGCGCGATCCGCACCCCCGTATCGGCGGCGGCCGCTTCGAGCGCGGCGCCGAGCGCACGGTCGAGATGACTGGACGTGAGCGCCTTGGCGCCCCACGGCCCCGGCTGCTCCACGAGCAGCCAGGTCCTGGCGGTGGCCGCGGTTCCCGCGAGAGGTTCGTCGAGTTCACGGGAGGCGGTGGCGCAGGTACTCACACAGGTGAGCCTAGCCTGACTCAGCCGTCGGGACGGAGTGGGAAGAGCGGGCGGCCCGGTGCCTGCGGGGCGTCAGGCACCTTGCCGTTCAGCCTCCCGCCGCTGCCCTGGGCGGCGGCCGCAGCGTACGCGTGCGCTGCCCAGCGCGCGGAACGGGCGGCCGCGGGCTGGGGCGCGGCCGCCTCGGAGCCGTCACCAGGCCAGGGTCGGTACGGCCGGGGCGAGATCGACGTGGGCGTACAGCTCGCCCCTCCCCGGGCGCTGGTCTTCCCGCTGACGATCCGACCTTTCGGGATGCCGTTCCTGCTGAGGGCATCGAGCTGGGGTCGAGTTCCTGGCCGAGGTGCGAGCAGCGGGCGTAGCCGACGCGGATGCCTGCGGTCGGCAGGTCCGGGGCGACGGCCGATCGGGACCGGGTGGCCGGGCCGCCACGGCCTTGCCGTCTACGCCGTGGAAGTGAGGTCGGCGCGGCCGAACAGCAGCGCGTGGCCGGTGGGGAGCTGGTGGAGGATGCGGGTGATGAGGTCGGGGCCGACGTGGGTGGCGACGGCGGCGAGGACGGAGCCGGTGTCCCAGCGTGTGGTGGCCAGGGAGGCGCCCGAGCGGCCGGCGAGGTCCTCGACGAAGGCCCATCCGGTCAGCGGCCGGGTGTCGGGGATCTGTGTGGTCAGGACACGTGCGGCTTCCAGGGGCAGGCAGGCGGCCAGGTCGACGCGTTCCTCGCCGGTCAGCTGGCGTCCCAGCCCCGCGAGAACAAGGCGGACGGCTTCCTCGGCTCTCTCGCGGGTGGGGTAGGCGCCTTCGCGGCGGACGTTCTCCAGCATCTGCTCATACGCCGTCGAGTGCGGCTGCTGGTGGTCAGCCCGTTCGCGCACGTCGGTGATCACTGCAGTGCATGCCTTTCGTGGAGCGGTGCGGGTATGTGGTACCGAGGCAGGGGTCAGGTGGGCTGGGGGCGGCCGAAGAGGAGGTCGTACCCGGCGGGGAGCTGGAGCAGGATCTGCACCAGGAGGTCCTCACCCGCCGTATCGGAGACCGTGGACAGTACGGCGCTGACGTCCCAGGTCGCGGTCTGCTCGGTGGCACCCTCGATCCAGGCCGCGGTCGCCCTCACGAACCGTTCCGGGGACAGTGGTTCGGCGCTCTGCAGCGGGTTGAGCAGGATCAGGGCGAATTCCTCCGGGAGACGCGCCGCAAGCTGGGCACGGACCTCGCCGACCAGATGTGCGCCGAGCAGGGCGAGCACCACACGTGCCGCACGCTCGGCCTCCTCCACGGTGCCGTACACGCCGCGCTCCTTCACGCGGTCGAGGAACACTTCGCGTCGCAGAGCCATCTCGCCGTCGCCCCTTCCTGTTCTTCGGCCTGCCCACGGGATGCGGAGGACGGGGTGGAGGGGAGGAAGATCAGATGCCCGTCCTCCGCACGCGTCCGGCTGATGTCAGCCGGAGATCTCCTTGTGGCCGGTCCCGGCGCCGATGGAGATCTTGCGGGGCTTGGCACGCTCGGCGATCGGGATACGCAGGGTCAGCACCCCCGCGTCGTAGTCGGCCTTGATGTGCTCGGTGTCGAGGGTGTCGGCGAGCACGATCTGGCGGGAGAAGATGCCCAGCGGCCGCTCGGACAGCTCCATCTGCACGTCGTCGGCCTTCGCCACCGGCCGGCGCTCCGCCTTGACCGTCAGCATGTTCCGCTCGACATCGATATCGAGCGCGTCCGTGCTGACGCCGGGAAGGTCGAATGCCACCACGTACTCGTCACCCTCGCGGTAGGCGTCCATCGGCATCGCCGACGGCCTCGACCAGGTACCCGGGCCCATCAGCTGCTGCGCCAGCCGGTCCAGCTCGCGGAAGGGGTCAGTGCGCATCAACATCGTGAAAACACCTCCAGCAGGTTCGGGCAGTCTCTGCCAATGCGCTTCACTGACACCGTTGTATCATGTCATCCAATGGACGACAAGTAGAATGTCGTCACTGCGATGACAAACCGAGGGAGGTGCCCGTGACCGCACCCGACCGGCCGGTTCCCGCCGACACTGACGCCGACGCCCACAGCCCGGCGTCGTTCCTCGCTGCGGCGGCGGCCCTGAAAGCCATCGACGATGCCCTGCGTGACGCCCAGCACGAGACACCCGGAACCCGCGGAGCCGGGCCCGCCCCGGAGCAGGCCCTCGCCTCGCTACTGCTGCTGCGGCAGGTACGTGAGCGGCTCGCCGGATGGGAGACCGGCCTGATCGAAACGGCCCGGAACGCGGGCGCCAGCTGGGCCGACCTCGCCTCTCCGCTGGGTGTCGCCAGCCGCCAGGCCGCCGAGCGCCGCTACCTCCGCGGCCGTCCCGGCCCGGCCGGGACCACCGGCGAACAGCGCGTGACGGCCACCCGCCAGGCCCGTGCCGCCGATCGCGACACCGCCGCCTGGGCCCGCCGCAATGCGGCCGACCTGCGCCGCCTCGCCGGCCAGATCACCGCCCTCACCGACCTTCCCCCCGCCGCCCGCCGCCCGCTCGATGAGCTGCACGCGGCCCTTGCCCACAGCGACCCCGTGGACCTCATCACCCCCCTTGCGGCCGCCCGCCCCCACCTGGCCGCCGCCCACCCGGACCTCGCAGCCCGGCTCGACACGCTCACTCCCCCTTCCGCCCGCTGCCCCGCAGCAGCCCAGCCAGCCTCCGCCCCCGGGCGGAACCGTTGACTGCCCTCGAAGCCCAGCGGCAGATCGTCCTCGGGGTGCGCCGCCGGTGCGCCGATACCCGGATCTTCCGTCGGACGGCAGATCCGCCGGCTGACCGGCACACAGCCAAGGGGTGTCCCGTCGGGGGTGCGAGGGCAGCTGCTCCCGCCCGGCTTGGAACCGCGCGGGTTCGCGGATTCCTGAGCGCGAACGGGGCGGCGCCAGCGCGTGGTTGGGGGCATGGCGGCGCGTGCGGGGTGGGTCCGTGCGTCTGCTTCAGCTTCGGAGGGTGCAGGGGACTTCGGCTACCTCCTGGACATGTCGTGTGGAGGCGTTGCCTCGGAGGGGGGCTTCATTCCACTGGCCCGCGCAGGGCCTGGAACCGGTCGCACCCTGCCCGGACTCATCCGTGCCCCGCCCACTGACGCCAGGCGCTCGCCGGTTCGGAAGGGATCCCGCGACACGCCCGTGCCATCGAGCGCTGCTTGACGTCCACGATCGGCATGGCTGCAATGCGCCGACCACCGCACCGGGCATCCGTGCTCGTGAGTGCTGCGGGGTATCGCGCAGGAACTCGGCGGCCCGCTGGGCGACTTCGCCACGAGGTGGGGCGCGAGGTGGAGCGATCCCCGCGGAGCCCGAGCCGGGCTGTGAGTTCCGCGCGAACGTCGGGTGCCGTTCCGGCGGCGCGATAGGAGGGAGCGGAACCCACTCAGGAGGTGCCTGCGCTCGGCTGAGGCCGTTGTCCACAGTCCGGCCGAACGCAGGCCGGTGCGTCACGCGTCGGGGATGTCCGCTTTCGCGCGTACCAGGGTCTCTCTGCTGACGATCACGACACGCTCGTAGTCGGCGACGCCGGCGTCGGCGGGGAGCTTGTCCTTGAGGTCGGCTGTGGCTTCCGTCCCGATCACAGCGAAGTTGCCGTCGCTCAGTTCGAAGACATCGGGGCAGGTGGCGGCAGAGGCGCTTCCGCGGGCGCTCGGGGGTACCCCGATGCGGCGAACAATCTTCACGGACCGGTCCTTCGGTGTGCAGTGACAGCTGACACTGGAGGTATCGGCGTGAACGGCGGAGGAGTTACTGAATTAGCTCTGTTGGGCTCAGTCCGGCGGCGGGACACCCACCACGAACCAGTCCCCGTCACCGTCCTGCAGCTCCTGGAACAGCTCTTCGGCCATCTGGCCGATCTGCGCCTCCTCGGATGAGGGGTCGAGGGCCAGACGGTGGTCGCGCGTCAGTTCCCAGTACTCACGGATGTACGGGCTCTGGAAGAGCTCACGCAGATGACCGAAGAGCTCGCGCTTGGTGAGGAGGCCGGACGTATGCAGATGGAGCGCGTTCACGTACCAGAGATTGGCGTAGATCATCTGGCGTCGCTTCTCGGGGCAGAGTTCGACCCGGTAGTTGTCGATGACCACGGCAAGGCTGGGATCGTCGATGGCCTTGCTGAGCAACTCCCAGTGCATGCGCTGCTGATGCGCCCGGGCGTCGCGCCGCCTCGACTCCGCGAACACGGCGTGGTCGCAGACCGGTGCAGTGCCCTGTTGATGGCGCAGGGCCGAAGCTCCGGCGGCGAAGCCGGCGACGATCGCGGTCACGTACCGCAGTGCGAGGCAACTCTTTGTGGCCATGTCAACCCCCGGAAAAGGCGACCGTCCGCCGGCCGTCGGGTGCGGGGCGACAGGGAGCGGGACCGGCGAGCGGTGGGCGGAGCGCTTGCAGCCCCCCGGAGTGCCGATCGACGCTGATCTGCGGGAGGGGGAGGGGCGGTGCACCGTCGCCGTACTGATGTCACGACATGCACGCCGTGCTGTCTCTGTGCCCCACATCCGGTGTGAACAATCGTTTACCACGGTCCGTACGGCAAAAAATTCTGCACTCAGTGCCGTCACGGGCCGCACAGACGGCCCCCGCCGCCCCCGCCGCCCGCTCTGCCTATGCTGTCCCGGTTCCACCGTCGCTCCACGAAAGGCGCAGCGTGACCGAGCGTCAGATTCCCGTCGTCGTCCTCGCCGGATTCCTCGGTGCGGGCAAGACCACCCTGCTCAATCACCTGCTCAGAGGAAGTGGCGGTACCCGGGTCGGGGTCGTGGTCAATGACTTCGGGGCCATCGAGATCGATGCGCTGTCCGTGTCGGGGCAGGTCGGCTCGGCCGTCTCGCTCGGCAACGGCTGTCTCTGCTGTGCCGTCGACAGCAGCGAGCTCGACACGTATCTGGAGAAGCTCACCCACCCCTCGGTGGGGCTCGACGTCATCGTGATCGAGGCGAGCGGGCTCGCCGAGCCGCAGGAACTGGTGCGGATGCTGCTCGCCAGCGACAATCCGTACGCCGTGTACGGCGGCCTGGTCGAGGTGGTCGACGCGGCCGAGTTCGAGGCCACCCGCGAGCGTCATCCCGAGATCGAACGGCACCTTGTGCCCGCCGACCTGATTGTGCTCAACAAGGCCGACCGGGTCGGACAGGATGACCTTGTGCGGGTGCGCAGGGAGGTCAGGGAGGCGGGTGCGACGGCTGCGGTGGTTGAGGCCTCGTACGGCCGGATCGACCCCGAGCTGCTCTTCGAGCGGCGGCCGAGTGCCGAACGGATCGGGCAGCTGTCGTTCGACGACGTGCGGGAGGACGCCGAGGGCTCGGACGGCGCGGCGGGTGGCGGCCCGCACGGGCATCATCTGCACGCCGGCTACGACACCGTCTCGTTCACCTCGAAGGAGCCGATGAGTCCGCGGCGGCTGCTCGATTTCCTGGACGGACGGCCCGAAGGGCTGTACCGGATCAAGGGGTTCGTCGACTTCGGTGTGCAGGACGAGCACAACCGGTATGCGCTGCACGCCGTCGGCCGGTTCCTGCGGTTCACGCCCGAGCCCTGGGGGCCGGGGGAGACGCGGCTCACTCAGCTTGTGCTGATCGGATCCGGTGTTGATGCCGCAGCGCTGCGCGCCGGCCTCGACGCGTGCCGGGACGATCTGCCGCAGAAGGCCCGGCCCGAGTCCATGTGGGGCGTGCTGCGTTTCGTACGAGGTGATGGCAGCGAAGAGGCCGAGGCGTCCCACGCCGATGCCCGTGCCGACGCTCACGAAGACGCCCCGCCCGCGGTGGCTCGCCTGGTTCAGCCCTGAACACAGGCGAGCCAGTTGATCAGCAGGCTGTTGACCTCGTCGGGGCGTTCCTGCTGGACCCAGTGGCCGCAGCCGCCCAGGAGGTGGGAGGCGGACAGGGCGGGCAGGGTGGCGGGGTAGGCGTCGATGGCATCGGCCATCCAGGTGGTGGAGGCGTCCAGTGTGCCGCCGACGAACAAGGCGGGCTGTCTGATGGGGGATCCGCGGTAGGGGGCGAGGTCTTCCCAGTCACGGTCCATGCTGCGGTAGCGGTTGAGGGCGCCGGTCAGGCCGGTGCGTTCGAACTCCCCGGCGTAGACGTCGAGGTCCTCCTCGCTCAGCCATGCCGGGAGCGGGCCGGTGGGAAAGCGGTCGCGCAGCCGGCCGCCGTGCGCGACGAAGTGCGGGTCGGGCTCGCTCTCGCCCGGCATGGTGTCGGCGGACAGGGCCGCGTAGAAGCCTGCGAGCCAGCCCCGGACGTCGGGCTCGATCTCCGCTTCGGCACGGCCGGGCTCCTGGAAGTAGGAGACGTAGAACTCCTGATCGGGCCCGCCGATCCGGCCGAAGACGTCGGTGGGGCGGGGGCCGCCGGGCGGCGCGTACGGGACACTCAGCAAGCCGACCGCGGAGAAGACCCCGGGGTGGAGCAGAGCGGAGGCGGAGGCGATGTTGGAGCCCCAGTCGTGGCCGACGATCACCGCGCTTTCCTCGCCGAGGGCACGCACCACGGCGACGTTGTCCTCCACCAGGTCGAGCATTCGGTAGGCGTCGGACGCGGCGGGCTTGGAGGAACGGCCGTAGCCGCGCACGTCGATCGCCACCGCCCGGTACCCGGCTGCGGCGAGAGCCGGGAGCTGGCGGCGCCAGGAGTACCAGGACTCGGGGAAGCCGTGCACGAGAAGGACCAGCGGGCCGCAGCCCTGCTCAGCCAGATGCAGGCGTCCGGCCGGGCCTTCGACGACGCGGTGGCTGGGTGTGGCGGTCGGCTCGGTTCGCATGGGCGGCTTCTCCTCGGTTCGCGGGCGGCCGGCGGGTGCCCATCGATCATGCGACGTGGCGGCCTCCCGACGCGATCACCCTTGCCAACCTGGCAAGCTTGCAGGCCAACGGGGTGAAGCGGCACAGAGAGAGGAACGGGGACGGTGCCAGGAGACAATTCGGCGCAGATGCTGGCGGAGATGGGGCCCAGGCTGCGGGGCGTGCGCGAGCGCCGTGGCGTCACACTCGCCGATGTCAGCCGCGCGACCGGCATCTCCCCCAGCACGCTGTCGCGGATCGAGACCGGCCGACGCAGGCCCACCCTGGAAGTGCTGCTACAGCTGGCGAAGGAGTACGGAGTCGCCCTGGACGAGCTGGCCGGCACCGCACCCGCTCCTGCGGCCGAGCCCCGCAGTACGGCGCCGCGCAGCTTCGGCGACGACAAGGCGGTGCTGCCGCTGACCCGCTACGTCGGTGGCCTGCATGCTCACAAGCACGTCCTGCCTGCCGGTGCGGAGCCGCCCGAGCGGCCCCGGCAGGCGTCCCACGAGGGCTACGAATGGCTGTGTGTCCTGTACGGGCGGCTGTGGCTCGCACTCGGCAGCCAGGACCTTGTCCTGACTGCCGGTGAGGTCGCCGAGTTCGACACCCGCGTCCTTCACGGAGTCGCGAACGCCGGATCCGACGGGCCGGTCGAATATCTGATCATGTTCGGCCCGCAGGGGGAACGTCTACGGCTGCGCACCCCGCCACCATCCGGTCGCGGCACCGGTGACAGAAAGGCCGCTGAATGAGCAGGTGCGACCGGCCCCACCTCTGATCGCCTGCAACCACTGCAGACACCGGACTCATTCACCTGGGGCCCGCCCCCTGGACGGGCCCCGGCCGGAGGGATCACACCAGCCCGGACACCGCCGCCACCGGCTTGCCCAGTGAGACCCCCGAGCCGTCGCGGCGCGGATCCAGTTCGGGGAGGGCGGACGGTGAGCCGTTGCGCTGGGCGGCCTTGGCCGGGACCGGGCCCGTCCAGGCGAAGGCCAGGCAGTCCTCGCCCTTGAGGAAGCGTTGGGCGCGGACGCCGCCCGTCGCGCGGCCCTTGCGCGGGTAGACGTCGAACGGGGTTGCCTTGGCGGTCGTCTGTACCGAGTCGTCGAGTGTGCCGCGTGAGCCCGCGACGGTGAACACCACCGCATCGGCCGCCGGATCCACCGCGTCGAACGAGATGACCTTCGCCCCGGCGGACAGCTTGATGCCCGCCATGCCGCCGGCCGCCCGTCCCTGCGGGCGGACCTGCGAGGCCTGGTAGCGCAGGAGCTGGGCGTCATCGGTGATGAAGACCAGGTCCTCCTCGCCGGTGCGCAGTTCGCAGGCGCCGATGATCCGGTCGCCGTCCTTGAGGGTGATGACCTCCAGCTCGTCCTTGTTCGACGGATAGTCCGGCACGACGCGTTTGACCACCCCCTGCTCCGTACCGAGGGCGAGGCCGGGTGAGGACTCGTCGAGTGTGGTCAGACAGACCAGGCTTTCGCCGTCCTCCAGGCTCAGGAACTCCGCGATCGGTGCTCCGCCCGAGAGGCTGGGCGCCGCCGCAGTGTCCGGCAGCTGGGGCAGATCGATGACGTTCAGTCGCAGCAGCCGCCCGGAGGAGAGCACCGCGCCGACCTCACCGCGCTGCGTGGCGGGCACCGCCGAGATGATCACATCGTGTTTGACCCGCTTGGCGTCGGCGTCGAAGGTGACATCGGCCGTGGCCGTACGCGCGAGCAGCCCCGTGGACGAGAGCAGCACCCGGCACGGGTCGTCCGCGACCTCCAGCGGCACCGCGGCCGCCGGGGCGCCCGCCGACTCCAGGAGCACGGTGCGCCGGTCGGTGCCGAACTTCTTCGCCACCGCGGCGAGTTCGGAGGAGACGAGCTTGCGCAGCTCGGCATCCGATTCGAGGATCTTCGTGAGCTTCTCGATCTCGGCGGTGAGCTTGTCGCGCTCCGCCTCCAGCTCGATCCGGTCGAACTTGGTGAGGCGGCGCAGCGGCGTGTCGAGGATGTACTGGGTCTGTACGTCGCTCAGCGAGAACCGCTCCATCAGGCGCTCCTTGGCCTGTGCGGAGTTCTCGCTGGAGCGGATCAGACGGATGACCTCGTCGATGTCGAGCAGTGCGACGAGCAGGCCCTCGACCAGGTGCAGCCGGTCGCGCTTCTTGCCGCGCCGGAACTCGCTGCGGCGGCGCACGACCTCGAAGCGGTGGTCGAGGTACACCTCAAGGAGCTCCTTGAGGCCGAGGGTGAGCGGCTGGCCGTCGACCAGCGCCACATTGTTGATGCCGAAGGACTCCTCCATCGGCGTCAGCTTGTAGAGCTGTTCGAGGACCGCCTCCGGCACGAAGCCGTTCTTGATCTCGATGACGAGGCGCAGCCCGTGCGCCCGGTCCGTGAGGTCCTTGACGTCCGCGATGCCCTGCAGCTTCTTCGAGCCGACCAGGTCCTTGATCTTGGAGATGACCTTCTCGGGGCCGACCGTGAACGGCAGTTCGGTGACGATGATGCCCTTGCGGCGGGCGGTCACCGTCTCGACCGTGGTCGTGGCGCGGATCTTGAAGCTGCCGCGCCCCTTCTCGTAGGCGTCCTTGATGCCGGAGAGCCCGACGATCCGGCCGCCCGTGGGGAGGTCCGGGCCCGGGATGTAACGCATCAGCGTTTCCAGGTCCGCGCCCGGGTGCTTGATCAGGTGGCGGGCCGCGGCGATGACCTCGCCGAGGTTGTGCGGCGGCATGTTGGTGGCCATGCCGACGGCGATCCCGGAGGCGCCGTTGACCAGGAGGTTCGGATACGCGGCCGGGAGAGCGACCGGCTCCTGCTCCTGGCCGTCGTAGTTGGGCGTGAAGTCCACCGTGTTCTCGTCGATGGACTCGGTCATCAGCGAGGTGGCGTCGGCCATCTTGCACTCGGTGTACCGCATCGCGGCCGGCGGGTCGTCGTTGCCGAGCGAACCGAAGTTGCCGTGGCCGTCGACCAGCGGCAGCCGCATCGAGAACGGCTGCGCCATGCGGACGAGCGCGTCGTAGATCGACGCATCGCCGTGCGGGTGCAATTTACCCATGACCTCGCCCACGACGCGGGCGCACTTCACATAGCCGCGGTCGGGGCGCAGGCCCATCTCGTTCATCTGGTAGACGATGCGGCGGTGCACCGGCTTCATCCCGTCCCGTGCGTCCGGCAGGGCGCGCGAGTAGATGACCGAGTAGGCGTACTCCAGGAAGGAGCCCTGCATCTCGTCGACGACGTCGATGTCGAGGATCTTCTCCTCGAAATCTTCCTCCGGCGGCGGGGTCTTCGTGCTGCGGCGGGCCATCGCTGCTGCGGCTCCTTCACCTATCAAGTGCGGATCAACGCGGATCTCTGACGCGGACCATTGTGGACCGCCCCACTGACATCGCGGACGCCGACCCGGCTCAGCGCCACCCGATGTGACCGCCGAGACCGGCGGCAGCGCCCACCGGTGGCCCGCTGCAGCGCCACCCGATGTGATCGCTCAGGGCTGAGCCGGGCAGGGAACTTACCCGGATGTCCGCGCGCTTGCATACAGTGACAGAACTCTCCGTCCGACATCGAAGGGACCACATGCCCATGGGTCACACGGCCACCGCCGAGGCCGGCTCCGGCGGCCTGACAGCGACCGAGCACCGCCTGGCCAACGGCCTGCGCGTCGTGCTCTCCGAGGACCATCTGACCCCGGTTGCGGCGGTGTGCCTCTGGTACGACGTCGGCTCGCGGCACGAGGTCAAGGGGCGTACGGGCCTGGCCCACCTCTTCGAGCACCTGATGTTCCAGGGCTCGGGCCAGGTCAAGGGCAACGGCCACTTCGAACTGGTACAGGGCGCGGGCGGTTCGCTCAACGGGACCACCAGCTTCGAGCGCACCAACTACTTCGAGACCATGCCCGCCCACCAGCTGGAGCTCGCGCTCTGGCTGGAGGCCGACCGCATGGGCTCGCTGCTGCTCGCCCTCGACGAGGAGTCGATGGAGAACCAGCGCGACGTGGTGAAGAACGAGCGCCGCCAGCGTTACGACAATGTGCCCTACGGCACGGCCTTCGAGAAGCTCACCGCCCTCTCGTACCCCGAGGGCCACCCGTACCACCACACGCCGATCGGCTCGATGGCCGATCTGGACGCGGCCACCCTCGAGGACGCGCGGACGTTCTTCCGTACGTACTACGCGCCGAACAACGCGGTCCTCTCGGTCGTCGGCGACATCGACCCCGAGCAGACCCTCGCCTGGATCGAGAAGTACTTCGGCTCGATCCCCGCCCACGACGGCAAGCAGCCGCCGCGCGACGGCGCCCTGCCCGAGGTGCACGGCGGGGAGCAGCGCGTCGTGGTCGAGGAGGAGGTGCCGGCCCGCGCGCTGATGGCCGCCTACCGCCTGCCGCACGACGGAAGCCGGGAGTGCGACGCCGCCGACCTGGCGCTGACCGTGCTCGGCGGCGGGGAGTCCTCGCGGCTCTACAACCGTCTCGTACGACGCGACCAGACCGCCGTGACCGCCGGATTCGGGCTGCTGCGCCTGGCCGGAGCGCCTTCGCTCGGCTGGCTGGACGTGAAGACCTCCGGCGATGTCGAGGTGCCGGTCATCGAGGCCGCGGTCGACGAGGAGCTCGCGCGCTTTGCCGCCGAGGGGCCGAGTGCGGAGGAGATGGAGCGCGCCCAGGCCCAGTTGGAGCGCGAATGGCTGGACCGGCTCGGCACGGTCGCGGGCCGCGCCGACGAACTCTGCCGCTTCACGGTCCTGTTCGGCGACCCGCAGCTCGCCCTCACCGCCGTGGACCGCGTCCTGTCGGTGACGGCCGAGGAAGTGCAGGCGGTCGCCAAGGCCCGCCTGCGCCCCGACAACCGGGCGGTGCTGGTGTACGAACCGGTCGAGGCAGAGGCAGAGGCAGAGGAAGAGGAAGAGGACGACACCCGGGCGGCCGCGGCCGCCGAGGGCGTGCAGCACGCAGAGGAGGGGGCGCAGTGAGCGAGCTCGCCACCATGGACTTCCACCCGCAGCCCCAGGCCGGCGAGGCCAGGCCCTGGGCCTTCCCCGCCCCCGACCGCGGCGCCCTGCCCAACGGGCTGACCGTGCTGCGCTGCCACCGTCCCGGTCAGCAGGTCGTCGCCGTCGAGATCTTCCTCGCCGCGCCCCTCGACGCCGAGCCGGAGGGCCTGGACGGGCTCGCGACCATCATGGCGCGCGCCTTCTTCGAAGGCACCGACAAGCTGAACGCCGAGGAGTTCGCGGCCGAACTGGAGCGCTGCGGCGCCACCCTGGACGCCCACGCCGACCACCCGGGCGTGCGGGTCTCCCTCGAAGTCCCCGTGTCCCGGCTGCCGAAGGCGCTCGGCCTGCTCGCCGACGCCCTGCGCGCACCTGCCTTCGCGCCGGACGAGGTCGGCCGCCTCGTACGCAACCGGCTCGACGAGATCCCGCACGAGCTCGCCAACCCGGCGCGCCGCGCCGCCAAGGAGCTCTACAAGGAGCTGTTCCCGGCCACCGCGCGCATGTCGCGCCCGCGCCAGGGCACCGAGGAGACGGTCGCCCGCATCGACGCCGATGCCGTACGGACGTTCTACGAGGCGTGGGTGCGGCCCTCCACCGCCACCGCCGTGGTCGTGGGCGACCTGTCCGGCACCGATCTGGACGCCCTGCTCGCCGAGACCCTCGGCGAGTGGACCGCCGCGCCCGGCCAGGCCCGCCCGGTCCCGCCGGTCACCGCCGACGACACCGGCCGGGTGGTCATCGTCGACCGCCCGGGCGCCGTTCAGACGCAGCTGCTCATCGGCCGCATCGGCCCGGACCGGCACGACCGCGTCTGGCCCGCCCAGGTGCTCGGCACGTACTGCCTGGGCGGCACCCTGACCTCCCGTCTGGACCGCGTCCTGCGCGAGGAGAAGGGCTATACGTACGGCGTACGGGCCTTCGGCCAGGTGCTGCGCTCGGCCCCCGACGGCACGGGCGCGTCCCTGCTCGCCATCAACGGCTCGGTGGACACGCCGCACACGGGCCCGGCGCTCGACGACCTGTGGAAGGTGCTCCGCACCCTCGCGGCCGAGGGCCTGACCGATGCCGAACGCGAGACGGCCGTGCAGAACCTGGTCGGGGTGGCGCCACTGCGCTACGAGACCGCGGCGGCCGTCGCGGACACCCTCGCCGACCAGGTGGAACAGCATCTCCCGGACGACTTCCAGGCGCAGTTGTACCGCCTGCTCACCGAGACCGGCACGGTCGAGTCGACGGCCGCCGTCGTCAGCGCCTTCCCGGTGGACCGTCTCGTCACGGTCCTCGTGGGCGACGCCTCCGAGATCGCCGAGCCCGTGAAGGCGCTCGGCATCGGCGAAGTGACGGTGGTCACGGGCTAGTCGGGACGGTCGTGCGCGAGGCGACCGACCGTGGCTGACAGGGGCTCCGGAGGCATTCCGGGGCCCCTGTTCGCCGTTGATATCCCTGTATGTCCGAATTAGTGGGGAGGTTGAGGGTCTGTCCTGTGGCATGCGCGACAAAGTGCCGGTTCCGTTTGTTGATTGTCAGATGTCCCGTTTAGCGTCGGGTCCCGCTGTTCGTCCGCAGTACGCCGCATCCGTGGCAACGGGCAGCCATCGCCGAGTCCCCGTCAGGCGCGAGCCTGGGGAGCCGGGGACCCACACGCAGTCCCTGGGGTGAATCGGACGGCCGCCCGGCGGTCGCCCGTAGGAGACCTTCCTGCTCCGAACCCTCCCCCAAGGCCTTAAGGGCCAGGGGGTGCCCCCTGCTAACCCGGTAGGCGAGAGGGAAGGAAAGGACACCGCCGCTCCATGGCTTTCTCCCGTGCCACCGGGAAGCACCGTCGTGCCTCCGCGCTCACCCGCAGGACGGCGGGCATCGCGGGCGTCGCCGCCCTCACCGCCACCGGCGTGATCGGCTCGCTCGGCTCCACCGCGTACGCCGCGGAATCCAAGACCGTCGAGGACAACGGGCTGACCACCCTGGCGTCGTCCTCCCTCGCGGACACCCTCGCCGAGCGCATCGACGCCCAGGCCGAGGCGCAGGAAGAGGCCGCCGAGAAGGCTGCCGCCGAGGAGAAGGCGAAGGCCGAGGCCAAGCGCAAGGCGGAGGCGAGGGCCAAGGCCAAGGCGAAGGCCGAGCGCGAGGCCAAGGAGCGTGCTGCCCGCGAGGCCGAGCGCAAGCGCCTCAACTCCTTCGTCGCCCCGGTCGCCGGCAGCTACGTCTCCGCCGCCTACAAGGCAGGCGGCGCCGTCTGGTCCTCCGGCAGCCACACCGGCATCGACATCCACGCCGCGTCCGGCACCTCGGTGCGCTCCGTCGGCATGGGCACCGTCGTCGAGGCCGGCTGGGGCGGCGCGTACGGCAACAACGTCGTGATCAGGATGAAGGACGGCGTGTACACCCAGTACGGCCACCTCTCCGCGATCAACGTCACGGTCGGCCAGCAGGTCACCCCCGGCCAGCAGATAGGTCTCTCCGGCGCCACCGGCAACGTGACCGGCCCGCATCTGCACTTCGAGGCCCGCACCACCCCCGACTACGGATCGGACATCGACCCCGTCGGCTATCTGCGTTCGCGCGGCGTCAGTCTCTGAATTCCGTCGAATTCCCGCCACCCCTCGGAAAATCCAGGGAACCTGCAATAAGCTCCCTGGAAGTTATCCGGAGTGTGGGCAACGGGGCGGTGGTCAGGACATGCGCATTCCCGCGCAGGCGGTATGCACGGCCATAAGGGACGACATCGTCTCCGGGGTCTTCCCGCGCGGCGGCAGACTCACCGAGAGTGTGCTCGCCCGCCGCTACGGCGTCTCCCGCGTACCCGTCCGTGAGGCCCTGCGCACCCTGCAGGCAGAAGGCTTCGTCGTCATCCGCCGGCACGCAGGGGCGCAGGTCGCCGAGCCCACCGCCCAGGAGGGCGCCGACCTCCTCGACGTACGGATGCTGCTCGAACCGCTGGCCGCGGCACGGGCCGCCCAGCGGCGCAGCGAGGCGCACGTCAAAGTGCTCCGCGGCCTGGTCAGGCTCGGGCAGGAGCGGGCGCGGCGCGGCCGGAGCGAGGATCTGCGCAGCCTCGACGGCTGGTTCCACGAGACCCTCGCGCAGGCCTCGGCCAGCCCGGGCCTGATCGCCCTGCTCACCCAGCTGCGCCACAAGATCGCCTGGATGTACGGGGCCGAGTCACCGCAGCGGCCCGCCGAGACCTGGGCCGAACACGGCGCGATCGTGGACGCGGTGGCCCGCGGCGATGCCGAACGGGCCCGCCTGCTCGCCGCCCAGCACGCCGAACGTGCCGACCGTCGTACGAGCGGCGTGAACGGCATGAACCCCATGAACGGCATGAACCCCATGAACACTGTGAGCGGTTCGCAACATCGCGTAAACAAGCTGAGCGGGCAGATTTAACAATGTGTCCGTATAAAAAGAGGTGAATTCGACGGGGGTTTGTTTCATGCGCCTGAAATCGAGCCCGCGCAGTTCGTGTGCGCTCGTATTCAGGTGTCAGCGACGGCATTGCCGTTGATGGCGGGCCGCTCGCCTTTCCCGGAAAACGACTGAGCCGCTGCCACCGATTCGGTGGCAGCGGCTCAGTGCGGATGCGGTCCGGGAATCAGACCGTCTCGGGCAGCTCCTCGAGGCCCTCGGCCACCAGCTTCGCCAGGCGGTCGAGCGCGGCCTCCGCGCCCTCGGCCTCGGAGGCCAGCACGATCTCCTCGCCGCCCTGGGCGCCCAGGCCGAGGACCGCGAGCATCGAGGCGGCGTTGACGGGGTTGCCGTCGGCCTTGGCGATCGTCACCGGGACGCCGGAGGCGGTGGCCGCACGGACGAAGATGGAGGCGGGACGGGCGTGGAGGCCCTCGGCCCAGCCGACGTTGACGCGGCGCTCAGCCATGTGATGCTGCCCTTCAGGTTTCGCTCAAGCCTTGTCTAGACCAGTGTCTCATGCTGCGGCGGATGGTCCTGCAGGACCATCCGCCGCAGCATGAGACCCAGGGCGGCATGCCGCCCCACGGTCGCCCGGCCCCAGCAGGACCGAGGGTCCGGAGTCCTCCAAGACTGCAACGCTCCCGCCGGGCGCGCGACCCGTACTCTGGCCCCATGCAGCCGCCGCCGGAGCCGATGCAGCAGCCGTCCCAGCCGGACCCTTCGCGCGGTCCCACGCAGCAACCCCCGCGCGGGCCTTCGCACGAGCCCTCGCCCGAGTCCTCCCAGGCGTATCCCGCGCACTGGGAGGCCGATGTGGTGCTGCGCGACGGCGGCACCGCCCGGATCCGGCCGATCACCACCGAGGACGCCGAGCGGCTCGTCAGCTTCTACGAGCAGGTCTCGGACGAGTCGAAGTACTACCGTTTCTTCGCGCCCTACCCCCGCCTGTCCGCCAAGGACGTGCGCCGGTTCACCCACCACGACTACGTGGACCGGGTGGGGCTCGCGGTCACGGTCGCCGGCGAGTTCATCGCGACGGTGCGCTACGACCGGATCGACGAGAACGGGCGGCCCGCCTCCGGCGACGCGGACGAGGCCGAGGTCGCCTTCCTCGTCCAGGACGCCCACCAGGGGCGCGGCGTGGCCTCCGCGCTGCTCGAACACATCGCGGCGGTGGCCCGCGAGCGGGGGATCAGGCGCTTCGTGGCCGAGGTGCTGCCGAACAACAACAAGATGATCAAGGTGTTCCGGGACGCGGGATACGTCCAGCAGCGGAGCTTCGAGGACGGCGTCGTCCGCCTGGAGTTCGGCCTCGAACCCACCGAGGCCTCCCTCGCCGTGCAGCGCGCCCGCGAGCAGCGCGCCGAGGCGCGCTCGGTGCAGTGGCTGCTCGCGCCCGCCTCCGTCGCCGTGATCGGCGTCGGCCGGCGGCCCGGGGGAGTGGGCCGGACGGTGCTGCAGGGGCTGGTCCGCGGCGGGTTCACCGGGCGGGTCCACGCGGTGAACTCCTCGTTCCCGGCCGCGGAACCCGGGGGAGAGGGCAGGACGGAGGCCGAGCGGGTACCCGACGGGCCCGAGGGTGCGGCGGAGGGCGAGCGGGCGCCCGGGACCGAGGGGGTGCCGGAGGCCGAGCGGGCGCCCGGGACCGATGGTGTGCCCCTCATCGAGGGCGTCCCCACCGTCCCCTCGGTCCTCGCCGTCGCGGAGCCCGTCGACCTCGCCGTCATCGCCGTCCCGGCCGCACAGGTGCCGGCCGTCGTCGCCGAGTGCGGCGAGAAGGGTGTACGGGGGCTCGTCGTCCTCTCCGCGGGCTATGCCGAATCCGGGCCCGAGGGACGCGGACGCCAGCGGGAACTCGTGCGTCAGGCCCGCTCGTACGGCATGCGGCTGATCGGTCCGAACGCCTTCGGCGTCATCAACACCGCCCCCGATCTGCGGCTGAACGCCTCCCTCGCACCCGAGCTGCCCGCCGGGGGCCGGATCGGGCTCTTCACCCAGTCGGGCGGCATCGGGATCGCCCTGCTCGCGGGCCTGCACCGGCGCGGCGCCGGGCTCTCCTCCTTCGTCAGCGCGGGAAACCGGGCGGACGTCTCGGGCAACGATGTCCTGCAGTTCTGGTACGACGATCCGCGCACCGACGTCGTCCTCATGTACCTGGAGTCGATCGGCCACCCGCGCAAGTTCACCCGCCTCGCCCGCCGAGCCGCCCTCGCGAAGCCGCTTGTCGTGGTGCAGGGCGCCCGGCACGGCGGCGTCGCACCCGCCGGGCATGCCGTGCCCGGCACCCGGCTGCCGCACGCCACGGTCTCGGCGCTGCTGCGCCAGGCCGGTGTCATCCGCGTCGACACGGTGACCGAGCTGGTGGACGCCGGGCTGCTGCTCGCCGGCCAGCCCCTGCCGGCCGGGCCCCGGGTGGCCATCCTCGGCAATTCGGAATCCCTCGGCCTGCTCACGTACGACGCGTGTCTCGCCCGGGGTCTGCGCCCGAAGCGCCCCCTGGACCTCACGACGTCGGCCACGCCCGAGGACTTCCGGAACGCGCTGAGCCGGGCGCTCGCGGACGACACCTGCGATGCCGTCGTGGTCACGGCGATCCCCTGGGTGCGGGAGGGCGGCGCCGCAAGCCGCGAGGACCTCGCGGCGGCCCTGCGCGAGGCGACCGCGTCCGGGCCGCCGAAACCGGTGGTGGTCGTGGCGGTGGAACTCGGCGGCCTGGCCGAGGCCCTCTCGGCGGCGACGCGCACGGCGCCGGGGCGTGCGGACGGCGGGGCGGGGGCTTCGCCCGGTGCGACCGGCATGGCCGGTCCGGCGGCCTCGTCCGGTTTGATGACCGCCGGTGAGGCATCTACCGGTGAGACGACCGCCGGCGAGCGGTCCGCGGCAAAGGCCGCGGCGGCCACTGCGGCGACCGCGGCCGGGCCCACCCCGCCGGAGCAGGCCGGCCGGACCCAGGCGGCAGGCGCCCCCAAAGCCGGCGCCGCGGCGGCGGGGGCCGACTCCCCGCCGGCAGGGCAGCAGGAGCAGCCCCTCGGCCCGCAGCCGGACCGTGCTCCCCTCGCCATCCCCACCTACCCCGCCGCCGAACGCGCCGCCCGCGCCCTCGGAGAGGCCTGGGCCTACACGCAGTGGCGGCGCGCGGCTGCCGAGCCGGGGAAGGTGCCCGAGCTCGAACGGATCGACGAGAAGGGCGCGGAGGCCTGGATCGAGGCGGCCGGGCGCGGCCACACGGACCCCGCCGGCTTCGAACTCGGCGCCGAGGACACCGCCGCGCTCCTGGGCCTCTACGGCATCGACGTCACCGGCTCGCAGCCCGCCGAGGACGAGGCCGCCACCGTCGCCGCGGCCGCCGCCATGGGCTACCCGGTGGCGCTCAAGGCCACCGCACCCCACCTCCGTCACCGCCCCGACCTCGGTGCCGTACGCCTCGACCTGGCGAACGAGGAGCAGCTGCGGGCCGCCCACGCCGAGCTGACCGCCCTGCTCGGCAAGGGCGAGGAATCGCGGCTCGTCGTGCAGCCCATGGTGCCGAGGGGCGTGGACACGGTCGTACGGGCAGCGGTGGACCCGGGCGTCGGGGCCGTCCTCTCCTTCGGCCTGGCGGGCGCACCCTCCCAGCTCCTCGGCGACACGGCGCACCGTCTGATCCCGGTCACGGACCGCGAGGCCGCGGAACTCGTCCGCTCGATCCGCACCGCACCGCTCCTCTTCGGCTGGCGCGGCTCCGACCCGGCGGACACGGCAGCGCTCGAGGAACTTCTGCAGCGACTGTCCCGCCTTCTCGACGATCACCCCCAGATCGTGGCCGTGGACCTGGAACCCGTGATCGTCGCGACCCGCGGCGTCCACGTCCTGGCCGCCCGGGCCCGTCTCGCCCCACCACCGGCCCGCGACGACCTGGGCCCACGCACCCTGCCTACGTACTGACACCCCGCCGACGTACTGACCTCACCCCCTGCCGACGTACTGCCCCCACCCGGCCCGCTCCGGCGACCGCACCCAGCGCTTTCCGGCCGACCCCGCCCACCCCGTTCCGAGCCCGGCCCGTGAACGGCAATCCCGCCCCCAGCCCGGTCACCGCTGTCACCTCACCCCCAAAGAGCCTGCTTGCGAGCCCCCGCCTGCGCCCCGACGCCCGGCACGCACTCTCGCCGCACGGCGCCCCAGGACAGGTGGCTCCTTCCCCAAGCTCTCGGCTTCGCTCGAGCAGGGGAGGCCCCATTCATGACCTGGAACACCGCACGCCGAGAGCACGCACCGAACGCCGCTGCGCCGCCCTTCGGGCGAACGACGGGGGCTCGCAAGCAGGCTCTAAGATGAACCCCATGGCGAAGACCGGTACGACGACCCAGGGCCTGCGCACGGCGATCGAGCGCAGCGGCTACTACCCGGCCCTCGTGGCCGAGGCGGTGGAGGCCGCCGTCGGCGGCGAGCCGATCGCCTCGTACCTCGTGCACCAGGAGACCACCTTCGACGCCAACGAGGTCCGCCGCCATGTCACGGTCCTCGTCCTGACCGGCACCCGTTTCATCGTCAGCCACACCGACGAGCAGGCGGCCGACTCCAGCTCCCCGACCCCGTACGCCACCACCTCCACGGAGTCCGTGAAGCTCAGCCGGATCTCCTCCGTGGTGGTCAGCCGGGTCGTCGCCAACCCGGAGAAGTACCAGACCGGCACCCTGCCCCGGGAGGTGCTGCTCACCATCGGCTGGGGCGCCGTCTCCCGTATCGACCTGGAGCCCGCCGCCTGCGGCGACCCCAACTGCGAGGCGGACCACGGCTACACCGGCAGCTCGACCGCCGACGACCTGAGCCTGCGCGTCAGCGAGGCGGGCGACGGCCCGGAGACCGTGCGCCAGACCCTCGCCTTCGCGCAGGCGCTCTCCGAGGCGACCGCGGCCACCCAGCGCTGATGGCCGCACCCGCCTGGCAGGACCCGGAGATCCTCCCGGTCGACAGCGCCCCTGTCCCGGCCTACGGCAGCGGCTCCCTCGCCGACCTGCTGCCCACACTCGCGGCCGGGATGGAGGTGCCGGGCTTCGAACAGCGCATCGGCGAACTCGAAACCGCCGACCGCAACTGCGTCTTCCTCATCGACGGCCTCGGCTGGCACCAGGTGCTCGCGCACCCTGAAGAGGCTCCCTATCTGCACAGCCTGATGGCGAGCTCACGCGGCGGCACCGGCCGCCCGATCACCGTGGGCTTCCCCGCGACCACCGCCACCTCCCTCGCCTCGGTCGGCACCGGTCTCGCGCCCTGCAACCACGGGCTCCCCGGCTATACGGCACTCAACCCCGAGACCGGCGAGCTGATGAACCAGCTCCGCTGGACGCCGTGGACCTCCCCACAGGCCTGGCAGCCGTATCCCACGGTCTTCCAGCTCGCCGACCGGGCGGGCGTGCACACCGCCCAGGTCTCCTCGCCGCACTTCCAGAACACCCCGCTCACCAAGATCGCCCTCAGCGGCGGCACCTTCCACGGCCGCCTCTCCGGCGAGGAGCGCATGGACCTGGCAGCCGAGCAACTGGCCGCCGGCGACCGCTCCCTGGTCTATACGTACTACGCGGAGGTCGACAGCAACGGCCACCGCTACGGAGTCGACTCGGACGCCTGGCGCGGCCAGCTCATGTACGTCGACCGCCTGGTCCAGCGCCTCGCCGAACAGCTCCCGCCGCGCAGCGCGCTCTACGTCACCGCCGACCACGGCATGGTCGACATCCCCTTCGACGACGAGCACCGCATCGACTTCGACCACGACTGGGAGCTGCGCGCGGGCGTGGCCCAGCTCGGCGGCGAGGGCCGCGCCCGCCACGTCTACGCCGTGCCCGGCGCCGAGGCGGACGTCCTGACCTGCTGGCGCGAGGTGCTCGGCGAGCAGTTCTGGGTGGCCTCGCGCGAAGAGGCCCTGGCCGCGGGCTGGTTCGGCCCGCCCGGAGCGTACGACCAGCGGGTCTACCACCGCCTGGGCGACGTCATCGCCGCGGCCCGCGACGACGTCCTGATCATCGCGACCGAACGCGAGCCGAAGGAGTCCCTGATGACCGGCAACCACGGCTCGATGACCCCGGCCGAACAACTGGTCCCCCTGCTCCAGGTCCGCACCTGACCCCGCCCCGATCACCTCGCCCCGCGCCTACGCCCCCTCCTCCCTCCGCCTGAAAGGTCTTCGCCTCCCCATGCCCGAGTTGGTGTTCTTCTCCGGAACGATGGACTGCGGAAAGAGCACCCTCGCTCTCCAGATCGAGCACAACCGCTCGGCCCGCGGACTGCAGGGCATGATCTTCACGCGCGACGACCGCGCGGGCGAGGGCAAACTGTCCTCCCGGCTCGGCCTGGTGACCGACGCGGTGGAGGCGGGTGCCGGGTTCGACCTCTACGCGCATGTGGTCGACGAACTGTCCAAGGGCGGCCGGGTCGACTACGTGATCGTGGACGAGGCTCAGTTCCTGGCACCGGGGCAGATCGACCAACTGGCGCGCATCGTCGACGACCTGGAGCTCGACGTCTTCGCCTTCGGCATCACGACGGACTTCCGCACCAAGCTGTTCCCGGGTTCGCAGCGGCTGATCGAGCTGGCGGACCGTATAGAGACCTTGCAGGTCGAGGCCATGTGCTGGTGCGGGGCGCGGGCCACGCACAACGCGCGGACGGTGGCCGGTGCGATGGTCGTCGACGGCGAGCAGGTCGTCGTGGGCGATGTGAACCGGTCGCCGGAGGAGGTCGGTTACGAGGTGCTGTGCCGACGGCACCACCGCCGCCGTATGACGGCCGCGGCGGCACGGGCCGCGGCGCTGTCGCCGGATGTGCTGCCGGTGGCGTCGAGCTGAGTTTCCTGTCGGCGTCGCGCGGCCGATGCCCGTTGCCGGAGCTCGGCAGGTTCCGCCGAGCTCCGGATCGCGCCTCCGTGGCGGTCGTAGCGGACCTGTGCCGGTTCTGTCAGTCCGTAAGATTGCGGATACTCCCGTCGGAGCGGCGTCGCTAGGTTCCGAACGGTCCTGCCGCCGGGTTGGCGGCCGGGTCTTTCCTGGTAACGCTCGCCCTCAGGAGGTCATGTTGACCGCACACAACCCCAGCCGCAGGAGCATCCTCAGGAGTGCCGGCGGACTCACGGCCGCCGCAGCCCTGGGAGCCGGAGGCGTCCTCGCGGCGGCGCCGGCGGCCTCGGCGGTCGGCAACGGCTTCGGCCTGAGCATCGTGGACCGCAACGAGCACGACCACCGCATGTGGTACTACCGGTTCCGGACCGACGCGATCGGCTGGGACCCCGCCGTCAATGTGCTGCTGCCCGACGGCTACCACACCAGCGGACGCCGCTACCCCGTCCTCTACCTGCTCCACGGCGGCGACCAGGACTTCATCACCTTCGACGCGCAGGACGACATCCGGGGCCTGACCGCCTGGAAGAACCTCATCGTCGTGATGCCCGACGGCGGACGCGCGGGCTGGTACTCCAACCCCGTCACCACCAACGTCGGCCCCCGCAGCTGGGAGCACTTCCACATGGCGCAACTGCTGCCGTGGGTCGAGGCGAACTTCCGTACCTACGCCGAGTACGACGGCCGCGCCGTCTCCGGGTTCTCCATGGGCGGCTTCGGCGCGTTGAAGTACGCGGCCAAGTACTACGGCCACTTCGCCTCGGTCAGCGCCCACTCCGGCCCGGCCAACCTGCGCGGGGCCAACGGCGACCTGGTGACGCACTGGGCCAACTTCTCCTCCGCCGCCGTGGAGTTGGGCGGCGGCAGCGTCTACGGAATGCCGAACTGGGACCAAGCCAGGGTCAGTGCCGACAACCCGGTCGAGCGGATCGAGAGCTACCGGCACAAGCGGGTGTTCCTGGTCGCCGGCACCAGCCCCGATCCCATCAACTGGTGGGACCAGGCCAACGAGGGGATGGTGCTCCGCACGCAGCGGGAGTTCCGGTACCACCTCGACCGCGTGGGCATCCCACACGAGGCACACGAGCTGCCGGGCGGCCACTTCGTCCGCCGCGAAATGCTGGAGCGCGACATCAACGGCGTCATCGCACGCCTGCGCAAGGCCTGACGGCCACGGGCGGCTGGAACTCTTCGCGGTCAGCTGACCGGTCGGCGCACGGCCGACGGCCGACGGCCGACGGCCGAGGACCCGGACTCGACTGATCCCGCCCGGCTCTCTCGGAGCAACGCGGGCGGGCAGCCACTTCCCCCATGACCCGCACAGAACAGGATCGATCGTGTTCAGATTCGTTCAGAAGGCCACCAGGTTACGCGCGTCGGTACTGGCCCTCGGTGTCGCCGCGGCCCTGTCCGTCGCCGGGCCGCAGGCCACCGCCGCACCCGGGCCGGACGACACTCCGATGAACGCCGCCTTCGAACGGGCTGCGAAGGAGTACGGCGTTCCGCGGGACCTGCTGGCCACCGTCGGCTACAGCGAGACGCACCTCGACGGCCACGACGGCCGGCCGAGCCAGGCCCGCGGCTACGGCGTCATGCACCTGGTCAGCAACCCCGTCAACCACTCGCTGGACCGGGCCGCCGAACTCACCGGACATTCCCCCGCCGAACTGCGCCGTGACACGGCGGCGAACATCGAAGGCGGCGCGGCCGTCCTGCGCGCACACGCCGACGCGCTGGGCCTCGACCGCGCCGAGCGGCGCGACATCGACGCCTGGTACCCCGCCGTCGCCCGCTACAGCGGCGCCGAGGGCGCCGCCGCCAGGCTGTATGCGGACGCCGTGTACGCGTTCCTCGCCCAGGGCATCGACGCGATGGCGGAGGGCGAGAAGGTGTCCGTCGCCCGGCGCGATGTCACCCCGGACAAAGGCGCCTACCAGGAGAGCGGTCTCCGCACGACGAGTGCCGACTACCCACCCGCCGGGTGGGTCCCCGCCTCCTCGAGCAACTTCAGCCAGGGGCGCTCCGAGCCGATCAGCCAGATCGTCGTCCACGTCACACAGGGTTCGTACGCCGGCACGATCAGCTGGTTTCAGAATCCTCAGGCAGAGGCCAGTGCCCACTACGTGGTGCGTTCCTCGGACGGGGAGGTGACGCAGATGGTGCGGGACGCCGACACGGCGTGGCACGCGCGCTCCGCCAACCCCTCGTCGTTGGGGATCGAGCACGAGGGCTACGTGAGTGACCCGACCTGGTTCACCGACTCGATGTACCGCTCGTCGGCCGCACTCACCAGGCACCTGGCCGACCGCTACGGGATTCCCAAGGACCGCGCGCACATCGTCGGTCACGCCGAGGTCCCCGGCAACGACCACACGGACCCGGGCCCGCACTGGAACTGGGACTACTACATGCAGCTGGTCGGCGGCTCCGGGGGCAACCCGCCGGTCGCCGGGCATCCGGCGGAGTCCGGCCGGGTCGTCTCGGCACGGTCGGCGGACGGGCGTCTCGAGGTGTTCGCGGCGGGGGCGGACGGGATCCACCATGCCTGGCAGACCGCGGTGAACGGTGCGTGGTCCGACTGGGAGCCGCTGGGCGGTCCGGGTGACGCGGAGTTGGCGATCGGGCCGAACGCGGACGGGCGGCTGGAACTCTTCGCGATCAACGGGAACGTCTTCCAGCACCGATATCAACTCCAGCCCTCGGGCGGTTGGTCGGGCTGGGAGGACTTCGGTGGTGGCGGCAGGGATATCGCCGTGGGTGCCAACGGCGACGGGCGCCTGGAGGTCTTCGCCTCCGGTCCGGTCGGCGTCTTCCACCGGTGGCAGACCGCACCGAACGCCGGCTGGTCGGGCTGGGAGTCCGCGGGCGGCGGTCCGGCGAACAGCCGCGTCGAGATGGAGAAGGCCCCGGACGGGCGCCTGGAGGTCTTCGCGCTCAACGGCGACACGTTCCAGCACCTCTACCAGACGGCGGTCAACGGCGGCTGGTCCGGCTGGGAGGAATTCGGCGGCGGTGGGCACGATCTGACGGTCGACCACAATCAGGACGGGCGCCTGGAGGTCTTCGCCTCGGGTCCGGTCGGCGTGTTCCACAAGTACCAGACAAGCAGCACCGACTGGTCCGGCTGGGAGCCCACCGGCGGCCTGGCCGACGCACAGCTCACCAGCGAGCGCTCTCCCGACGGGCGCGTCGAGGTGTTCGCGATCAACGGCAGTGCCGCCCAGCACCTGTGGCAGACGGGAGTCAACGCGCCCTACGGCTCCTGGGACTCCTTCGGGGGCGGCGGCACGGAGATCATCGCCGCGGCGAACGCCGACGGCCGCATCGAGGTGTTCGGGACCAGCCACGCGGGTGTCTACCACAAGTGGCAGACCGGCCCCTCCAGCTGGTCCCAGTGGGGCTGGCTCAACGACGGCCCCGGACCCGCCATCGACTGATCCAGTCCCTCCGGGGACTGCCGTAGGCCCTCCGCAGCAGACAGAACCTGCTGCGGAGGGCCGGACGGCGGGAGTCGTTCGTGCTCCCGCCGCCCGGCCGGCACCCCCGCTGCCCGACGCACACAACCAAGCCCCCGCCCCCCCGCCTCCGTGTTGACGGCCGAAGCGCCGCTCCCGGCCGCTGTCGTCGCGATCGGCACCGGAAACCGCCCACCGCACAAGCGAAATCCGAGCTCTCGAGCGACGAGTTCGTCACATCGAAATCGGCCGACTTCGTGTGGTGGCCACCCGTACCCGGTGTGTAGCGTGCGACGTGCGCGACGAGCGGTGACGCAGAGTCAGGGGGAGCGGTGAGCGGGCTGGTGATCCATCTGCCGCGAGGGTGCGGCGCGTTCGGCGGGGTGCCGTGCGGCGGCACGACGACGGTGCGGCTGGGCCCCGGCGAGACCTTGCGCTTCGGCCGGGGTTCCGCGTCCGTTTCTGTCGAGCTCCGCCTCTTCGATACCGCGATATCCCGCCTCGCGGGGGAGATCCGGGCGACGGACGACCACTGGCAGCTCAGCAACCTCAGTACGACCCAGAGCTACCTGGTGGAGAACCCGGAGGGCGCGGGAGAGTATCTCCGCGTGCCGCCACGGCGGGCCGGAGCCCCCGTTCCCTTCGAGTTCTCCAGGGTCGTGCTGCCCACCCGGCACAACACCACGGTCTCTTTCCAGGTGTTCGCGCCCGACCACGTCTACCTCGACCCGGACGGCGTGGGCGACCAGTCGGGGAGCCGCACGGTCACGGCGTACTCCCTGGACGAGACGGCCCTGTACTTCCTGATCCTGGTCGCGCTCTGCGAACCGCGGCTGCGCGACGAGTCGCCGGTCGCGGTGCCGACCACCCCGCAGATCGTCGAGCGGCTCAGTGGCCACGCCGCCTGCCGCAGCCTGACGCCACGTGCGGTCACCTCGCACCTCGACTACCTCGCCGCGGAGAAGATGCGGATCGGCCCGTCGGCCGGTGAGGTGTCACGCAGGCAGAACCGGCGCAACGGCAAGCGGGAGGCGATCGTCGGGCTCGCGGTGCGGTTCGGTCTCGTACGCGAGGAACATCTCGCTCTGCTCCCGCCCCGGGCCAGGAGCGGTGCCGCGAGCGGACGGCAGGGAGACCCGTCGGTGAGCGTGGCTCCGTGAGCCTGTCCGGGGGTGCTCGGGCGGGCAGGCTCGCGGGGAGTCACCCGTCACCGTTGCCGCGCGGCTACCGTATCGGCGACTGGGAAGTCGCCGAGCTCATCGGGAGCGGCGGCTGGGCGACGGTCTACGCGGGGCGCCCGGTGGGCGACGGCACGGGCGGCAGCGCGGCGGTCGCCGGTGATGTCGCGCTGAAGTTCATGCCGACCGCGGGGCTCTCGCCCCGCCAGGCGGCGAACGTCGTGGACATCGCGCGGCGCGAAGTCGAACTCGGCCGGCGGGCCCGCCATCCGAGACTGATCCGTCTGCTGGACTCTGTCGTGCTCAGCGAACCCGACGACCCCTGCCTGGACGGCGCGATCGTCCTCGTCATGGAGCGGGCCCGTCGCAGCCTGCGGGATCTGCTCCGGGCCGGGGCGGCGGAGGAGGGGGGCGCGGCGGGCCCGGCGGAGGCCGAGAGCGAGCGGCTGTGCACGGAGATCTGCGAGGGCCTGGCCCATCTGCACCGCAGCGGCTGGGTGCACGGCGATCTCAAGCCGGACAACGTGCTGCTCATGGCGGACGGTTCGGTCAGGCTCTCGGATTTCGGGCTCGCCACCGAGCTGACCGGGACGCGCGGAACGCACGGATACGCGCCTCCGATGGGCACCTTCGACTACCTCCCGCCGGAACGCTGGAAGGCCCCACTCGGTGAACACGGCGTGCAGGTCCGACCCAGCGCCGACATCTGGGCCCTCGGAGTCGTGATCCACGAGGTGTTCGCGTCCGGCACCTCGCCGTTTCCCGGTGCCACGCCGATGGCGCGAGGCGCCGCCGTACAGGAATACGCCCAAGGGCGCGCCCCGCTGCGCATGGCCGACTCGGTGCCTGGGTTCTGGCGCGGGCTGGCCGCCGACTGCCTGGCCCCGACCCATGCCGCCCGCAGTGCGCATACCGCCGACAGCCTGCTGGCGCGCATCGCGGCACGGCGTACTGGTGAGCCGGTGCCCACCGGTCAGGTCGCTTCTGCCTCCACCGGCAC
The DNA here is from genome assembly GCF_047779955.1 of Streptomyces lothianensis. Lineage (NCBI taxonomy): Bacteria > Bacillati > Actinomycetota > Actinomycetes > Kitasatosporales > Streptomycetaceae > Streptomyces > Streptomyces lothianensis. The sequence goes on along the minus strand of NZ_JBLMKT010000028.1, from coordinate 94,616 downwards.
CCGTGACGAGATCGCGTCGCGACGCCGACGCCGGAGTGAGCGGTCCGCCGTCGCGGCCGTGACGGCCGTCGTGGCGTGCGTGATCGCCGCGACGCTGCTGCCGTTCACCGCGGACGACGGCGCATTCAGTACGTCGCGGGCCGGCGGGGCACTGGGCACATCGGGAGCGTCCGTCACGCACGGCACGGGTCCGGTGTCCGGTGCCAAGGGCCAGGTCCGAGTGTTCAACGCGGAGCGGCCCTGCCAGGCGGACACCCGACGCCGGTACGAGTGCAGTCTCGGTCTGGCGATCGACCCTCTGCAGCCCTATACCGCCGACAACGTGGCACTGACCCGGGTGTGGCACGGAGACGTCATCGACGCCGAGTGCCGACTCGCCCGTGGCATGCCCATCATCGACGAGGCGGGCAGCAGATCGACCGCCTGGTACCGAGTCCGTCTCCCGGACGACCCGGTACGGTCCACGGCCTGGCTGCCCGCCGTACGCACGAAGGACCGCCCGAGCCTCCAGCCCTGTCCGGACTCCCTGACCTCCCCGGACGCTCTTGCCCCGTAGCGCCGGCGCGGCGAGGGCCGCCCTCCTGCTCCTGTCACTCCGTAAGGTCGCGGATTCCCGGTCCCCGCCCGGGTCGTTACGTTCCTCAGCGCGGCGGGCGGGCGCTCGTGGCGCCGAGGAACGCAACGCCCCTGGTTCAGGCCGTGCCCAGCCCTTCGCTGCTCCCGGACAGTTCGCCATGCTCCCGACACCTGGAGGTCACGTTGAGCGGGCAGCACCCATCACGCAGGAACTTCCTGAAACTCACCGGCGGTGTCTCGGCCGCGATGACTCTGGGAGCCGGAGGCGTCCTCGCGGCGGCCGCGCCGGCCTCGGCCTCGGACCTGGGCGGCCCGATCACCCGGAACGAGGTGATCCAGCGCGCCCGGATCTGGGTCGACCAGGCGCCGCCGTACAGCCAGCAGGTCTACATTCCGGGCCCCGGAGGCGACCACCGATACCGTACCGACTGTTCCGGATTCGTCATCATGGCCTGGCACTTCGACGGGGACGCGTCCACGAGGTCGCTGCCGGACATCTCCTACGAGATCTCGCGCGACGAGCTGCGTGCCGGAGACATCCTCAACTCGTACTACGACCACGTGTTCCTCTTCCACGAGTGGGTGGACGACCACGGCGGATTCAGGTACTACAGCTTCGGCGGCGGAGCCAGCGGAGTCGAGCCTCCGGGGTACTTCACCGCGAACATCTACGACGCCACGCTCGACGGCCATCCCAACGGCGACTACAAGGCGCGCCGGTACCACCACATCATCGAGGACGGCGCCCCGTCGGCCGTACAGCATCCCTACATGTCGGGCCGTGTGGTGTCGGGCCGCTCCGCGGACGGACGCCTGGAGCTGTTCGCGGCCGGCGGCGACGGTGTGCACCATGCCTGGCAGACGGCGGTGAACGGCGGCTGGTCGGCCTGGGAGAACCTGGGAGGCCCGCGCGGCGCGCAGTTGGCGATCGCGCCGAACGCCGACGGCCGTCTGGAGCTGTTCGCGCTGTCGGGCACCACGTTCGACCACATATGGCAGACCGCCCCGAACGCCGGCTGGTCGGGCTGGGCGAACTTCGGCACCGGTGGCTACCGGGTCGCGGTCGGCAACAACGCCGACGGGCGGATCGAGGTGTTCGCCTCGAATTCGAGCGGCGTCTTCCACCGGTGGCAGAGCGCCCCCAGTTCGGGCTGGGCGGACTGGGCCGGAGCCGGGGGACCGGCGAACTCCCGACTGGCGATGGAGACGGCACCCGACGGTCGTCTCGAGGTGTTCGCGCTGTCGGACTCGACGTTCGAACACCTCTTCCAGACCGCTCCCAGCGGCGGCTGGTCCGCGTGGGAGAACTTCGGTACCGGCGGTCGGGAAGTCACGGTCCAGCACAATTCCGATGGTCGCCTGGAGGTCTTCGCATCGAACTCCAGTGGCGTCTTCCACCGGTGGCAGAGCAGCCCGACGACGTGGTCGGACTGGGTGGGCACCGGCGGACCGGCGAACGCGAAGCTGAGCTGCGCGCGCACGCCGGACGGCCGGGTCGAGGTGTTCGCCATGAGCGACCGGACCGCGGCGCACATCTGGCAACTGGGTGAGAACCAGCCGTACTCGGACTGGGAGACGTTCGGCGGACCAGGTACGAGCGTGACCGCCACCAACAACGCCGACGGCCGGATCGAGGTGTTCGGCACCAACTCCACCGGTGTCTACCACAGGTGGCAGACCGGGGCCACGACCTGGGCCGACTGGGCACCGGTCAACGGCCCCGGACCCTCCATGCCCTGACCGTCGCACCTGCCTCAGAGGGCCTTCCACCGCCTGCACGGCCGTGGAAGGCCCCTTGCCATGAACGTAGACGGCCCCTTGCCATGAATGGAGAGTCATGCCTGCGAGAGGAAACCAAGCCATGCGCACCGGACTGCTGGCGATGGCTTTGGCGCTCATACTGGGCACGGTCCTGATCGGATCGCCCCCGAAAGCCACGGCAGCGACGTCCGGGCAGGTCGGGGCGACCCCGTTCGTTCAGATTTACGACCCCAGCGTGGGTGAGTCGAGTCCGTGGTACATCAACGACCATACGTTCGTGCAGGACGAGCGCGGCACCTGGCACCTGTTCGGCATCACGCACGCCGAACCGTCCGACGACGAGGACGAGAAGACCTTCGCTCACGCGACCGCGCCCGCCCTGGACGGTCCGTGGACGAAGCAACCGCCCGCGCTGACGGCCGACCCCGGCTACGGCGAGACCCATCTGTGGGCCCCACACGTGATCAGGAGCGGATCGACCTACTACATGTTCTACGCCGGCGGCGGCCCGGACGGGAGCCGGCACGCCATCAGCGTCGCCACCTCCACCGACCTGTACTCCTGGACCCGGCACCCCGGCGGGCCGCTGTTCCGTGACGGCGCTGTGGCACGGGACCCGTTCGTCACCCGCATCGGAGACCGGTGGGTGATGTACTACACCGCGACCGACAACCCTCGCGGCGGCCACCACGTCGTCGCCTACCGCACCAGCACCGACCTGATCCACTGGAGCGGCCGGTCCGTCGCGTTCACCAGCACGGCGAGCGGCTTCGGCGGCGGTGACACCGAATCGCCGTTCGTCGTGTACGCCAACGGCGCCTGGCATCTCTTCCTGGGACCCCGCAGCGGATACGCCGGCACCGACGTGTTCCGCAGCACCGACCCGTTCCGGTTCTCGGCGGACCAGCTCGCCGGCCACATATTCAGCCACGCCGCCGAAGTGATCGACGACGGCGGCCGATGGCGGGTCAGTCACGCAGGCTGGGGACAGCGCGGAGTGTGGCTGGCGGGCCTCGACTTCGGCAACGGCAGTCAGCAGTACGCGGTCGAGGCCTCGTCGCCCGCCGCGAGCAGGGTGGTGATCGTCTCCTCCGCCGACGGCCGGCAGGAGGCCTTCGCCGGCGGCCCGGACCAGGTGTGGGGGCGCTACCAGACCTCCCGCAACTCGCCCTGGTCGGACTGGTACCCCTTCGGCGGTCCGAGGTCCGCGATGCTCTCCGCGGCGCGCAACAGTGACGGACGGATCGAGTTGTTCGCCTCCGGTGAGGGACGAGTGGAGCGCAGGGCGCAGTCCGCGCCGAACTCCTGGCAGGGCTGGGAGAACTTCGGTACGTCCGCACACGACCTGACCGTCGCACAGAACGCCGACGGCAGACTTGAGGTCTTCGCCAGCGGTCCGCAAGGCATCTACCACCGGTGGCAGCAGTCCCCAGGCGGTCCATGGGGCGGCTGGACCCCGTTCGGCGGACCCGCCGACTCCACCATCGCCACCGGACGGGACGCCGCCGGCCGCCTGGAGGTCATCGCGGCGGCCGACGGGGTGGTCCACCGTCGCCGGCAGAGCACACCGGGCGGCGGCTGGCCGGCGGGCTTCGAGACGTTCGGCACGGTGCCCGGCGTCGTCGAGGTGTCCCTCGAACGCCGCCCGGACGGTGCGCTCGAACTCGTCGCAAGCGGCTCCACGGGCATCTTCCGACGCGCCCAGTCCGGGCCGTCAGGTACCTGGTCGCCCTGGACGGCCTTCGGCGGGCCCACGAACGCGCGGGTGCACCTCGCCCGCAACGCCGACGGCAGGCTCGAGATCATCGCGGCCAACGCCACGACCACCGCACACCGCTGGGAGAACGGCAACGGCTGGTCCGCCTGGGAGAACTTCGGAACGGGCGCCCACGGGTCCGGCTACGGCACCAACGCCGACGGGCGCATCGAGATCATCGCCGGCACCTCGTACGACTCGCTGTTCGGCAGGTATCAACTGACCCCGAGCGGTGGTTGGTCGAACTGGATCCCGGTCGGCGGCCCGACGCTCGGCTGAGCCTGGTCCCGCAGCTTCGGCGTCATTGCCGAAGCTGCGGGGCCGGACCCGGTGTTCCGGGCCTGGCCGATGACGCCGTCGCCGTCCCGCCCACGCTGCTGCTGCGGTGGGCGGGACGGCGACGGCGCTTGGCGTCAGGCGGCGGCGAATTCCCTTTCCAGCCTGGGGATCAGGTCCCGCAGGTCCTGTTCCCAGCAGCCACTGTTGTGGCGACCGTCGCACTGGGTGCCCCAGGCGGCCCCGTCGCCGTAGTTGACGTAGTAGTAGGACATGCCCAGGGCGTCCATGGCGGCCTTGACGTTCTTGGCAGCTCCCGAGACCCAGAACTCCAGGGTGTCGGGCGAGCCACCGCCGTCGCCTGTGTAGACGGAGATCCCGACGTCCGCGTCGGCCAGGACCTTCATGTGCTGTGACGGGTCGACCTCGTTCCACCGCCAGTCGACGTTGAACACCGGATAGGGCGAGCCGAACGCGGCATCGCTGTCCACTGCGGGCTGGTACGGGGAGTCTGCGGGGTCACAGGTTCCGGACGCCGAGGCGCACCAAGCGCCCTGCGCGTCGATGAGCGAGGCGACGACGGCGAACCGGAGGTCCATGGACCTGGCGGAGAGGTCGATGTCGCCGGACAGGGACGCGGTGTGGCTGAACAGGTCGGGACGGACCTGCGCGTAGTGGAAGGCGCCGAACCCGCCCATCGAGACCCCGGCGATGGCCCGGCCCTTCTTGGCGGCGATGGTCCGCAGGTTCGCGTCGATGAACGGGATCACCTGCTTGAGGTGGAAGTTCTCCCAGTTCTGGGCCCCTGCCGGGGTGTTCTGGTCGAGCCAGTTGGCATACCAGCCCCGAGCGCCGCCGTCCGGAATGACGGTGATCATGTCATCCGACATGGACAGCGCCGGATACGTCTGCCCCACCGGATCGTCGGGTGAGCCGTGCAGGAAGTACAGCACCGGGTAACGCCGGTCCGGATCGGCGTAGTAGCCGCTCGGCAGAATGATCTTGACATGCTGTTCGCCCTCGACCTCGGGGGTGTTCACGGTGAGGTAGAAGTCGGTGGCGCTTCCGTTCGCCGCGCCGACCTGGGTCAGGCCGAAACCGTCGTCCATCGGCGGTGGTGCGCCGCCCGAGTCGGCGGACTGTGCCGAACTCGGCGGCGCGGCCACGGTCATGGCCACGGCGGCGAGCATCCACGCCACGGTCAGGCGCCACCAGTGGGCTCTCCTTGTCACTGCGTTCTCCTTCTCCAGGGTTGTCGACCCACGGCTTTCGGGCTGTCAGCGCGCTCAGTTCAGTACCTTGGTCCGCAGTTCCGGAGCGGCCGCGATCTGTTCCTCCGTGAACCGCTCGGTCACCCACTCACCGGCCGAGAACAGCTTGGTCTGGTCGGCGTGGTGCGGCGAGTTCGGGTTGGCCGACTGGGAGTAGGCCATGACGGAGAACGCCTGCGGCGGCCCGTCCGCGGTGAACCGCACCTGCTGGATGAAGCTGGACCCGAACACGACGTCCGTCTCTCCGTCGACCTGGCCGGGGGTGATCACGTTCAGCACGCCCAGACTGCTGAGCGAGCCGTGGACCGGGATCCGCTCGCCGCCGCGGGTGACGTGCTGGACGTCGGACAGCGGCGCGTCCAGAGGGATGCCGGCCCTGCGCAGCGCGAGCACGGCACGGCCGAACGCCGCCTTGACCTCCGAGTTCCCCGAGTCCAGCGAATTGGGTGTGTGCACCGGGTCCTTGGGGTCGAAGGGAACCCGCCACGGCAGTTTCTCGACTCCCCGGCCGTTCTGCAGGAAGGCCCAGTAGTTCGCGAAGAGCCAGGAACCCCGGCTGTCCGCCGTGTAGTCGTGGCTCGTCCAGGCGGCCAGGATCGGACACGCCTCGCTCACGTCGACCAGGGTGCCGTCCACCAGGATGAGTCCGAAGGCGGTGTTCCGGCACATCCTCACCGTCGCGTCCAGGGCCAGGTCGGCGGCCCTGCTGTTGTCGGCGAACAGCAGCCGCCCCATCGTCTCCGGTGTGAAGCCCTTGCCCGGCAGGCCGTCGGTCCCGTTGATCCGGTTCTGCGCGGTCAGGATGAGTTCCTGCGTGCGCAGCGACCGCGGCGCCGAGGTGTCACCCATCACCCGGGGGAAGGACAGCGGCTCCTCGGGATTGGCCAGCCAGGGGCTGTCGTTGGCGTTGCCCACGAAGTCGGACCGGATCAGGCGTGGCTGTTCGTGCGGGTCGAGGAGGCCCGGTGCGGCCGCGTTCGGGTCGTCGGGCCAGTCGCACGCGCTGCGCTTGCCGTCGAGGATGGAGATCGGCGGCACGTTCGGCAGCCGCAGCGACTGGTTGAACAGCAGCTTGCCGGTCTCGGTGAGACACGATCGCGCGTGCTTGTCGGTGATGTTCGGGGTGGCCTGGATGTCCGCGTACAGCGCGTTGCCTTTGCGGTCGGAGGCGACGGTGTTGAAGTACGGGATGCCCTGGGTGGTCTCCAGGACGTTCACCACGTCATGGACGTCGTCGGCCTGGTCGAGGCCGAACCAGGTGTTCATCGCCCGCAGGTTGTGCATGTTCACGTCGCGTACCGCGTGCGCGCTGACCACCCAGGGCAGCGGGACGCCCTGCATCGAGGTGGTGACCGGGCCGTAGCGGGTGGACCACAGCGTCCTGGTGACCTCGGAGAGGGAGCCGTCCGGCTTCCGCACGTCGACCGAGACCTCCTGTGAGGTCATCTGCTCCCAGACGCCGTCCACCAGGTACTTGGTGGGGTTCAGCGGATCAACCTGCACGTCGAAGAGCCCGAATGGGGCCACCGTGGCGACCGTATGGCTCCAGGCCACGTTCTCGTTGTGGCCGATGTTCACCACGGGGAATCCCAGCAGACTCGCCCCGGAGACGTTCACCTTGCCCGGGATGGTCAGGTGACTCTGCCACATCCGGTTCTTGCCCTGCCACGGGAAATGCGGGTTGGCCAGCAGCATGCTGGTGCCTTCGGACACGCCCTGCGAGCCGACCGCCAGCGCGTTGCTGCCCATGCCCTGCCGGCGGCTCACGGCCAGCGCGTCGCGAATCTTCTCCGCGGTCTCCCTCGCGGCCTTCTTCGTGGACTTGTTCGCGTCCTTCCCGGCGTCCTTCTCGGCGTCCTTCTCCGTGTCGTTCTCGGCGTCGTTCTTCGCGTCCAGCGCCGAGGTCTCCGCCGCGCTCTTCGAGGACGAGGGCGTCGACTGCGCGGTGGCCGAGGACCCCGGGGGCGCGGCGTTCACCTGGCCGTCCAGCAACGCGTCGGCGCTGCCCATGATGATCTCGGAATGCGCATGCCGGTAGACGTCCAGCTCCGTGATCGGACGCACCCAGTCCGCGCCTCGGCAGGCAGGGTCGGTGATGTTGTCCACGCCGGTCTCGGTCAGATACCTGTTGTACCCCTGGACATAGCCGCGGATGGCCTCCCTGACCTCCGGCGCCGGTCCTTCGGGCGCGGGCTCGTCGAGGAGCCGCTCCACCACCCGGTCGTCCTTGATCCGCTGGAAGTAGAGGTCGCTGTTGAGGTTGGTGGTGGTGTTCTGCTTCTCTCCGGGGCTCGCCCTGCCGTCGGGTCCCAGGTATCGGGATCGCTGGGCGTTGACCATCAGATAGGTGTCCGCGAGGGTGCAGATATTGTCCTTCGCGGCCGCGTATCCGTAGCCCGTTCCCAGACCCTCCCAGTCCGAGGCGATGATGTGCGGGATTCCGTACTCGGTGTAACGGATCGTCGGCTTGTCAGGGCCGGTATCGGCCGCCGCCGCTGCCGCACTGCCGGCGGCCGTCCCGGTTGCCGCCAGCGTGCTCATCACGGCCGCTGCCGCCATGACCGGCACCAGCAGTCTCGCTCGGCGTCCCCTCCATGACCTGCTCAGCGCCATCGGCGTCTTCCTCCTGTCGTATGGGCCGTTGTCCGGGCGCGGCCATGCCAAGGAGGACCGATGAGACTCGAAGGCGCAGAAGAGTCCCCCGGGGCAGGGCCGACCGCACGGCCTGACCACGGGGCCGTGGGTATACAAGGGGTCCTATCCCGGGTCGCCGACCCCCGTCACTCCGTAGCGTTCCGGATTCCCAAGCCCCGCACCGTCCGTACGCTCCTCCGGAATCGGCTGATCGGGCCGGGCTGCCCGCTTCTGCGTCGCGCCGCACATCTCACAGCGTGTTGGCAATCCCCCGCCCGGGCCCGAGTGGTCTGATCCGGACGGGGGTTTGCCAACACGCTCTCATTTGCCGGAACACGGCAATCGGACCCCCGGCCGTTTGCACGCCACCAGCCTGTCAAGATCGTCTAAAGGGCAGGTAAGGTCCGCAGTGCTGAGCAGGGGAGTCTCTGGTCGGCGAACTCGGCGGCAAGGGCCGCGAGGTGGACAACTGTGCCGATCGGGAGCGTATGTCATGTTGCTGGTAGCCGTGTTCGGGGTGGCGCTGCTGGTGGCCGTACTACTGTCCGGACTCGCCGCCCGGACCGTGTTGTCCACGTCCTTCCTCTTCCTCGTCGGTGGCGCGCTCGTCAGTGACGGCTTTCTCGGGCTGATCCACATCACGCCGGACAGCGAGATCGTGGCCGTGACAGCCGATCTGGCCCTGTTCGCCGTGCTGTTCACCGACGGCATGCACGTCCACTTCGGCAAGCTGAAGGAGAACTGGAAGCACCCGGCCCGCGCGCTCGGGCTCGGCATGCCGCTCGCCTTCATCGGGATGGCGCTGCTCGCGCACTTCGTGGTGGGCCTGGACTGGACGACGTCGTTCCTCGTCGGTGCGGTGCTCGCGCCGACCGACCCGGTCTTCGCCTCGGCGATCATCGGCCGCAAGGAAGTTCCGGCGAAGCTGCGGCAGTTGCTGAACGTCGAGTCCGGGATCAACGACGGCCTCGCGCTGCCCATCGTCCTCATCTTCATCGCCATGGCCGGTCCCACCTCCGGCCACATCACGACCTCGGGCGGCGAGATCGGTCTCGAACTGGGCCTCGGCCTCGCCTTCGGTGTCGCGCTGCCGCTGATCGTGAACGCTCTGGTGCGCTTCCGTCTGCTCGGCGCCGAGCCGAAGCTGCAGCCGCTGCTTCCACTCGCGACCGGCGTGATCCTGTATGCGCTGTGCCACCTCACGCACGCCAACCCCTACCTCGCCGCGTTCTCCGCGGGCGCGGTGATCACCGCCATCGCACCGGAGTCGAAGAGCGCCTTCGAGCCCCTGGGCGAGGCGCTCGCCGAGCTCGCCAAGTTCGCCGCCCTGCTGGTGTTCGGCGCGCTGCTCACCCCGCAGCTCTTCGGTGACCTGTCGTTCGGCGGCTATGTGGCGGTCGTCCTGGCGATCGTCCTGATCCGCCCGGCCTCGATGCTGGTCTCGCTGCTCGGCACGCGGTTCACGCGGCAGGAGAAGCTGGTCGCCGCCTGGTTCGGCCCGAAGGGCTTCGCCTCGGTGGTCTACGGGCTGCTCGTGCTGCAGGCGGGGATTCCGCAGGGCGAGGAGGCGTTCACCCTCATCGCCGTGTGCATCGCGGTGTCGATCATCGCGCACAGCAGCACCGACGTGCCGATCGCGCGCCTCTTCCACGTCAACGACCTCGCCGGCATCCCCGGCGGCGCGGACGGCTCACCGGAGGGCGCCGCCGTACCGGCGCAGCACGGCGAGGAGAGCGGGAAGGGTGCGGAGGGCACGCAGGGCGAGAGGAGTGCGCAGCCCGCGAGGAGTGGGGAAGGTGCGATGAGCGAGAAGGGCAAGTAGGGCGCAGGGGGAGCGAGCGCACTCCCGCGCATGAATCCGGGGGTGCCCACGGTGACCGGGCATCGCCGTCGCACACCCGGCGAGGGCTTCACCAAGGGGGACGTATGGCAGCCAAGCCTGTACACGCACAGCTGGGGAGCATGTGGATACGGTGCCACGTCTGCGGCGGCGACCGATTCCGTGAGCGCGAGGTGCTGTTGAACAGCTCCGGCATGGAGCTGTTCAACCTCGCCTGGGCGAACGAGGCCGCGACCGGACTCATCTGCTGGACCTGCGGATACGTCCACATGTTCGTGAACCCCAACCTCCAGACGACCCGGGCGCAGGCATGACCGCACGGCGTATCCGAGTCGCAGTCCGGCGAAGTGGCCGCCGCCGTGCGGTCACTCCTCCGGTGACGAGGTGTTGAGTCCCGGTGCCTGGGTGGTGGTACGCGCCGCCTCCGCCTCGGCCTTCGCATCGCTGACGACCGCCGCCGACTGACGGGCGACCTCCTCGGCCGCCGCGGCGGCATCCAGGGCGAGGGTCGAGCCGGTCTCGATCTCCGGATCTGCGGCGCCGTTGTCCGCGCCGGAGCCCAGAGCCGCTCCGGACCCGCGGCCCGTGCCGGCTGCGAGCGCTGCGCCCGCCTCGCCGCCCGTGCCGGACTCGACTGCGGCCGTGTCCGGCGGCGCGGGGGCGGTTCCGGACTGATCGCCGGAGAGCCCGGCCGCGCCCGTCTGCGTGTGGTCGCCGAACGCCTGGGACACCGAACGGATCGCCTCGGTCAGCTCACCCGGGATCACCCAGAACGTGTTGTTGTCGCTGCCCGCCAGGTGCGGCAGCGTCTCCAGGTACTTGTACGCGAGCACCTTCGAGTCGGCGTTGTTGCGATGCACGGCCTGGAAGACCCGTTCCACCGCCTTCGCCTCGCCGTCCGCCCGCAGGATCATGGCCTGCTGGGTGCCCTGTGCCTCCAGGATGTCCTTCTGCTTGGTGCCCTCCGCCGTGAGGATCTTGGCCTGCCGTTCACCCTCCGCGTGCAGGATCGCCGCGCGCTTGTCGCGCTCGGCGCGCATCTGTTTCTCCATCGCCTCCTTGATGGTGTGCGGCGGGTCGATGGCCTTGATCTCCACGCGGTTGACGCGGATGCCCCACTTGCCGGTCGCGTCGTCCAGGACCGTGCGCAGCCGGGTGTTGATCTCCTCGCGCGAGGTGAGGGTCTCCTCCAGGTCCATGCTGCCGATGACGTTGCGCAGCGTGGTCACGGTGAGCTGGTCGATCGCCTGGAGGTAGTCGGCGACCTCGTAGGCGGCGGCCCGCGGGTCGGTGATCTGGTAGTAGAGCACGGTGTCGATGTTGACCACGAGGTTGTCCTCGGTGATCACCGGCTTGGGGTCGGAGGAGTACACCTGCTCTCGCACGTCGAGCTTGGTGTTGACCCGGTCCGCCACGGGCAGCACGAAGTTCAGGCCCGGCTGCAGCGTGCGTCGGTACCGGCCGAAGCGCTCGATGTTGTACCGGCGGGCTTGCGGCACGATCCGTATGGTGGACGCCACGAGGAAGACGACGACGATCGCGGCCACGAAAATCGGGATGATCAGCGGATCCATGCTTCCTCCGTAGGTCTGTCATCAGCCGTCGCGGAAGTCATGGCAGCAGCTCCCGCGGATAGACGACGGCGGTCGCACCTTCGATCTCCATCACGTCCACCATGGCTCCGACCGGGATCACAAGCGTCTCGTCGAGGGCGCGTGCGGACCATTCCTCGCCGGAGATCTTCACCAGGCCGTGCGTGGCCGTGACCTCGCTCGTCACCTCGCCGCTCCGGCCGATCAGCGCATCACTGCCCTCGTACGTGAGGGGCTGGCGCGCCATCTGCCGCAGCACGAACGGACGCCCGACCACGAGCCCGGCCGCCGCTGCCACGCTGAGCGCGACGAGCTGGCCGAGCAGGCCGACACCCAGGCCGGAGACCACGGCGGCGACCAGTGCGGCACCGGCCAGGAGCCCGAACACCACCGTCAGCGTGAAGAACTCTGCCGCGCCCAGCACACCGGCGGCGAGCAGCCACAAGAACCACGGCATCGGATCACCCTCCCTCGGGGAACCTACTCACCACGCTACGCCCTGGAACCGCGCCACAACAGGTCCCGGAAGCGCCCCACGGAGCGGAACCCCGCAGGCCAGATGCCGTCCGAGGGAGCGACTGCATACGCACGGCAGCCAAGGCACACGCAACGTTGCCGGGCCTCGGCAGTCACAGGACGACCCACCCCGCGTACGACCGATCCTCAGCCGGACGGATCCTCCGCGGGACCGATCCTCCGCGGGACCGATCCTCCGCGGGACCGACCCTCCGCGGGACCGACCCTCCGCAGGCCCACCCCTGCGTACGACCGACCTTCCGCAGGACCCACCCTCGGCTGGTCCACCTTGCGCGGGACCCGCTCCGTGGAGCCCCCGCCGGATTCACCCCCGCGAGCTCACTCGGGCCCGCCCGTCCGCGGCGGCCCCACCCGCCCCGGGCCCCGCCGACCGCCCAGGAGCTCCGCGAGGCCGCGCCGGGTGGCCACCACGACCACACGGTCCTCGGCGGTCAGGACCTGGCCGGGATGCAGGTTCCAGACGAGTCCCGGGGTGTGGCCCTGGGAGTACGGGGACGGGGTGATGGAGAGGTCGGGGAGGCGTTGTGCGGGGGCGGAGGTGTCGAGGGCCACGACGCGCCAGAAGCCGGGCCGGAACGCCTCCGTGACCGTGCGGTCCCGCATCTCGGAGTGCTCGGCCACGTCGAGCGCGGCGAAGAGCAGCACCTCGCGCTCGACCGGGATCGCGCCCAGGATCGAGCGCCCCATCATCGCCCCGGCGAAGGCGGGCGCGGCCAGGGTGGTCACGCTGCGGCTCCGCGTGGTCGCCCGGGGGTGTGCCGCGCTCAGGGTACGGAAGACGGCCGTGGCGAACTCGTCGTCGTACACGCGCAGCACCACACCCAGGTCCGGCTTCACGGAGCGTGCGTACAGCGCGGCCTCGAGGTTCGTGGTGTCGATGCTGGTCAGCGCCAGGAGCGAATGGGCGCGGTGGATCTTCGCCGCCTCCAGGACGCCCTCCTCGGCGACATCCCCGAGCACCACCGGAACCCGCAGTCGCCGCGCCTGCGGGATGCCGCGCGCCTCCGGGTCCTCCTCGACGCAGACGACGGGGATGTCGAGATCACGCAGTCGCGTCAGGACCCGGCTGCCGATCTTGCCCAGGCCGAGCAGCACGACATGGTCCGACAGACCGCGCGGCGGGCGGCGCAGCGCCGAGGCCGTACGGAAGGTGCCGAAGGCCTCGAGCGCCGCCGCGAGCAGCACCGGAAGGAGCAGCAGCCCGGCCAGGGCGGCGAGCAGCTGCAGGATCTGCCGGCTGTGCGGACCGTCCGTCGCCGGGTCGTTCAGGGCGAACAGGTCGAGCAGGGTCGTGTACGTGGCGTGCAGCGGATGCGCGTGGGTGGTCAGCGAGGACGTCACCGCGAGCGCGAGCACCGCGGCCAGGAGCCCGGCGAGCGCGAAGCGCAGCTGCCGCGAGAACAGCTCGCGCAGCGGCGCACCCCGGGCCGCGCGGCGCGGTGCCAGGGCGGGGGCGCTGTGCTGGACGGTTTGCAGGACGACCGTGCCGCGCTCGGCGGCGGCCGCCGCGACCTGCATGTCGTCGGGCAGCAGCTGCAAGCCCTCGCCGGCGCCGCCGTCGCGCGTGGTGGACAGCAGCGCGAGCGTGCACAGGCCTTCGGCGGGTGCCTCGCCGCGGCGGCCCGGCTGCTGCTCCACCGCCTGCAGCAGCAGCCCGTCCGTCTGCAGCACCTTGCGGGTGCCGGCCACTGCGGCGGCCGCGAGGGCGGGGGCGGCCGTATCGGCGTCCGAGAGCACGGTGGTGGAGGCATCGCGGATGGTGGCGGGCGGGTACGGCAAGGGGGTGGCCTGGTCGAGGAGTTCCGCCAGATACTGGCCGAGCTTGCGGTTGTAGAGCCGGATCACCAGGCGCAGCCGCGGGTTGAGCCGGCGGGCGGCGAGGGCGGCGCGGATGTTCGTCTCGTCGTCGTCGTTGACCAGGGCGAGGGCCGCGGCCTCCCGTACGCCTGCCTCGGCCAGTACCTCGTCGTTGAGTTCGGCCGCCTCCATCACGCTCTGCTCCTGCGGCGCTTGTTCCGCGTCGCCCGAACCCCGTCCGAGCACCGCAGAGACCCTGCCGAGCAGGGCACCCGCCCGTTCCCGCCCGGTCAGCGGCAGTTGGGGCCGGCTTCCCGCGGGCGGCACGACCAAGGTCACCTGCGCGCGGTACACCTCGCGCAACTCTCCGGCCAGGCGCTGGGCGAGGGCGTCGTCGCCGCAGACAATCATGCGGCCGGTGACGGAAGTTGAGTGATCAGAAGCATCGGACACGAGGGTGAAGCGTGCCGCATGAGGTGCGGTGCTGCCAAGGCGACACCGGCCGTGCCACCGGGTGCAAGCCGTGGTCGCCCGGCCGTGCCACCGGGTGCAAGCCGTGGTCGCCCGGCCGTGGCACCGGGTACAAGCCCCGGTCGGCCGAGGCTATTTCAGCGCCGGCTCCGGGTCCTTACTGGTCGTCTTGTGCGTCGGCGCGTCCTTGGAGACCGGTACGTGCAGCCACACCGCCTCGGAGGGCACGCCGCGCTCGTCGACCGCCATCAGCATGTACCAGCCGGGCGGCACGAGCGCCGGGTTCTCGGGCAGCGTGACCTCCACGCCGCCGTCCGTGCGCTCGAAGTCCAGCGCGATCGACCGCTGTTCGACGTTGGTGACATGCGTGAACGAGCCGGGCCTGAGCAGCCGCATCCGGTCGATCGCCTGCGGGTCCTCGCTCTCGTACGCCACCGTCGCGCCGAGCCGCACCGTCCGCTCCCCGCCCTCGGGATCCCGCAGCACGGGCCGTTCGCCGCCCTGGTGCAGATACGGCGGGGTGTACAGCTCCAGGCGCTGCTCGAACGTGGCGGCCCTGGAGTTCGCCTTGTCGGCGAAGAGCGAGTCCGAGCCGAAGGTCATCACCCGGCCGTCGGGCAGCAGCAGCCCGCCCGAGTGGTAGTTGCGGCCGACCAGCGGAGCGGCCGCCTCGGTGAACTTGTTCGTCTTCGGATCGAAGATCGCGGCCTTGAGGACGTTGCTGTCGGACTTCCCGCGATAGTCACCGGAGCCGTTGGTGGTCAGTACGGTGTCGTCGGGCAGCACCACACTGCTCGGGTAGCGCGCCTTCTCGTACAGCTTCGGCCCGTCACGGAAACGCGGGGCATCCGCGTCGAGGTCCACGATCGCCGTGCGGTCCGTCGACTTGGGCGACTCACCGACCCCGCCGCCGCCGAGCACCATGTACCGCTGCTCCTGGGCGGGCGGCAGCAGCACGGACATCGAGGTTTCGAGCAGATCGGGGTCGCTCAGCCCCGGAACCTTGTCGAACTCGTTGCTGTCAAGGTCCCAGATCCCCGGCTCGCGCCCCTGGTCGGCGGGCCCGTAGCCGGCGGTCGAGCCGGTGTAGAAGATCCGTCCGTCGGAGGCGAGGAAGAGCGCGGGATACGTGGGGAAGAACCGTGCCTCGGGCAGGAACTCCCATTCCTTCGTCTTCGGGTCGTAGACCTCGTTCTTGCCGGGCACGACCTGCCCGATCTCGTCGAGCCCGGAGACCGACAGGACCTTGCCGTCCTCCAGCGTGGTCAGCGTCGGATACCAGCGTGCCTCGTGCATCGCGTCGACCCTGATGTACTTCTCGGCCACCGGGTCGAATTCGAAGGCGTCCTTGATCCCCTGGAAGTCCTTCTTGTCGAAGGACAGCTTCTGCGCGATCCCGTAGATGTTCTGCTTCTCCGCGCCTTGGAGACCGGAGACGGCGTACTGGTCCTGTGCGCCGGTCTGGTGCTCGGGCCCCTTCTTCTCGGCCTCCACGTACACCCGCGCACTCGACGCCGTGACCTCGGTCTTCCCGGTCTTCGGATCGGTCTTCTTCTCCGCGCGCGGTACGACGATGCCGGCCTGTGAGACGAAGGTCTTGCCGTTGTCCCGCCCGGTGAACCGGGTCCCCTCGGGCAGGGTCTTCGGCTTGTCCGGGTTCTCGTTGTAGACGATCATCAGGCCGCCGGCCTTCTCGACATCGCCTTCGAGCGTCTCGTACCGCTGGGTTCCGCCCGCCACAAGCAGCTTCCCGTCGGGGAGTTGGGTGTGGCCCGCGCAGAAGAGGTCGGCGGGAGTGGGGATGTTCTTGAACGTGTTCTTCTCCGGATCCCACAGGACTGTGCGGAAGGTCTTCGCGTCGAACTGCGTGGCGTCGTTGCCCGAACCCGCGACGAGCAGCACCTTCCCGGTGTGCAGGAGCGCCGCGTGGATGGTGTTGATCCGGTATTTCTCGGGCACGTCGACCACGGTCCACTCGCCGTGCCCGGCCTTGTATTCCGGCTGACCGATCTTGTACGCGTGGTAGCGCGTGGAGGCGAAGTCGTACGCGGCGGGCGCATTGGCCGCGCCGAGCACCAGCACGGCGCCCGTACCGAGCAGGAACTTGGTGGTGCGTCGATGGCGCGGACGGCGGCGCTTCGGCTCCGGCATACAGCGGCTCCTGCGGGCGATGTGTGCGGTTTGTTACGGAATGCGACCTTAGGACAGTGCAAAGGTCCCCGCACGCGGGCCCGCCCGGTCGGCGGCATGCAGGATGCTGCCCGCTTCGGCCGGTGGTGTGTTCGCTCCGCCGGGCCGGACCTACGCCGGCTCGGTGCTCCGTACGAGGTTGAGGGCCGCGCCCTCCGGGTCCGCAACGGTGGCCATCCGCCCGTGCCCGCTGTCGTGCGGGCCGCGCACCACATGCCCGCCCAGCTCGACGGCGTGCTCCACCGTGCCGTCCACGTCCTCGACCTCGAAGAACGTCGTCCAGTGCGGCCCGCGGTCGCGGGGCAGCCCGTTACCCACGCCATGGATCGCGGCAACCGCGTGATCGCCGACCCACAGGGAGAGATAGTCGAAATCGGCGGAGACGACGGGCTGCTCGGTGTAGCCGAAGACCGCCTGGTAGAACTTCGCGACCGAGGCGGTGTCGCGCGTGACCAGCTCGTTCCACACCGGGGTGCCGGGCAGGCCGGTGACGCCCGCACCCGCGTGCTCCGCGCCCTGCCAGACACCGAAGACGGCGCCGGCCGGATCCGAGGCGATCAGCAGCCGACCCGCGCGGTCCGCGTCGAGCGGGCCCACGCCGACCGTGCCGCCGCAGTGGCGGATGGTGTCCGCGGTGGCGTCCACATCATCGGAGGCCAGATACGGGGTCCAGGCGATCGGCAGATGCCGGTCGCGCGGCAGGACACCGATCCCGGCGACCTCGTGGCCGTCAAGGACCGCCCGTACGTAGGGGCCGAGCTGCTTGGGGCCCGGCAGGAAGTCCCAGCCGAAGAGCGCGCCGTAGAACTTCTGGGTATCGGCCAGGCCGTGCACCATCAGGCTCACCCAGCAGGGCGTGCCGGGTTCGCGCCGAGCTGCTGACTCGGTCATCGTCACTCTCTCCTCGGGGCGGCCACAGGCCGGGGCGTGATGAGCAGCGTGCCCGCCGTGTCTTGGGCAGCATGCCCACTGCGGGCCCGCTCATCCCCCCGCTGTCATGAGCAGGGTCCGCGGCGCCATGGGAATGCGCAAGGATGTGCCCATGCATCCCATCATCTCCGCTGCCGAACTGGCGAGCGAGTCGAACGGCGAGAGTCCTCCGGTCCTGCTCGACGTGCGCTGGCAGATGACGCTGGCCGGCGGGTCCGGGTTCGACGGCCGCGCCGCCTACGCGGCCGGGCACATCCCCGGCGCCGCCTATGTCGACCTCGACACCGCGCTCGCGGGCCCGCCGGGCGCGGGCGGCCGCCATCCGCTCCCCGAGCCGGAGGTTTTCGCCTCCGTGATGCGTGCGGCGGGCGTACGCTCGGACCGCCCTGTCGTCATCTACGACGGCGGCCAGAGCTGGGCCGCGGCCCGCGCGTGGTGGCTCCTGCGCTGGGCGGGCCACCACTCGGTCCGCGTTCTGGACGGCGGCCTCAAGGCGTGGACGGCCGGCCGGACACCGGCGCCGACCGCCCCGGCACCGGACGGGACCACCGTGGCACCGGCCCCGACTGCCCCGGCGCTCTACGCCTCCCCGGCGCCCGACGCCTCCCCGGCCGCCCAGCGTGAAGCCGGCACGCCTTCGCTCGCCCCGGGCGACCTCGAATCCGGGACGCCCCCGGTGACGCCGGGCGACTTCGTCCCGCGCCCCGGCTCGCTCCCCGTCCTCGACGCGGACGAGGCGGCGGCCCTCGCCCGCTCCGGACTCCTGCTCGACGCCCGCGCGGGCGAGCGCTACCGCGGCGAGGTGGAGCCCATCGACCGCGTCGGCGGTCACATCCCGGGCGCGGTCTCGGCCCCGACGACGGAGAACGCCGCACCGGACGGCCACTTCCGTACCGCCGCCGAACTGGCCACCCGCTTCCACGCCTTGGGCGCGGACAAGGCACCCCGCGTGGGCGTCTACTGCGGTTCGGGAGTCTCCGCCGCCCACGAAATCCTCGCCCTGGCCATCGCCGGCATCGAGGCCGAGCTGTACGCGGGCTCGTGGTCGAACTGGTCCTCGGACGAGAGCCGCCCAGTGGCCACGGGCCCGAACCCGTAGGAGGTACGGGGCCGGGGGGTCAGTCCTTCTTCTTGCGGCGCGTGCCGAAGACGATCTCGTCCCAGCTCGGGACCGCCGCCCGGCGCCCGGGCCGCACCCCGTCCGCCTCGGCCTGCCGGTCGGTCGTGCCGACGAGGCGGTCGCGGTGGCCGGCCACCGCGCGCGGCATCAGGACGTCCGCGTACGCGGCGCCCGCCGATGCCGCGGGTGCGGGCGGCTCCTCGGCCTCCGGCTCCTGGTCCTCGGGTTCCTTCAGGGGCCCTTCCTCGCCGGTCCGCTCCGGCGAGGGAGCGCCGGACGGGGCCGGGGACCCGGGCCCGGCGGTGGACGGGGAGGCCGAGGCGGGGGCCGACGGGGTCGCCGGAGCGGCTGTGGGGCGCTCCGGGACCACCAGGTCGCCACGGAAGCTCGGGACCGCCTCGAGCAGGCTGGTGAGCGAGTCGCGCTCGGAGCCCGTGGATTCCTCCGCCGGTTCGGGCGAGGGGCCGGGGATCTGCCGGTCGGGCCGCTCCATTTGGCGGTCCAGCGCACGGTCGAGCGGCCGGTCACGCGGCAGCCGCGCGATCCGCGGCACGAACGGGAAGCTCGGCTCGGGGGCCGCGATGTCATCGGACTCGCCGATCAGCGAGCGCGCCTCGTCGTCGACGGCCGCCACGAGCCGCCGCGGCGGGTCGTAGGTCCAGCTCGCCGAGTGCGGCTCACCCGCGACCCGGTACACGAGCAGGACCTCCCAGGTGCCGTCGTCGCGACGCCACGAGTCCCACTGCACGGTGTCCTTGTCGGCGCCGCGCAGCAGCAGCCGCTCCCGTACGGCCTCCCCGAGCTGCGGCCCCGCGTTCTCGCCGGGCCGGCGCACCGGCGTCTTGCGGGCCCGCTCCGCCATGAAGGCACGCTCCGCGAGCACCGGGCCCTCGAAGCGGCGGACGCGGTCGACGGGGATGCCGGCGAGCTGGGCGACCTCTTCCGCGGTCGCACCCGCACGTATACGCGCCTGGATGTCCCGGGGACGCAGATGCGATTCGACCTCGATCTCGATCTGGCCGAGTCGTGGCCGGTCACCGCGCACGGCGGCGCGCAGGCGTTCGTCGATCGGAAGCGTGTACTCCGCCCCGTCCGCAGCCTTCAGCACCAGCCGTGTGCCGTCATTGGAGACGGCCACGACACGCAGTTCGGGCATGGGGACCTCCCGGGTGGTGCCTGCCGACGTCACGTGCGTCGCTGCTTCCGCTAGTCGAGTGTGGCCTGCCCGGGTGCAGCCTGCCACAACCTTGCCGAGTTGCCCGGCGTGTCGGGCATGGGTCCTTGATCGCCGCTATGGCACGGTTACGTATTCGCCACGCAAAGTGACCGAAGTTGCCCACATTGGTCACCCTGTGCAGCGATCCCCCTCCCGAAGGTCCCTCGCGGGCCCTGGGCACCCAGGCGGGAGTCCGAACCCAGGGCTCGCAACAGTACTCCATTCGGGCCACCTGGGTGGACCGCCGCGCCGCCGAAGTTGTCCCCCGGCAAGGGAGTTGGCCCCCGTCGCTCCCATATCCCCTGCTTACAGAGGTGTGCTGCTTCACAGAAACTCCGGAAACGGAACTATCCGCTTCGCCCAAAGGTCCCTTAAGGGTGGCAGTCAGGTGATTCGGAGACCAAGGGACGGGGATGGCGCAGCAGGTGGAAAACGGGGCGGACGAGAAGAAGAAGCGCATAGACGTCAATGTCCCGCAGGTGGCGGGCGGTGCGCTCGCGGCGGTGCTCGCCGCGAAACTCGCCTCCAGCTTCGGGGTGTACGGGACGATCCTCGGCGCGGGCGTCATGAGCATCGTGGCCACCTGCGGCGGCCCGGTCTTCCAGCACTTCTTCAAGCGCACGGGCGAGCAGGTGCGCGAGGCCGCGGTCAAGGCGAAGCCGGGCCGTTCCCGCCAGGTCCCGGTGACGGGAGATGGCTCGCCGGTGCCGGAGACCTTCCGTGCCCGGCCCGACCCCGTCACGTACACCGCACCGAGCACCGCACCGAACACCCGGGCGATGACGACCACTTGGCGCCCGGGCGTCGTGGACGTGCCCGCCGCGGCGACCACACAGGACGAGCTGGCTGCGCTGGACGAGCAGGCGACGACGGTGCTCCCGGCGGCCGGTCCGCGACCGGAACCGAGCCCGGACGCCGACCGCACGCAGCTGCTCGAATCGGCCGAGGTCACGCGGCTGCTGGGCGAGACCGGAGGCTCCGAGGACGCCACCCGCGCACTCGCCTCCGAGGACGTCGCTCGCGTGCTGGCCTCCGCGGACGCGAGCCGTGCACCCGTTCCCGAGGACGCCACCCGCGTCCTCGGCACCGTACGGCCCACGCCACCCGACGCCACCCCGCCCCCGTACCGCGTCTCGGAGGTTCAGGGCAGGCGCATCCGCAGCTGGACGCGGCCGGTGCTCGCGGCCGCAGCGGTGTTCGGTGTGACGATGGGCGGGATCACCGTCTACGAGGAGGTGGCGAACCGGAACCTGGCCGGCACGGGCAGCGGTTCGACCACGATCGGCAGTGTGTTCTCCGGCGGCGGCACCCACCGGGGCGGGGACGACACGCCGCCGTCCCAGGACCCCTCGCCCGACACCGACCCGTCCACCGGGACCGGCCGGAAGCAGGGCGACGGCACCCCGACCGTCCGGCCCGAGCCCACGCCGGACGACGGCGGCAAGAATACGCCCGCACCGACGCCGACCCCCACGCCGACACCGACACCCACTCCCACGCCGACCCCCACCCCCACCCCGACCCCGGACGACCCGACCACGGAGCCGTCGGCACCGGAACCGGAGGAAGGCGAGACGGCCGGGTGAGGTGCCCCGGTCCCGCAGCGGCCGCAGCGGGACCGGGCGGCAGGGAGGGAGAGGCCCGCGGGGCTCAGTCGCCCAGCACCCGCCGCAGGTAGTCGTTGCCGAACATCCGCTCCGGGTCAAGCCGGTCGCGCAGCGCCGTGAACTCGCCGAAGCGCGGGTAGACGGAGTCGAAGTACGCGGCGTCCCGCGTGTGCACCTTGCCCCAGTGCGGCCGCCCGCCGTGCGCCGTGAAGATCCGCTCGGCGGCTGTGAAGTAGGCCTGGTAGGGCGTCCCCTTGTACATGTGAACCGCCACGTACGCGCTCTCCCGCCCGGAGGCCGTCGACAGCGTGATGTCGTCGGCGGGCGCCGTGCGCACCTCGACGGGGAAGCTGATCCGCAGCCCGGAGCGCTCCACCATGGCCCGCAGCTCACGCAGCGCCTCGACGAGTGCCTCGCGCGGCAGGGCGTACTCCATCTCCACGAAGCGCACCCGGCGCGGAGAAGTGAAGACCTTGTAGGGGATATCGGTGTACGTACGGGCGGAGAGCGCCCGGCTGGAGATCTTCGCGATCGTGGGGATGGTCCCCGGCACGGCGCGGCCCAGCGAGTTGACCGCCTGGAAGAGCCCGTTGGAGAGGAACTCGTCCTCGAACCAGCCGCTGAATCTGCCCACCGGCTGCTCGGGGCCCGCGCTGCGGTTGTTGCGCTTGGTGCTGCAGTTGCCGGTGTGCGGGAACCAGTAGAACTCGAAGTGCTCGTTCTCCGCGTGCAGCGCGTCGAACTCCGCCGTCACCCGCTCGAAGCTCATCGGCTCCTCGCGGGCGCTCAGCAGGAAGACCGGCTCCACGGCGAAGGTGATCGCGCTGATCACCCCGAGCGCGCCGAGCCCGATCCGGGCCGCCGCGAAGACCTCGGGGTTCTCCCTCTCCGAGCAGTTCAGCACCGAACCATCGGCCGTGACGAGCTCCAGGCCCTTGATCTGCGCCGAGATCGAGGCCGAGTCACGCCCGGTGCCATGGGTTCCGGTGCTGGTGGCACCCGCGACCGTCTGCTCCATGATGTCGCCCATGTTGGTGAGCGAGAGCCCTTCGCGGGCGAGCGCCAGGTTGAGGCGCTTGAGCGGGGTGCCCGCCTCGACGGTGACCGTGCCGGCCTCGCGGTCGAGGCTCCGTATCCCGGTCAGCAGATCGGGCCGGACCAGCAGCCCGTCCGTGGCCGCGGTGGAGGTGAACGAATGCCCGGTGCCGACTGCCTTGACCCGCCTGCCGTCCTCGGCCGCCTGACGGACCGTCGCGGCCAGCTCCTCCACCGAGGCGGGGGTGACCTCCCGCTCGGGCCTTGCGGTGACGTTTCCCGCCCAGTTACGCCATGTCGTCCCGTACGACGGCTTCGGGCTCTCGGTCGTGCCTGTGGTACCCATCAGGTCCTCCCCGCAGCGGAACCGGCCTGGTCAGCCGGCTGTAGCCGAGGAACCCGATCACGACCGCGGCGCCGCCGGCAACCGCCGGCACCACATACGCCCGGTCCGCGCCGATCGCGTCGATGACCGCGCCGGCCACCGAGGAACCGAGAGCGATACCGACCGCGAGACCCGTGGAGACCCACGTCATGCCCTCGGTCAGCTTCGCCCGGGGTACGTGCTGCTCGACGAGGGCCATCGTCGTGATCATCGTCGGTGCGATGGCCAGGCCCGCGACAAACAGCGCCACGGCCAAGAACAGCAAGTTCCCGACCAGTAGGAGGGGGATCATACTCACGCCCATCGCACACACGCCCAGCAGCCACCGCTTCGCGGCCGGGCCCTTGAAGTGCACAAGGCCGAAGACCACGCCGGCCAGGCAGGATCCGGCCGCGTACCCGGCGAGCACCAGGCTTGCCGCCCCCTTGGCGCCCTCGCGCTCGGCGAAGGCCACGGTCACGACGTCGATCGCGCCGAAGAGCACACCCGTGGCCACGAAGGTGGCCACGAGCACCTGAAGGCCCCCGGAGCGCAGGGCGCTGCCGCCCGTGTGGTGCTCGCGGGGGTGGGGGACCGGCTCGGTGCGGCGCTGCGAGGTGAGCCAGAAGACGCCGGTCCCCAGGAACACGGCGGCGAGCAGCGGCCCCGCCTCGGGGAACCAGACCGTGGACAGGCCGATCGAGATGATCGGCCCGAAGATGAAGCAGATCTCGTCGACGACGGATTCGAAGGAGTACGCGGTGTGCAGCAGCCGCCGGTCGCCGCGGTACACCGCAGCCCAGCGGGAGCGCACCATCGAACCCATCGACGGTACGGCGCCGACGAGCGCGGCACACAGGAACAGTGTCCAGTCCGGCGCCGAGAACTTCGCGGCGAGCAGCAGCGCGGCCACGGCGGTGAGGGAGACCAGGGTGGCCGGGCGCAGGACGCGGGCCTGGCCGTAGCGGTCCACGAGCCGGGAGATCTGCGGTCCGATCACGGCCGCGGACAGTGCGAGCGTGGCGGAGACGGCGCCCGCGAGGCCGTAGCGCCCGGTGAGCTCGGAGATCATCGTCACGACGCCGATGCTCATCATGGCCAGGGGCAGCCGCCCGATGAGTCCTGCCGCGGAGAAGGACCGGGTGCCGGGCGGCGTGAATATCTCGCGGTAGGGGCTGGCCAAGGAGCGCTCCGGTAAGGCGTGTGATGGGTGGATACAGCTTACGGCCGTGATGCGGAGGTATGCCCGCCGATTTCCGGATCCATCAGGGACGCCAGACGTCCCGGGCCGGGACGAAGGTCCCGGAGGTCCCGGAGGTCCGGGAGGTCCGGGAGGTCCTGTCGGCGCGAAGACCTAGGATCGGGAGCATGTCCCACGCGCCCGACCCCACCCCGTACGACGCCCTCCTGCTGCTGTCCTTCGGCGGGCCCGAAGGCCCCGACGACGTGGTCCCGTTCCTGGAGAACGTGACGCGAGGCCGCGGCATCCCCAAGGAGCGGCTGAAGGAAGTGGGGCAGCACTACTTCCTGTTCGGCGGCAAGAGCCCGATCAACGACCAGAACCGCGCCCTGCTCGATGCCCTGCGCAAGGACTTCGCGGAGCACGGCCTCGACCTGCCGCTGTACTGGGGCAACCGCAACTGGGCGCCGTATCTGACGGACGTCCTGCGCGAGATGGTCGACGACGGCCACCGCCGCATCCTGGTCCTCACCACCAGCGCGTACACCTCGTACTCGGGCTGCCGCCAGTACCGCGAGAACCTCGCGGAGGCGCTGGCCGCCCTGGAGGCGGAGGGCCTGCCGCTGCCGAGGATCGACAAACTGCGGCAGTACTTCAACCACCCCGGCTTCATCCGGCCCATGATCGACGGCGTCCTGAAGTCCCTGTCCGAGCTCCCCGAGGACGTACGGGACGGCGCCCACCTCGCCTTCACGACGCACTCCATCCCGGACGCCTCCGCCGACACCTCCGGACCGGCCGAGGGCCACGGCCAGGGCGGTGCGTACGTACGGGAGCACCTGGACGTCGCCCGGATCATCGCCGATGCCGTACGCGAGGAGAGCGGTGTCGAGCGGGACTGGCAGCTCGTCTACCAGTCGCGCTCCGGTGCCCCGCACATCCCCTGGCTCGAACCCGATATCTGCGACCACCTGGAGGAGCAGCACACCAAGGGCGTGCCCGCCGTGGTGATGGTCCCGATCGGCTTCGTCTCGGACCACATGGAGGTCCTCTACGACCTCGACACCGAGGCCACCGCGAAGGCCGCCGAACTGGGCCTGCCCGTGGCCCGCTCGGCCACCGTCGGCGCCGATCCGCGCTTCGCCGCCGCCGTGCGCGAGCTGCTCCTGGAGCGCGCCGCGACCGAGCGCGGCGAGCGCGTCACGCCCTGCGCGCTCGGTGCCCTGGGCGCGAGCCACGACCTGTGCCCGGCGGGCTGCTGCCCGGCGCGCACCCCCAAGCCGGCTGCCGCGGGCGCCGACAGTCCTTAGGGGGTGCCCGGCGGATCATGCCGCCGACGCGGTGGTCCGGCACGCACATCTGCTGCGTTGTCGTCAGTCGCCGACTTCCCCAAGCTCTCGGCTTCGCTCGAGCAGGGGAGACCCCATTCGCGTCGACTCATTCCTCCGCCTTGCAGCTGCACGCACCAGACCACCGCTCACCCGTCCACCAAGGGCGCCGCAGCCCGACGCCGGCCTGATCCGCCGGACACCCCCTACGCGTGAGGAAACACCTGACTTGAACCACTCCCTGCACCAGGACCTGCTCGCCCTCGCCCAGGAGGCAGCCGCCCGCGCCGGAGCGCTGCTGCGGGACGGGCGGCCGGAGGATCTCGCGGTGGCCGCGACCAAGTCGAGCCCCATCGACGTCGTCACCGAGATGGACATCGCGGCGGAGAAGCTGATCACCGGCCTGATCGCCGAGCGGCGTCCGGAGGACGGGCTGCTCGGCGAGGAGGGTGCCGCCACCGTCGGCACCACCGGCATCCGTTGGGTGATCGACCCGCTCGACGGCACCGTCAACTACCTCTACGGGCTTCCCACCTGGGCCGTCTCCATCGCCGCCGAACAGGACGGCGAAACGGTGGTCGGCGTCGTCGCCGCCCCGATGCGCGGCGAGACCTACCACGCGGTCCGCGGCGGCGGGGCCTGGGCCACCGGCGCCTGGGAGGGCGAGCGCCGACTCGCCTGCCGCCCCGCACCGCCGCTCGACCAGTCGCTGGTCTCCACCGGCTTCAACTACGTCGCCGAGGTCCGCGCCCACCAGGCCGGGATCGCCCACCGGCTCATCCCGCTGCTGCGCGACATCCGGCGCAGCGGCTCGGCCGCGGTCGACCTGTGCGATGTGGCCGCGGGCCGCCTCGACGGCTACTACGAGCGCGGGCTCCACCCCTGGGACCTCGCGGCGGGCGACCTGATCGCCCGCGAGGCGGGCGCACTGACCGGCGGCCGTCCCGGCGAGCGCCCCTCCTGGGACCTGACGGTCGCCGCCTCCCCGGGCGTCTTCGAGCCGCTGCAGGCCCACCTCGAAGAACTGGGCGCCTGGCACGACTGAGCCGGACCTGTCGGCCCTCCCCGGGGGGGGGGGGTACGCACCACCGGACGCACACACGGAGGGGCCCACCGCATGGATTGCGGTGGGCCCCTCCGTACGAAAACCTGCGCCGACCGCCCTCAGGCGACCTGCACTCCATGTTCGGCAGCGAGGCGATGCAGGTCGTCGAGCTCTCCCTGCTCCACCTCCACAAGGAAGTCGTCGCCGTCCTCACGTGCCCGCGTGAGGTCCGACTCCGTGGCCCTTATGCGCTGCAGCAGTCCTGCGGTGAAAGCGTCCATGGTGCGCCCCCTCGTCGTGGGTCGAGTTTCGGTGGCACGGGGGTGTGCCCTCGGGAAGGGGCGATCACGTCTCTGGCCACTCCAAACCGATGCGGACCGGGTGCCGCTCGGCGGAAGCGGTTCGTGGCGTGCCACTTGCTAAGAGTGATCGCGGGTGTAAGGCGGTCCTCCCCTCGGTTCCTCCCCGGGAAACCTCAACCTCCCCACGGATCTGTCCGATTCCCTTGCGACGGCCCGCAGTCTCCGGGCGTTCACCCTGAGGCCCACGGGCATCCCCCGGAGGCCCGCCGGTACACCCCGGGTCCGCGAGGTGGGGCGAGGGCCGCCCCGAGCTGGGACGGGGGCCGTCCCTAGCTGGGACGGGGGTCGTCTTACAGCCGGTTTACGGGCCAAAGGGGCAGGATGGAGGCATCACCATGTGACCGGAGTCCGTCGCCCGCGCGCCGGACCGGTCACCGACGCGGCCCACTGCTCAGCGGGCTCACCACGATCCGGCCCGCTCACCGGGCTCACAGAAGGGACTGCGACGTGCGCGTACTCGTCGTCGAGGACGAGCAGCTGCTCGCCGATGCCGTGGCCACCGGGCTGCGCCGTGAGGCCATGGCGGTGGACGTCGTGTACGACGGCGCCGCCGCCCTGGAGCGCATCGGGGTCAACGACTACGACGTCGTCGTACTCGACCGCGACCTCCCCCTCGTCCACGGCGACGACGTCTGCCGGAAGATCGTCGAGCTCGGGATGCCCACCCGCGTCCTGATGCTCACCGCCTCCGGCGATGTCAGCGACCGCGTGGAGGGCCTGGAACTGGGCGCGGACGACTATCTGCCCAAGCCGTTCGCGTTCACCGAGCTCACCGCCCGCGTACGGGCCCTCGGCCGACGTACGACAGTGGCGCTGCCGCCCGTCCTGGAGCGGGCGGGCATCAAGCTCGACCCGAACCGCCGCGAGGTCTTCCGGGACGGCACCGAGATCCAGCTAGCCCCGAAGGAGTTCGCCGTCCTCGAGGTGCTGCTGCGTTCCGAGGGCGCCGTGGTCTCCGCCGAGCAGCTACTGGAGAAGGCCTGGGACGAGAACACCGACCCGTTCACGAACGTGGTCCGGGTCACCGTCATGACCCTGCGACGCAAGCTCGGCGAGCCCGCGGTGATCGTGACGGTCCCCGGTTCCGGCTACCGGATCTGATGCCCGATGGCCGCCACTCCGGTGCCGCCATCGGCGCCCCCCAAGCCCACGTGGGACCCGTACAAGAGCGATCCGCCCTTCCCGTGGCTGCGCCCGACCATCCGGATAAGGCTCACGCTGCTGTACGGCGGGATGTTCCTGATCGCGGGGATCCTGCTGCTCTCGATCATCTACCTGCTCGCCGCACAGGCCGTACATGCGGGCAATGACCTGCCGTTCCGGGTGACCGACGGCGAGTTCCGGATCGAATCCAACACCTGTCCCGCGCTCTCCGGCCGCAAGTTCACCAGCAGTGATGTGTTCAACGACGCCGTACGCATCTGTGTCGATCACCAGCGCCAGAAGGCCCTGGACGACCTCCTGAGCCGCTCCCTGCTCGCCCTGCTCGGCCTCAGCGTCATCGCCTTCGGCTTCGGCTATGCGATGGCCGGGCGTGTCCTGTCCCCGCTCGGCCGGATCACCCGGACCGCCCGCCAGGTGGCCGGCTCGGACCTGGCCCGGCGGATCGAACTCGACGGACCGGACGACGAGTTGAAGGAGCTCGCGGACACCTTCGACGAGATGCTGGAGCGCCTGGAGCGGGCCTTCACGGCCCAGCAGCGCTTCGTCGCCAACGCCTCGCACGAACTGCGCACCCCGCTCGCGATCAACCGCACGCTTCTCGAAGTGCACCTCTCGGACCCGGGCGCGCCCGCCGAACTGCAGCAGCTCGGCAAGACGCTCCTGTCCACGAACAAGCGCAGCGAGGAGCTGGTGGAGGGCCTGCTGCTGCTCGCCCGCAGCGACAACCAGATCGTGGAGCGCAAGCCGGTCGACCTCGCGGAGGTCGCCTCGCGCGCCCTCGACCAGGTGCGGCCCGAGGCCGAGGCGAAGGGCGTGGAGATCCGCGGCGAGCGGGCCGCGGCTGTGGTCCAGGGCAACGGCGTCCTCCTGGAGCGCATCGCGCTGAACCTCGTGCAGAACGCCGTGCGGTACAACCTGACCCCCGGAGAGGGGAAGGGCTGGGTCGAGGTCACCACGGAGCTCACCGAGGGCCAGGCGGTCCTCGTGGTCTCCAATACGGGCCCGGTCGTGCCGGCGTACGAGGTGGACAACCTCTTCGAGCCCTTCCGGCGTCTTCGTACGGAGCGGACCGGCAGTGACAAGGGCGTGGGCCTGGGCCTGTCCATCGTGCAGTCCGTGGCACGCGCCCACGGGGGCCGTATCATCGCCGAGCCGCGTGAGGGGGGTGGTCTCGTGATGCGAGTCACCCTCCCCGTCTGAGATGCTGCCTTCGAACCCACAGAAGATGTTCGCCTATAGCGGAATTTTCGGGATCTGATCCGAAAAGCTTCATGTGGAATCGATCACAGGGGCGAATTTTCGGCCGTCTACTCTCCGTGATCACCAGAGGGGGCGGAAAGCCGGGAAAAGCCCGGGTTTTCGGGGATCCTGATCACGGGAAGTACACGGGGTGGCGCCCGTGCGCCGAACCCGCAGGACCGTGTACGGTCCCCATCGCCATCCCAGCCGGGCCCCAAAGCGGGGCGAGGTTGGGTGTCGATTGAGTAACAGACCTTGATGTGAGGCAAAATCTCCGCCTCGGGTCGGGCACAAGTCCGGCCTCTCACGCGTTACGTGCGCTGGAGACACCCGCAGACACCCAGAGGGGGAGAGCGACATGGCAACGGATTACGACACCCCACGCAAGACCGATGACGACGTCGAGTCCGACAGCATCGAAGAGCTGAAGGCCCGGCGGAACGACAAGTCGACCTCGGCCGTCGACGTCGACGAGTTCGAGGCCGCGGAAGGCCTGGAGCTGCCCGGAGCAGACCTCTCCAACGAGGAGCTCGCCGTCCGGGTCATGCCCAAGCAGGCGGACGAGTTCACCTGCATGAGCTGCTTCCTGGTCCACCACCGCAGCCAGCTGGCCCGCGAGAAGAACGGCCAGCCCATCTGCCGCGACTGCGACTGAGGCGCGGGTCGGCCGTGAATGGTTCGACCCCGCCGCGGAAGCGGCCGTTCCGGAAGCGTAAGGCGGACGACTCAAAGGGGGTAACTCCCCGCTCGAATGCAGTTGAGAGCTCGGGGGAGTCCGCACCGCTCGACGGCGCACGTCAGGACGAGCGGGGCCCGGCGGCCCTGCTCGAGACCACGGACGCCACCGGTGACCCCGTCTCCACGGGCACCCTCGCGCCCGTGGAGACAACCACGGAGCCCTCCTCCACGGACGGCGAGCTGTCCGCCGCCGCCCGTGCGCGCAGGCTCGAGAAGGTCAAGTCAGGCGTGCGCAGGAGCCAGGAGGGCGCCAAGGCCGGCATCGGCTACCTCGCCGACCGCGTCATGGACATCGCCCCGCGCGTGCCCGTACGCGATCTGGCCGCCCTCAGGCGACAGTTCCCGGGCCTCGGCCCCGAGCAGCTCGCCGACAAACTCATCGTCGGCGCGGCGAACGCCAGCTCGACCGTCGGCGCCGGAGTGGGCGCCGCCGCGATGCTGCCCGTACCGCCCGCGATGCCGGCCGAGATGGCCGCGGAGATCACCGGCGTGGCCGCGATCGAGCTGAAGCTCGTCGCCGAGCTGCACGAGGTCTACGGGCAGCGGCCGCCCGGCGGCCTGAAGACCCGCTCCACCGCGTATCTGACCGCCTGGACGGAGGAGCGCGGTATCGACATCTCGAAGCCACAGACGATGAACGGGGCGTTCGGCGGCCAGGTCAAACGCGAGCTGCGCCAGCAGATCATGAAGCGCATGGTGCGCAACCTGCCGAACCTGATGCCGTTCATGGTCGGCGCGGCGGTGGGCGCCGTGATGAACCGCCGCGACACGAAGAAACTCGCGGAGAAGGTCCGCAAGGACCTCCGCGCCCACCAGGTCCCCTGGGACGCCCTGGCCTCCCTCCCGGCCCTGGAACGCCCGGAGAACCCGGTGGACCCCCTGAACCCGCTGCTGCCGGCGCGTCCGGCGGCTCGGGACGAGCGCCCTTGAGGCGCGATGGGCGCGACAGGAGGCAGGAGGCAGGAGGGCGAAGCCTCACTCAGCCCTTCAGCGCCGCCACCAGCCGCTCAGGCGACCGTGTCGACACATACACGTACGGCGTCGGATCCGACGGGTCCGTGACCGGGATCCGTACCGCCGTGGGCACATAGCTGCGCAGCAGCAGGTACGCCCGTGGATCGGCCTTGTGCGTACGCCACGCCACCGCCTCCTCTGCGTCCAGCACCTCCGGCACCCCGAGCGCGGACAGCGGAATCCGCGCCTGCCCCGCGACCAGCGAGTCCGCCACGACCCGGACCCGGGCCGAGCCGTAGGAGCTGACCAGGACCGCGGAGAGCGCCGTCCCGCCGATCAGCCCGCCGAGCAGCCAGAGCGCGCCGAGCGGCAGCAGCATCAGGGCGCACGAGACCCCCACGAGGGCCGCGATCACCCACCAGGAGCGGGGGGCGGTGAGTCGTTCGTCGTACGTTTCCGTGGCGTGCTGCATGCCTCAAGCTTGGCACGGTGTCCAGGTCACCCGGCCGCGCGGGTAAGGTCTGCGCCTGTGAGTGGACGAACCCCATCGTTGACGCCGCCGGAGGACGCCAAGGCCCCGGTGCGGCACCCCGACGCCCCGGCCCCCGGCGAACTGCTCGGCGCGCACTACGCGCACTGCTTCGGCTGCGGCGAGGCACAGCCGCACGGACTGCACCTTGAGGCGAGGGCCGGCGAAGGTGTGGCGATCACCGCCGAGTTCACCGTCAAGCCCGAGCACCAGGGCGCCCCGGGCCTCGCGCACGGCGGCGTGCTCGCCACCGCGCTCGACGAGACGCTCGGCTCCCTGAACTGGCTGCTGCGCGTCATCGCCGTGACCGGCCGCCTTGAGACGGACTTCGTACGGCCCGTGCCCGTCGACACCGTGCTGCACCTGGACGCCGAGGTGACGGCGGTGGCCGGACGGAAGATCTACTGCTCGGCCGTGGGCCGCATCGGCGGCCCCGAGGGCCCGGTGGCGGTCCGCGCGGACGCCCTGTTCATCGAGGTCAAGGTCGATCACTTCATCGACAACGGCCGCGCCGAGGAGATCGACGCCGCGATGAGCGACCCGGACCAGATCCGCCGGGCCCGCGCCTTCGAGGTGAACCCGTGAGCCTCGACGTACGCATCCGGCGCCTCGACCCGCAGGTCCCGCTCCCCGCGTACGCGATGCCGGGCGACGCGGGTGCCGACCTGCGCACGACCGAGGCCTGCGTCCTCGCACCCGGCGAACGCGTCGTCCTGCCCACCGGGGTGGCCATCGCGCTCCCTGAGGGGTACGCGGCCTTCGTGCACCCGCGCTCCGGGCTCGCCGCCCGCTGTGGTGTGGCGCTCGTGAATGCCCCGGGGACGGTGGATGCCGGGTACCGTGGAGAGATCAAGGTGATCGTGGTGAATCTCGATCCGCGCGAGAGCGTGCGGTTCGAGCGCTTCGACCGGATCGCCCAACTCGTCGTCCAGCAGGTCGAGAAGGTCCGCTTCCACGAGGTGGCGGAGCTTCCCCGATCGGCTCGGGCCGAGGGGGGCTTCGGGTCCACCGGAGGGCATGCCGCGGTGGACGGCGAGGCGGGCGGCGTCGAAGATGCAGCCGCCGGCAAGGGTGGGAATCGATACGCTTCGGTCGTATCCGACCGGGAAGGACAGTGACGTGTTCGGACGTCGTAAGAAGGACGCGGCCGAGGCTGCGGCGGGCGAGGCCGAGCAGGTCGTCGAGGACTTGGATCAGGAGACCGACGAGGAGGGCGAGCCGAAGCGGCCGAACCTTCCGCCGGCCCCGCGCCCCGACGGGCCGTGGGATGTCTCCGAGGTCGGCAAGCCCGCCGAGGGCCGGGTCGACCTGGGTGGTCTGTTCGTACCCGGCGTCGAGGGCATGGAGCTCCGCGTCGAGGTCGCCGGCGATGCGATCGTCGCGGCCACCGTGGTGCTGCAGGACAGCGCCGTACAGCTGCAGGCCTTCGCCGCCCCCAAGAAGGAGGGCATCTGGGGCGAGGTCCGCGAGGAGATCGCCTCCGGCATCACCCAGCAGGGCGGCGTGATCGACGAGGTCGAGGGCCCGCTCGGCTGGGAGCTGCGTGCCCAGGTGCCGGTCCAGCTGCCCGACGGCAAGGGCGGTGTCCAGGTGGTGCGCTTCGTGGGTGTGGACGGGCCGCGCTGGTTCCTGCGCGGGGTGATCTCCGGCCAGGGTGCCGTGCAGCCGCAGACCGCCGGCCTCCTGGAGCAGATCTTCCGCGACACGGTCGTGGTGCGCGGCGAGGGCCCGATGGCCCCGCGCGATCCGATCGTCCTGAAGCTCCCCGAGGACGCCCAGATGGTCCCCGAGGGCGTCAAGGAGGAGGCCCAGAGCGAGTCCCGCTTCTCGGGCGGCATGGGCCAGCTGCAGCGCGGACCGGAGATCTCCGAGGTCCGCTGAGCCCTTCCCCGGCGCGCGGTTCTCCGCTGTGCGCCGTTCTTCCGCTACGCGAGGGCCGCACCCTTTCCTGAGGGTGCGGCCCTTTCGTGCCTGCCTTCATGCCTGCGTTGCGTGCGCCGCTGTCCGTGGTGCGTGCGCCGCTGTCCGTGGTGCGTGCGCCGCCGGCCGTCCGTGGTGCGTGCGCCGCCGGCCATGGACGGATCCGATGATCGAAGGCCTGTCCATTGCCCCGGCCCCGCGCCAGTGGTGATACTGGCGCGCAGACACAGCACCGTACGGGGGTTGAGCATGACGCAGAGCGCGAGCGGGGCCACGCAGACGGTCGCGGCCGAGGCCGGTGACGGCGCGCCGATGGTGGTCGTCGAGGACGTGCACCGCTCCTACGGCAGCGGGGCCGCCGCGGTGCACGCGCTGCGCGGGGTCTCGTTCAGCGTGCCGCACGGCAGGCTCGTCGCCCTCAAGGGCCGCTCGGGCTCGGGCAAGACGACGCTGCTCAACCTGGTCGGCGGCCTGGACGCGCCGGACAGCGGCACCGTCACCGTGGACGGTCTCGACATCGGGGAGCTCGGCGAGAGCGGGCGGCTCGCGCTGCGCCGGGACCGTATCGGCTTCGTCTTCCAGTCCTTCGGACTGATCCCGATCCTGTCCGCGGCCGAGAACGTGGGCGTGCCGCTGCGGCTGCGCAAGGCCGATCCCGCCGAGCGCGAGGAGCGCGTCGAACTGCTGCTCTCCCTGGTGGGGCTCGCCGACCACGCCAAGCAGCGCCCGGCCGAGCTCTCCGGCGGCCAGCAGCAGCGGGTGGCCATCGCCCGCGCCCTCGCCAACCGGCCCGCGCTCCTCATCTGCGACGAACCCACGGGACAGCTGGACGCCGAGACCGGACACGCGGTCATGGAACTGCTGCGCGCCGTCGTCCGCAGCGAGGGCGTCACCGCCCTGGTCGCCACCCACGACGCAGCGATGCTGGACCTCGCGGACCAGGTCCTCGAGCTCAGCGACGGCGAGATCGTCGAGGCCGACTGAGCCCTCGCGGGCCCACCGCACGCGGTGCCAGGCAATCTTCGCGGCCCGCCGCGTGCGGGGCAGGGCCCCCCACGGGCCAGTCGCGGGCAGTGCAGGGAAACCCCCGCAGGCCCGTTGCGCGCGGTGAAAGACAATGGGCCCATGGGACGCGGGAAGCTTCGGATCTATCTCGGTGCGGCACCGGGCGTCGGCAAGACGTACGCGATGCTCGCCGAGGCGCACCGGCGCGTGGAGCGCGGCACCGACTGCGTACTCGCCTTCGTCGAGCACCACGAGCGCCCGCGGACCGAAGCTCTGCTGCACGGCCTGGAGCAGATCCCGCGCCGCCCGCTGGAGCACCGCGGCGCCGGCTTCACCGAGATGGACGTGGACGCGGTCCTGGCCCGCCGTCCCCAGGTCGCCCTCGTCGACGAGCTCGCGCACACCAACGTGCCCGGCTCCCGGCACGCCAAGCGCTGGCAGGACGTCGAGGCGCTGCTCGCCGCAGGCATCGACGTCATATCCACCGTCAACATCCAGCATCTCGAGTCACTCGGCGATGTCGTCGAATCGATCACCGGCGTACGGCAGGGGGAAACCGTCCCCGACGCGGTGGTCCGGCACGCCGACCAGATCGAGCTGGTCGACATGTCTCCCCAGGCGCTGCGGCGCCGCATGGCGCACGGCAACATCTACCAGCCGGACAAGATCGACGCCTCGCTCTCCCACTACTTCCGCATCGGCAACCTCACGGCCCTGCGTGAACTCGCCCTCCTGTGGGTCGCCGACCGCGTCGACGCCTACCTCCAGCAGTACCGCGGCGAGCACAACATCGACTCGACCTGGCAGGCCCGCGAACGCATCGTCGTCGGCCTGACCGGCGGACCCGAGGGCCGCACCCTGATCCGCCGCGGCGCACGCCTCGCCGAGAAGGGCGCGGGCGGCGAGCTGCTCGCCGTCTACATCGCCCGCAGCGACGGCCTCACCGAGGCCTCGCCCAAGGAGCTCGCACTCCAGCGCACCCTCGTCGAGGACCTCGGCGGCACCTTCCACCACGTCGTCGGCGATGACGTCCCCACCTCGCTGCTCGCCTTCGCCCGCGGCGTCAACGCCACCCAGATCGTCCTCGGCTCCAGCCGCCGCAAGGCCTGGCAGTACGTGTTCGGGCCCGGCGTCGGCGCCACGGTGGCCCGGGAATCGGGCCCCGACCTCGACGTGCACATCGTCACCCACGATGCCGTGGGCAAGGGGCGCGGTCTGCCGGTCGCCCGCGGCGCCCGGCTCGGCACCTCCCGGATCATCGCCGGCTGGCTGACCGGCGTGCTCGCCCCGGTACTGCTCGCGCTGCTGCTCAGGGCCGTCCCGGGCGACCTCGGCCTGGCCAACACGATGCTGCTCTTCCTGTCGTTGACCGTCGCCGCTGCCATGATCGGCGGTCTGCTGCCCGCGCTCGCCTCCGCGGCGATGGGCTCGCTGCTCCTGAACTACTACTTCGCACAGCCCTTCCACCGGTTCACCATCGCCGACCCGCAGAACATCGTGGCGATCGTGGTCTTCGTGGGCGTAGCGATCGCGGTGGCCTCCGTCGTCGACCTCGCGGCCCGGCGTACGCACCAGGCGGCGCGGCTGCGCGCCGAATCCGAGATCCTCTCCTTCCTCGCGGGCAGTGTCCTGCGCGGCGAGACCACCCTGGACGCCCTGCTCGAGCGGGTCCGCGAGACCTTCAACATGGAGGCCGTCGCGCTCCTGGAACGCACGAGCGATGTCGAGCCCTGGAGCTGTGCGGGCAGCGTCGGCGCGGACACCCCCATGGAGCGGCCCGAGGACGCCGATGTCGACATGCCCGTCGGCGACCACATGGCGCTCGCGCTCACCGGACGGGTGCTGCCCGCCGAGGACCGCCGGGTCCTTGCCGCCTTCGCCGCCCAGGCCGCTGTCGTACTCGACCGCCAGCGCCTGAAGGACCAGGCCGAGCAGGCCCGTGCCCTGGCCGAGGGCGACCGGATCCGTACCGCCCTGCTCGCCGCCGTATCGCATGATCTGCGCACACCGCTCGCCGCCATCAAGGCGGCCGTCTCCTCGCTCCGCTCCGACGATGTCGAATGGTCCGAGGAGGACCGGGCCGAACTGCTCGCCGGCATCGAGAACGGCGCGGACCGGCTCGATCACCTCGTGGGCAATCTGCTCGACATGTCCCGGCTGCGGACCGGGACCGTCACCCCGCTGATCCGCGGGATCGACCTCGACGAGGTGGTGCCGATGGCGCTCGGCGGCGTTCCGGAGGGCTCGGCGGATCTCGACATCCCCGAGACGCTGCCGATGGTCCGCGTCGACAAGGGGCTCCTGGAACGGGCCGTCGCCAATGTCGTCGAGAACGCCGTGAAGTACAGTCCCGAGCGGACGCCGGTACGGGTCTGCGCGAGCGCGATCGGGGAGCGGGTCGAGATCCGGGTCGTGGACCGGGGGCCCGGGATTCCGGACGAGGCCAAGGAGCGCGTCTTCGAGCCCTTCCAGCGGTACGGGGACGCCCCGCGCGGCGCGGGCGTGGGCCTGGGGCTCGCGGTGGCGCGAGGGTTCACGGAGGCGATGGGCGGCACGCTGGCCGCGGAGGACACCCCTGGCGGCGGCCTCACCATGGTGCTCACGCTGCGCGCGGCCTCCGCCGCCGTCCCCGCGGACGCAGACGCACCGGTCTCGGCCGGCTCCGGACTCCGGCGGGTCCGACCCGCCGGCCGGTCCGACGCGACCGGCCAGGCTGGTGCGACCGGACTGGTTGACGCGACCGGCCAGGCCGACGCGACCGGACTGGTCGATGTGACGGGACGGGCTGACGTGACGGGGCAGGCTGCCGTGAGAGGACAGGCTGACATGAAGGGCAGGACCGCATGACCCGGGTGCTCGTGGTCGACGACGAACCGCAGATCGTCCGCGCGCTCGTCATCAACCTCAAGGCGCGCCACTACGAGGTGGACACGGCCGCCGACGGATCCACCGCGCTCCAGCTCGCCGCCGCCCGCCGTCCCGACGCGATCGTGCTCGACCTGGGCCTGCCCGACATGGACGGGGTCGAGGTGATCCGCGGTCTGCGCCGCTGGACCCGGGTCCCGGTGCTCGTCCTCTCGGCGCGGCACAGCTCCGACGAGAAGGTCGAGGCCCTCGACGCGGGCGCGGACGACTACGTCACCAAGCCCTTCGGCATGGACGAGCTCCTTGCCCGGCTGCGGGCCGCGGTCCGCAGGGCCGAGCCGGTCACGGCCTCCGGGGGCGATGTGACGGTGGACGCCGGCGATTTCACCGTCGACCTGGCAGCGAAGAAGGTCCACCGCGAGGGCCGCGACGTACGCCTCACCCCCACCGAGTGGCACCTCCTGGAAGCCCTCGTCCGCAATACGGGACGTCTCGTCAGCCAGAAGCAGCTCCTCCAGGAGGTCTGGGGACCCTCATACGGCACGGAGACCAACTACCTGCGCGTCTACATGGCCCAGCTCCGCCGCAAACTGGAGGCGGACCCGTCACATCCGAAGCACTTCATCACCGAGCCGGGCATGGGTTACCGCTTCGAATCCTGAACCGTGATTCCACCCATCGGGCCACCGGGGAACAACCCGCAGCCACCCCGGTACGCTTCCTCTATGAGTGACGTTCCGAGCCCGCAGAAGCCGGCCGGCCGTTTTCGCCGCATGCTGGACCGGCTGTCCTCCTCCCAGGAGGAGATCGAGTCCGAGGAGCTGCGGGAGGACGCGGCCACGGCGGGCTGCACCCGTATCGGCGACTGCCAGGACAGGCAGGTCGTCACGGTAACTGGTACGTTGCGCACCGTCACCCTGCGTCCGCGTGCCGGAGTCCCGGCCCTGGAGGCCGAGCTCTTCGACGGATCGGCCGCGCTGGACGTGGTATGGCTCGGTCGGCGCTCGATCGTGGGTATAGAACCAGGGCGCAGACTGATTGCATCCGGGCGGGTCTCGATGAGCCAAGGGCGTCGGGTGCTGTTCAACCCCAAGTACGAACTCAGACCGCTCGGACAGGAGTAGCCGGTGACGTCAGTCGACAAGCCGACCGACGAGAACGCAGGGGCAGCGAGCCCGGCGCCGGACGCGGACGTGCAGGCGGTGACCGAAGCCGCCCTGTTCGAGGCCTTCGGCGGACTGCGCGGCATGATCGAGACGGTCCTGCCGGGCCTGCTCTTCGTGACCATCTACACGATCAACAAGGACCTGCACCTCTCCGCCATCGCGGCGCTCGGTGTCTCCCTGCTGCTGCTCGTGGCGCGTTTCGCCCGCCGCGGCACCATCAAGCACGCCTTCAGCGGCGTCTTCGGTGTGGCCTTCGGTGTGGTCTTCGCGATGATGACGGGCAACGCCAAGGACTTCTACCTCCCCGGCATGCTCTACACGCTGGGCCTGGCCCTCGCGTACATCATCACGACCCTGTGCGGTGTCCCGCTGATCGGCCTGATCCTCGGCCCGGTCTTCAAGGAGAACCTCTCCTGGCGCACCCGCAACCCGGGCCGCAAGAAGGCCTACGCGAAGGCCAGCTGGGCGTGGGGCCTGATCCTGCTCGGCAAGTGCGCGGTGCTCTTCCCGATGTACTGGTGGGCGGACACCACCAAGTTCGGCTGGGTCCTGGTCGCCCTGAAGATCCCGCCGTTCCTGCTCGCCGTATACCTGACGTGGGTGTTCCTCGCGAAGGCTCCGCCGCCGATCGATGTCTTCGCCGAGATGGAGGCGAAGGAGAAGGCGGAGGAGGAAGCCAAGGAGGCCAAGGAGGCCGAGGAAGCGGAGCAGGCGCGCGAGCGCGAGCAGGTCGCTCCGCGCAGCGAACCGTAGTGATCGGGGGGCTGGGGGCGTAGGCCCACAGAAAGTCAAGCTCAACTGAAAGGGTCCGGGGCGCAAGCCCCGGACCCTTTCAGTCGGCGAGCACGACCTCAGGACTCCCGCCGTACCGACAGCAGATCCTCCAGCTGCTCCTCACGCGCCTGCGCCGCGACGAACAGCAGCTCGTCCCCGGCCTCCAGGGAGTCCTCAGCCGTGGGCGAGAGCACCCGGGAGCCGCGGATGATCGTGACGAGCGAGGTGTCCTCGGGCCAGTTGATCTCGCCGATGACGGTGCCCGCGAGCGCGGACTCCTCCGGCAGGGTCAGCTCGACCAGGTTGGCGTCGCCGTGGCTGAAGCGCAGCAGCCGCACCAGGTCACCCACGCTGACGGCCTCCTCGACGAGCGCCGACATCAGCCGCGGCGTGGACACGGCCACGTCCACGCCCCAGGACTCGTTGAACAGCCACTCGTTCTTGGGGTTGTTCACCCGGGCCACGACCCGCGGCACCCCGTACTCGGTCTTGGCGAGCAGCGAGACGACCAGGTTGACCTTGTCGTCACCGGTGGCCGCGATGACCACGTTGCAGCGCTGCAGCGCCGCCTCGTCGAGCGAGGTGATCTCGCAGGCATCGGCGAGCAGCCACTCGGCCTGCGGCACCCGTTCCACCGAGATGGCGGTGGGTGCCTTGTCGATGAGCAGGACCTCGTGCCCGTTCTCCAGGAGCTCGCCCGCGATGGAGCGGCCGACGGCACCGGCTCCGGCAATAGCGACGCGCATCAGTGACCGCCCTCCTCGGGGCCCTCGGCGAACGCCGCTTC
Organism: Streptomyces lothianensis; assembly: GCF_047779955.1. Classification (NCBI taxonomy): domain Bacteria; kingdom Bacillati; phylum Actinomycetota; class Actinomycetes; order Kitasatosporales; family Streptomycetaceae; genus Streptomyces; species Streptomyces lothianensis. The sequence goes on along the minus strand of NZ_JBLMKT010000028.1, from coordinate 54,587 downwards.
CACCTTCTCGATCTCGTCGGTGCGCATCATGACGTGCACCAGATCACCCTCCTGCAGCACCGTCTGCGAGGACGGCAGGATCGCCTCGCCGAGCCGGGTGAGGAAAGCGACCCGCACCCCGGTCTCCTCCTGCAGCTTGCTGATCCGGTGCCCGACCCAGGACGTCGAGGCGTGCACCTCGGCGAGCTGCACCCCGCCGGTGGGATCCCGCCACAGCGGCTCCGCGCCCGAGGGCAGCAGCCGGCGCAGCATCTGGTCGGCGGTCCAGCGGACCGTGGCGACCGTGGGGATGCCCAGACGCTGGTACACCTCGGCGCGCCGCGGATCGTAGATACGGGCGGCGACGTTCTCGATACCGAACATCTCGCGGGCGACACGCGCGGCGATGATGTTCGAGTTGTCGCCGCTGGACACGGCGGCGAAGGCGCCGGCGTCCTCGATACCCGCCTCGCGGAGGGTGTCCTGGTCGAATCCGACCCCGGTGACCCGGCGGCCGCCGAATCCGGAGCCGAGCCGGCGGAAGGCCGTGGGGTCCTGGTCGACCACGGCGACCGTATGGCCCTGCTGCTCCAGGGTCTGCGCGAGAGCGGCACCCACTCGTCCGCAGCCCATGATGACGATGTGCACGACCGTCCTTCCGGCTGTCAATCTTCCGTTAAAAGTCTGGCGCGGTCCGGCCCGCCCCGCAGGTGGCCCGTTCCGCGCTCACCAGGGTCTCAGACCTGGGGCCGAGCCACACACGCGCCCGGGCCGGTGCGCGGGCGTCCGTTCGAACCCTTACGATCCACTGCGTGCCCAAACTGACCGACGTGCCCAAACGCATCCTGATCGGGCGCGCACTACGCAGCGACAGGCTCGGTGAAACACTTCTGCCGAAGCGCATCGCCCTCCCCGTGTTCGCCTCCGACCCGCTCTCCTCGGTGGCGTACGCGCCCGGCGAAGTCCTTCTGGTGCTCTCCATCGCGGGCGTGTCGGCGTACCACTTCAGCCCGTGGATCGCGGCCGCGGTCGTGGTCCTCATGTTCACCGTGGTGGCCTCGTACCGGCAGAACGTGCACGCCTATCCGAGCGGCGGCGGCGACTACGAGGTCGCCAACGTCAACCTCGGGCGGCGCGCGGGCCTGACCGTGGCGAGCGCACTGCTCGTCGACTACGTGCTCACCGTCGCCGTGTCGATCTCCTCGGGCATCGAGAACCTGGGCTCCGCGATCCCGTTCGTGGTCGAGCACAAGGTGCTCTGCGCGATCGCCGTGATCGTGCTGCTCACCCTGATGAACCTGCGCGGCGTCAAGGAATCCGGGAAGCTCTTCGCGATCCCGACGTACGTCTTCGTCACCGGCGTCTTCGTGCTGTTGCTGTGGGGCGCCTTCCGCGGCCTCGTCCTGGGCGACGAGCTCAGGGCCCCGACGGCCGACTACGAGATCAAGCCCGAGCACCAGGGCCTGGCGGGCTTCGCCCTGGTCTTCCTGCTCCTGCGCGCCTTCTCCTCCGGCTGTGCGGCGCTCACCGGCGTCGAGGCGATCTCCAACGGCGTCCCGGCCTTCCGCAAGCCGAAGTCGAAGAACGCGGCCACCACGCTCGCCCTGATGGGCGGCCTCGCCGTCACCATGTTCTGCGGCATCATCGCGCTCGCCCTCGCCAGCGACGTACGGCTCTCCGAGAACCCCGCAAACGACGTCCTGATCGACGGACAGCCCGCCGGCGGCGACTACGTCCAGCACCCGGTGATCTCCCAGGTCGCCGAGGCGGTCTTCGGCGAGGGATCGTTCCTCTTCATCCTCCTGGCCGCCGCGACGGCCCTGGTCCTCTTCCTCGCCGCGAACACCGCGTACAACGGCTTCCCGCTGCTCGGCTCGATCCTCGCGCAGGACCGCTATCTGCCCCGCCAGCTGCACACCCGCGGCGACCGGCTCGCGTTCTCCAACGGCATCGTGCTGCTCGCGGGCGCGGCGGCCGCCCTCGTCATCGTCTACGACGCCGACTCCACGCGGCTGATCCAGCTCTACATCGTCGGCGTCTTCGTCTCCTTCACGCTCAGCCAGACCGGCATGGTGCGGCACTGGACCCGCCATCTGCGCACCGAGCAGGACCCGGCCAAGCGCCACCGCATGATGCGCTCGCGCGCGATCAACACCTTCGGCGCCTTCTTCACCGGCCTGGTCCTGGTGGTCGTCCTGGTCACCAAGTTCAGCCACGGCGCCTGGGTGTCCCTGCTCGGCATGGCCGTCTTCTACGCGACGATGACCGCGATCCGCCGGCACTACGACCGGGTCTCCGCCGAGATCGCAGCCCCCGAAGGCCCCTCCGACGACAGCGTGCGCCCCTCCCGGGTCCACTCGATCGTCCTCGTCTCCAAAATCCACAAGCCGACGCTGCGCGCCGTGGCCTACGCCAAGCTGATGCGCTCGGACTCCCTCGAAGCGCTCAGCGTCAACGTGGATCCGGCGGAGACCAAGGCGCTCAAGGAGGAATGGGAGCGGCGGGGCATCAACGTGCCACTGAAGGTCCTCGACTCCCCGTACCGGGAGATCACCCGCCCGGTCATCGAGTACGTGAAGAGCCTGCGCCGCGAGAGCCCGCGCGACGCGGTCTCGGTGATCATCCCCGAGTACGTGGTGGGCCACTGGTACGAACACCTGCTGCACAACCAGAGCGCACTCCGCCTCAAGGGCCGCCTGCTGTTCACACCGGGCGTCATGGTCACCTCCGTCCCCTACCAGCTGGAATCCTCCGAAGCCGCGAAGCGGCGGGCAGGCAAGCGCTCGGAATGGAACGCGCCGGGGGCGGTGCGGCGGGGGCCGGTCGAGAAGAAGACCCCTGCCGGGAAGAATGCGGCGAAGAAGCAGAACGGGCGCGGCTGACAACGGGACCGGCTGACGACGGGAGCGGCTGACGACGGGCGCGGCTGACGACGGGACCGGCTGACAACGGGCGCGGCTGACGACGGGCGCCGGGCCCGTTCGGCCGACTCCAGGTGGTGGGCGGACGGACGGACCCCACCCCAACCCCACGTAGACTGGTGGGCTGTCGTCCGACCGCCCGCTCACGTCCCCCAGGAGCTGCCCCCGCCATGCAGGCTGAACCCAAGAACTCGCTGGTCGGGGAGGAGTACGAGGTCGAGGTCGGCCCCGTCGCACACGGCGGCCACTGCATCGCCCGTACCGCCGAGGGCCAGGTCCTCTTCGTACGCCACACGCTGCCGGGCGAACGGGTGATCGCCCGCGTGACCGAGGGCGAACAGGGCGCCCGCTTCCTCCGCGCGGACGCGGTGACCATCCTCGAAGCCTCCAAGGACCGCATCGAGGCCCCCTGCCCCTTCGCCGGCCCCGGCCGCTGCGGCGGCTGCGACTGGCAGCACGCCAAGCCCGGCGCCCAGCGCCGCCTCAAGGGCGAGGTCATCGCCGAACAACTGCAGCGCCTCGCCGGGCTCACCCCCGAGGAGGCCGGCTGGGACGGCACGGTGATGCCGGCCGAGGGCGACAAACTCCCCGCGGGCGAGGTTCCGGCCTGGCGCACGCGTGTGCAGTACGCGGTGGACGCCTCCACCGGGAAGGCGGGCCTGCGCCGCCACCGCTCCCACGAGGTCGAAGTGATCGACCACTGCATGATCGCCGCCCCGGGCGTCACCGAACTCGGCATCGAGGCGCGCGAATGGCCCGGCATCGCCTCCATCGAGGCGATCGCGGCCACGGGCTCGAACGACCGACAGGTCATCCTCACCCCCCGCCCCGGCGCCCGCCTCCCTCTCGTCGAACTCGACAAGCCCGTCTCCGTCCTGCGCATCCACGAACGCGACGGCTCCGTCCACCGCGTCCACGGCCGCCCCTTCGTCCGCGAACGCGCGGACGACCGCACCCACCGCGTGGCCGAGGGCGGCTTCTGGCAGGTCCACCCGAAGGCCGCCGACACCCTCGTCCGCGCCGTCATGCAGGGCCTGCTCCCACGCAAGGGCGACATGGCCCTCGACCTCTACTGCGGCGTCGGCCTCTTCGCCGGCGCCCTCGCCGACCGCGTCGGCGACAAGGGCGCGGTCCTCGGCATCGAATCCGGCAAACGCGCCGTCGAGGACGCCCGCCACAACCTCGCCTCGTTCGACCGCGTCCGCATCGAACAGGGCAAGGTCGAATCCGTCCTCCCGCGCACGGGCATCACCGAGGTCGACCTCATCGCCCTCGACCCCCCACGCGCGGGCGCGGGCCGCGAAACAGTCCACCACCTCGCCTCCCTCGCCGCCCGCCGCATCGCGTACGTGGCCTGCGACCCGGCAGCGCTGGCCCGCGACATCGGCTACTTCCAGGAATCGGGCTACCGGGTACGGACGCTGCGGGCGTTCGATCTGTTTCCGATGACCCACCACGTGGAGTGCGTGGCGATTTTGGAGCCTGCGGCAAAAGGGCTCTGACCTGCTTCTTCTCTGGATTGCTGAGGATCGCCGGCGGTTCCTCGACCGACTTCCTCGTGCGGTTCTCGTTTCAGCGCCGCGTGCATCGACTCGCCCTCCTCGACGCCACCTCCAGGCGTTACCCGGACAACCTCGCCCGGAAGTACGCATCGGCAGAGCAGAACGCGAGCCTTCTCATCCAGGATGATCGCGCGTACCGAGTGACGTAATTTCAAGGGAGGCAGAGGCACAGGTGAACTCAATTCGCATGCCGCATCCGGGTGAAGAGGATCGCCTGCGCCCTGTCGCCAGGTGAAGGCCCACGTCGGTGACGGCGGCTCGGCACGGCGCAGCGGGGCGTCGGGCTGTGGTCAACCGCTGTGCTTGAAGCCCTTGCCCGTGCGGTCGAGAGGGTCGGCAGGCAGCGAGAGGAAGCGGGCTCGCAGCGCGTCCCATGCGTCGAGCCGGGTGAAGTCGGGAGCGTCGAGGAGTTCCTGGCGGTCGGTGAGGAAGGGGTTGGGCAGCAGGACCGTCATCATCTGCTCGTCGCGGCCGTTGAACAGGCGGACTCCCCAGCTGACGGGAGTGCCGTCGGAGCCGATGCTGCGGTAGAGCTCGGCGCGCGAGCAGCGGCGGATGCGGCCGAGCTCGGGGCCGGAGGCGGTGTGCTCACCGATGCACAGGTGGAAGTGCCAGGCGCCGAAGTCGACGGTGGCGTAGCCGTCGTTCATGGTGATGGCTGTCGGGGCGCCCGGGGCGCCGACCTCCCAGGCGGCGCCTTCGATGATGGGCCCGAAGTGGATGTGCTGCCAGTGGTCGGTGAAGACAGTGGTGATCAGGTCGAGGAGGGTGGCCTCGTCGACCGGAAGGGGCCAGACGTGCTGGGTGCCGCCGCCGGGGGTTTCGACAATGGTCGGCTCGGTGGTGGTCATGAGCTCTTCTCCTTGGCGTTGAGGACGCAGTCGCCGCAGGTGCCGGCGCCCGGCACGCGGTAGTACAGGCAGCAGCTGCGTCGTTGGTAGGCGAGCGACTCGGACGGGGCGGCGCGGTGGGTGCCGGCTGCTGACAGTGGAGGCCGGTCCAGCAGCGCCCGGACGAGGGGTACGACGGGGAGAAGGGTTCGCGGCGCTCCGGCGAGCAGGACGCGGTGGGCTCCGATCAGCGCCGAGGCGGCGTTGCCGCGCAGGGTGTGCGGGGACACGCCGGACGCGCGCCGTACGGCATCGGCCCAGGGGACCAGGTTCTGGACGATGACGGTGTGGTGCAGGGCCGGGTGTGGTTCCTGGTCTACTTCCCGCGGGTCCGGGAGCCAGAGGTCGAGGGGGCCGGAGGCGGGCAGGCGCCACCACAGCTGTTCGGGCGCCATATCAGGGACGCGGCCGGTGAGCGTGGCGCAGGCCAGGGCGATGGACCAGAGCCTGGAGGTGGTGCCCAGGTGCAGGGTGGACGCGGCCACCCTGAGCTGGTCGGTGCCCAGCCGCCCGGAGACGACGCGTACGCATTGCTCCAGCGCCTCCCGGTCCGCGTACAGGTCGGTCATCGGACGGAAGCCGTGCGCTGCGGGGCGGGGACCGGTGGCCACCGCGAAGTAGGGGCCGATCGCGGAGACACGCGCCAGCATGTCGGAGGTGATGGCGGCGGTCACCATGTTCGTACCGCCCGTGTCAGCGCGTGGAAGCCGTGGACGCGGACGACTTGCCCATCCGGTCCGGTGAGGGTGAGCCGGCCTGGTCCGCCCCAGCTCACCTTCCTGTCGGCGGTCGGCTCGGTCGGGGCCGCGAGGGCCAGTCCTTCGCGGGCAAGGGCTCGTTCGAGGAGCGGGAGCACATGGGCCGGCGCATCCACCGCCACGTGGGCGCGGGCGGTGCGCCGCAGGCCGAACGTGCCGGACACCGCGTCGAAGGCGAGGTGATCGGCGTCGAAGGCGGCGGCGACGGCGCCACTGTGGATCAGGTCCTCGGGCGCCCCGGCGTGAACACCGGATTCCCGGTCGACGAGCCAGACCGCGTCGGCCACCCGCAACGCCAGCTCCAGGTCGTGGGTGCTGACCACGACGGTCAGGCCCTTGTCCCGCGCGAGGTCGCGCAACAGAACGGTGAGCGCCACGCGCGAGGGCACGTCGAGAAAGGCGGTGGGTTCATCGAGGAGGACGACCTCGGGCTCCTGGGCGAGGGCGCGGGCGGTCAATACGCGCTGACGTTCGCCGTCGGACAGTTCCGCGACCGGCCGGTCCGCCAGATGTCCCGCGCCCACCGCCTTCAGCGACCACTCCACGGCCGCGTGGTCCGCGTCGGTGAGGCGGCCGGTGAATCCGGTGTGCGGGTGTCGGCCGAGCCCGGCAAGTTCCCGTACGGACAGCAGCCCGGCGTCCACCCGGTCGGTCAGGACGACCGCAAGACGGCGGGCGAGAGCGGCCGGTGACTGGTGCGCCACGTCCGTCCCGCCGAGGCGGATCCGGCCGTCGAGTGGTGGCAGGAGTCCGCACAAGGTGCGCAGCAGCGTGGACTTGCCCGCGCCGTTGGGCCCGAGGAGCACGGTCAGTTCGCCGGCCCGCGCTTCCAGGTCGAGCCCGGACAGCACGGGCCGGCTCGCTCGGCGCCTGCGCGGCGACCGGGTCCGGTGGCCGACGGCGAGCCCCTGGGTGGCGAGACCCCCGGCGTGGTCGCGGTCCTGCCTGCCGGCCGTGCCTGTTGCGGGTTCGGTCATGGTGTCGCTCACGAGGCCACTCCTTGTACGCCACGACGGCTGCGGATCAGGATCGCGATGACGACGGGGGCGCCGAACAGCGAGGTGATGGCGCTCAGCGGCAGCACGGAGTCCGTTCCGGGCGGCTGGCTCAGCAGGGCGCACGCCAGCGCGAGGAACGCCCCGGCGAGCATCGACGCCGGGACGAGCGCCCGGTGGTCCGAGGTCCCCAGCGCCACGCGCGTCAGATGCGGGACAGCCAGGCCGAGGAACGCGACGGGGCCGCAGAACGCGGTCGCCGCACCCGCCAGCAGCGAGGTGCCGACCAGTGTGAGGTTGCGGCTGCGCCGTACGTTCAGGCCCATGGTGCGGGCGTAGTCCTCGCCGAGCAGCAGGGCGTTGAGTCGTTTCGCCGTCAGCAGCGCCGCCAGCAAGCCCGCGCCGATCACGGGCAGCATGACCTGCAGGTCGGGCCAGGTCGTGGCGCTGAAACTGCCCAGGCCCCACATGACGAACTGCTGGGCGCGCTCGGGCCGGGCGTAGACGAGCATCACGCCGACCACCGCGGTGGCCGCCGAGCCGATCATGACGCCGATGACGAGGAGGGTGACGGCCGACTTCACCCACCTGGAGAGGAGCAGGACGAGGGCCAGCACGGCGGCGGCGCCGAGCGAAGCGGCGATGACGACGCCGACGCGGCCCAGGCCGGCCAGGTTTCCGGTGAAGCTGCCGGCGACGCCGCCGGTGCCCACCACGACGGCGGCGACGCCGATGCTGGCGCCAGAGCTCAGCCCGAGGGAGAACGGGTCGGCCAGCGCGTTACGGAACAGCGTCTGCATCTGCACGCCCGCCACCGCGAGGGCGGCCCCGACTGCGGTGGCGGTCAGCGCGCGCGGCAGCCTGACCTCTTCGACGATCACGGTCCAGCGCGGGTCGTCGACGGTGGCGCCGAACAGGATCCGCACCACGTCCGCCACCGGCACCGGATGGGAGCCGGTGGCGATGGTGAGCACGAACAGCACGAAGCTGCCCACCGCGAGAGCGAGGACGACGGCGAGGCGCCGCCGTCCCGGCCGCGCGGCGTGCGGGGCGTCCGGGACGGCGACCGACGTCGGGGTCATGTGCGTCGTCACGCCCTGGGCACCTGCCGGTAGAAGGTGAACGTGTGGTCCTTCGCCCGGTCCGGGTGCATCAGCGCGAAGAGGTCGGCGAGGACGAGGTCAGGGCGCAGCACACCGCGCTCGAAGTAGTCGTTGCCGCCGCCGGGGCCGAGCGCCTTGGTGTTCGTCCAGACCGCACCGTCGGATACGGCCTTCAACTGCCCGTACCGGCTGTCGGCCTTCACCACGTCGGTGGTGGACTTCCACTGCTGGTCGGCGATCCAGACCGGGGTCTGGCCGCCCTTGGCGTACACGGCCTCGAAGTTCAGCTGGAGGTTGCCGGTGCCCGGCTCACCGGCCCATGGGTAGGTGCCCCCCCGCGTCCTTGATCAGTTGGGCGGCGTAGCTGCTGCCGGCGGGCATGTACCAGGTGCCCTGGTACATCGTGCCGGGCAGGACCTCCACGGGCTTGGCCGCCTTGACCGCTTGCGCGCCCTTCTCGGCGACCTTCCGGTAGTCGCCCTCGATGGTGGCGAACACCTCGCCGGCGCGCTGCTCCGCCCCGGTGAGCGCGGCCATCGCCTTGACCCACTCGGCCCGGCCGAGCGGACTGGGCTCCAGCCACTCGGCGTTGGCGACGACGGTGATGCCCGCCTGGCGCAGCTTGGGGTACTGCGGGTCGTCGGTGCCCTGGGTCATCAGGACGTCAGGCTTGGCGCCGATGACGGTCTCGGCGTTGAGGGTGCGGTCCTTGGCGTACTCGGTGATCCTGCCTGCCTTCACCCGCTCGATCACCTCGGCGGAGGAGATGGCCCTGGCGCTCGCGACTCCGGTCAGCACGTCCAGGGTGCCGGTCTCGGTCAGCAGCGGAAGATGGGTGGTGGAGGCCGAGTACAGACTCCTGACGGGAACGGAGACCTGTTGCGCAGACGCCAGCTCACCGGTCAGCTTCGGCTTCGGCGCACCGCACTTGACCAGCACGTAGGACTCGGGCTTGCCCTTGGGGAAGGGCTCCTTGACGGTGAGGACCTGGTAGCTCTTCTCGTACCGGAGGGAGAAGTTCTTGGCGTGCTTCACCGTCGACTTGACCGGGAAGTAGTCCTTGGCCGGGTCGAAGTCCTTGATGCAGCCCTTCCCGGCGACCTCCGTCGTGGCGTCGGTGGGTGGGCCGGAGTTGCCGCCGCACGCGGTGAGTGTGAGGGCTGCGGTCAGAAAGGCTGCGGCGGCCGCCTGACGGCGGCCCGGCATGAGGGACCGTACGGACAAGATGACTCCTGGTGGCGTGCGTGGGCAGCGCGCACCGGCATGGCGGGGCGCGTGGTGCGGCGTACAGGGCGGGGAAGTCCGCCGAGCGAGGGGCCGTCAGAACCGGAAGGAACGGGCCCATGCGTCAAGCCGGGCAGGTCTGCTCCGCAGAGCCACGGGCAGCACGAGGCTGCCACCGCACATACGCAGGCACACGAGTGCCACCGCCTCTCCTGGGGAAATCCGCCCCGTACATCGAGGTGCGACGGCGTGAGTCTCCTGACTTGGGATCACAGCTTCTCCGGCCTTCCCACCCCGGATGGGGCGGTGGCCATGGGTGGAGTCGCTCCCCCTACACAGTGGCGGTACCGTGCCGGAATCTCACCGGCTTCCTCGTTCCGCCGTCGCTTGTCGGACGGAAGCATCGCAGAACCGGCCAGGGCCCGCCAGACCCGCCTCTGTGCGATCAACCACAGCCACAGGCGCAGCCGTCATGGCGAAGAGTGCTCCGCCTTGCTCGGTGCGGTCGGCTGAGGCTCGCCGGGAAGGAAGGCCACCTGGTGCGCGCCCGTGGGCGCAGCGCGAAGAGACAGTCGCGGTAGTAGGCGGCAAGGTTCGGGTCGTGCAGGGCCGCCAGGGCCGTCGCCGGCAGCTGCCGCAAGGTGCCTGGGGCCTCCAACTGGTGGCGAATGTCCAGGTGGTTGGTCGGTTCGTTGGTCGGTTCGTTGGTCGGTTCGTCAAGGACAGGCAGGGCGATCGGCAACCGGGCGACGGCGGTCCGAGGCCACGACGAACGACCGGACTTCGATGCACGGGAGACCAGGCCGTCGGGCCGCGCGCTGAGGCCCGGTGCGGGTGCCCGACTGCCTCGACAACGTGGCCGTCGTAGAGCCCTCCGGCGTCGGGCGAGAGGCTGGTGGCCCGCTGCTCCGGCCCGGCCCGGTCGTCGACGCCGCCGCGTCGGAGGACCCGTGGCTCCACAGGCCGGCGCGGCACGCGCCCGACGTCGCGGAGCCGGAGCCGGCCTTTCGGGCGCGGCGGCAGGTCTCGTCGTGCCGGCCCGTCCGTCTTCTACGGGACCGGCGCGGCGCATCCGGTGCGTGCCGCGGTGGTCGTTCCTCTCTCACCGCGCCGGACCGTCGGACTGCCGCTGGACGGAAGCGATGTGACGTGCTGTCAGGTAGTGGCCGCGTCGGCGTCGCTCCTGTTTGCCCTCGCGATGACGTTGAGTTAGGTTAGCCTTGCCTTTGTTAGGCACACCTAACTTCAGTGAGTGGGGGTCTGCGCGTGTTTGCCGGAAGCGGGGAGAACGTATGCCCGGTCGCGCTGGTCACCGGGGCGGCCCGGGGAATCGGTGCCGCCGTGGTCGACGGGCTGGTCCGCGAGGGCGCCGTCGTCGCCGCCGTCGACGTCGACGCGGACGGCCTGGCCGAACTCGCGCAGCGCTCGGACGGACGGGTCGTCCCCTTCACCGCCGACGTGTCGGACCCCGCCGCGGTCGCCGCTGTGGTCGCCGCGGCCGAGAAGGACATCGGTCCGATCGACACCGGTGTGTCGGTGGCCGGCATCCTGCGGCCCGGGCCGCTGTGCGAGACCACCGAGAAGGACTGGGCGGACACCCTCGCCGTCAACACCACGGGCGTCTTCCTCATCCTGCGTGAACTGGCCCGCCGGATGGTGCCCCGTGGCAGGGGGGCCCTGGTCACTGTCGCCTCCAACGCGGCGGGCATACCGCGCACCGGCATGGGCGCGTACGCCGCCTCCAAGGCCGCGAGCGTCATGCTCACCCGCTGCCTCGGCTTGGAGCTCGCCCGCCACGGCATCCGGTGCAACGTGGTCTCGCCCGGCTCGACCGACACCCCGATGCAGCGCCAGCTGTGGACCGGCGAGGACGACCTCGCGCGGGTGATCGCGGGCACTCCGCAGCAGTTCCGGACGGGTATACCACTCGGCCGCATTGCCGACCCGGCGGACATCGCCGACGCCGTGCTGTTCCTGGTCTCCGACCGGGCGCGGCACATCACCATGCAGAACCTGTTCGTCGACGGCGGCGCGACCCTGCGCGCCTGAGAGAGGAATGCCGACGTGTCCATACCCGCGCTGGTGCGCCCGAGCCCGGTGCACCGGGCGTCCGACCTGCTGGCCGCCTACCTGCCCGGCTCGTTCTACTTCTCCTCGCCCCGGGGGACCCTGCTCGCCGATGGGATCCACGCCAGGATCCGTGCCGACGGCGCGTCGCACGCCGGGGCCGCCGCCGAGGCGCTCCGAGCGGCCGCCGAGGCAGGGGTGCCCGACCCCGTCGTGGCCGGCGCCGTGGGGTTCCGCCGGTCAGCGGAGAGCGGCCTGGTGGTGCCCTCCCTGGTGCGGCGCGCCGACGCCCCCGCAGGTGTACGGGCACCCGGCGCGGAGTCCGGAACCTCGTGGACGGTCACGCCGCGCCCCGAGCCCGCGCGGTACGCCGACAGCGTCCGCCGCGCGCTGGAGCTGATCGGCCGCGGCGAGCTGAGCAAGGTCGTGCTGGCCCGCTCCCTCGAACTGACCGCGGACGCCCCGGTGTGGGTGCCCGCCCTGCTGGCCCGGCTGGTGCGGGCGGACCCCGCCGCGTACGCCTTCGCCGTCGACGTCACCGCGCCCGGCGACCTCGCCACGCGCACTCTGGTCGGGGCCAGTCCCGAACTGCTGGTGTCCCGGCGCGGGGCGACCGTGGTGGCCAACCCGCTGGCGGGCTCGGCCTCCCGGTCGGGCGACGAAGCCCTGGACCGCAAGCGGATCGCCCGGCTGCGCGACTCGGCCAAGGACCTCGGCGAGCACGCCCACACCGCCGCGCAGGTCGCCGAAGTGCTCGGCCGGTTCTGTGTCGACCTGGAGGTGCCGGAGCGGCCGGAGGTCATCGGCACGCCGACGATGTGGCACCTGTCCACCCGGATCACCGCACGGCTCGCGGACCCGGCCGACCCCGCCTGTTCGGCGCTGGGGCTGGCCGAGGCGCTGCACCCGACCCCCGCGGTGGGCGGTGTGCCCGCGGTCGCGGCGCAGGAGACCATCGCGGACCTGGAGCAGGAGGACCGCGGCTACTTCGCGGGCATGGTCGGCTGGACCGGCCTCGACGGTGACGGAGAGTGGGCGGTGACGATCCGCAGCGCCGAGGTGAGCGATCGGACGGTGCGGCTGTCCGCCGGTGCCGGGATCGTCGAGGGTTCCGACCCCCTGGCCGAACTCGCGGAGACCGAAGCCAAGTTCAGCACGCTGCTGCGCGCCCTCGGACTGGAGGGTGCCGTATGACCGCGGACCACGTGCCCTGGCCGGCGCGGACGGCCGCGCGTTACCGGGCCGCCGGCCACTGGCGCGGGCAGACTTTCGGGGCACTGCTGACCTCGTTGGCCGCCGCGTACGGCGGCCGCACCGCCGTCGTGGGCGGGGAGACCCGGTGGAGCTTCGCCGAACTGGACGAGCGGGCCCACCGGATGGCGGCGGGCCTGCTCGGGTCGGGACTCGCGCCCGGTGACCGGGTGGTGCTGCAACTGCCCAACATCCCGGAGTTCCTGCCGGTCGTGTTCGGCATGTGGCGCGCAGGCGTGCTGCCGGTGTTCGCGCTGCCCGCGCACCGGCACAGCGAACTGCGGCACTTCGCCGCGCACAGCGAGGCCGCCGCCATCGTCACCGTCGGCGAGCACGAACGGCACGACCACGCGGCGATGGCCCGCGCCGTCGCGTCCGACGTCGACTCCGTACGACAGGTCATGGTCGTCGGCTCGCGCGAGTTCGCCGACCTTGCCGCGTCGGCGCCGCGAGAACTGCCCGACCCCGACTCCGGAGGCGTGGCCTTCCTGCAGCTGTCCGGGGGGAGTACCGGGCTGTCGAAGCTGATCCCGCGCACACACGACGACTACCTGTACAGCGTCCGCGAGAGTGTCCGGATCTGCGGTCTGCGCCCGGACAGCGTCCACCTGGCCGCGCTGCCGGTGTCCCACAACTTCCCGCTCAGTTCGCCGGGGGTGCTCGGCGCGCTGCACGCGGGCGCGGCCACCGTCATGGCGCCACGGCCCGACGCGGACACCGTGTTCCGGCTGATCGAGGCGGAGCGGGTCACGATCACTGGGGTGGTGCCGCCGCTTGCCGCCGCGTGGGTGCAGGCGGCCGCGCGCACCGACCGCGACCTGTCGTCCCTGGAGGTGCTGCTGGTCGGCGGGGCCAAGTGCGGGCGCGAGCTGGCCGAGCGGATCGGCCCGGCGCTGGGCTGCCGGCTGCAGCAGGTGTTCGGCATGGCGGAGGGCCTGGTGTGCTACACCCGTCTGGACGACCCGGACGAGGCCGTGCTTTCCACGCAGGGTCGGCCGATCTCCCCGGACGACGAGATCCGCGTCGTCGACCCGGACACCGGTGCCGACGTGGCGCCGGGCGGGACGGGCGCACTGCTGACCCGAGGGCCGTACACGATCCGCGGCTACTACCGGGCGGCGGAGCACAACGCCACCGCGTTCACCGAGGACGGGTTCTACCGGACCGGCGACCTGGTGCGCCGCACGCCCACGGGGCACCTGGAGGTCGTCGGCCGGGCCAAGGAGCAGATCAACCGGGGCGGGGAGAAGGTGGCGGCCGAGGAGGTCGAAAACCATCTGATGGCTCACCCGGGGGTGCTCGACGCCGCCGTGGTGGCCGTGCCCGACACCTATCTCGGCGAGCGGACCTGCGCCTACGTCGTGCCCGCCGCGGGTGCGACGCCCACCGGGCCTCAGCTGCGCGCGTTCGTGCGCGAGCGCGGGGTGGCCGCCTTCAAGGTGCCGGACCTCGTCCAGGTCGTCGAGGAGTTCCCGGTGACCGGTGTCGGCAAGACCAGCAAGCGCGAGCTGAGGGCGGCCCTGGCCGCGCTCGCTCGGAAGGAGTCATGAGGATGTCCCTGCCCGAGATACGGCCCTATCCGCTTCCCGCGGCTGCCGACCTGCCCGCGGGGCGGGTGGGGTGGCTGCCCGAGCCGGGCCGCGCGGCCCTGCTCGTCCACGACATGCAGCGCTACTTCCTCACGCCGTACGCCGGGGCGCCGGTGCCCGAGGCGACGGCGAACATCGCGCGGCTCGCCGCGCACGCCCGCGCGCAGGGGATCCCGGTGTTCTACACCGCCCAGCCCGGTCGGCAGGACCCCGCGGACCGCGGGCTGCTCGCCGACTTCTGGGGTGACGGCATCGGCGCGGTCATCGACGCCGACCCGCAGGCCGCCGACATCGTCCCGGCGCTCGCACCGGCCGAGGGCGACACCGTCCTGGTCAAGTGGCGCTACAGCGCGTTCCAGCGCAGCACGTTCGCCGAACGGCTGGCGGCGCTGGGCCGCGACCAGCTGCTCATCACCGGCGTCTACGCGCACATCGGCTGCCAGGCCACCGCCGTCGAGGCGTTCATGCGCGACATCCAACCCTTTCTGGTGGCCGACGCGGTCGCCGACTTCTCCCGCGAACGCCATGACCAGGCGTGCGCGTACGTCGCCCGGCGCTGCGGCGTCGTGACCACCACGGCCGACGCGCTCGCCGCGCTGTCCGCGCCGGCCACCGCGGGAGTCGCCCGATGAGCCAGACCCTCACACCCGAGCGAGTCCGGGCCGACGTGGCGGAACTGCTGGGCTGCGAACCCGCCGAGCTCACGCCCGAGGAGAACCTCCTCGACCGCGGGCTGGACTCGATGCGCATGATGATCCTCGTGGAGCGCTGGCGGTCCGCCGGAGCGGCGTCGCTGGAGTTCCCCGACCTTGCGGAGTGCGCTGAACTCGGCCACTGGACGGCGCTCCTGACGGGGGACGGGACGTGATCAGGACCGACAACCGGCACCGGCATCTGGAGCGCATCGCGGAGGTCCGGGCGGGCCGCCACGCCGAGAAGGTGGGCTATCCGATCCGCCTGCGGCGGACGGAGGTCGTCCGTACCGCCATGGTCGGCGCCGGCCTCCTACGGGTGACGTTGGGTGGCGAGAGCGTCGAGGGCTTCGAGGCCCATGCGCCGGACGAGCACGTGAAGTTGCTCTTCCCGGCGCCGGACGGCTCGCTGCCGCTGCCCGAGCCGAACGGCCTGATGCTGACCTGGCCGCGGCCGGCGCCCATCTCGCGGGAGTACACCGTGCGTCGCCACGACCCGGTGGCGGGCGAGATCGACATCGACTTCGCCCTGCACGACGGCGGTCTCGCGTCGGACTGGGCGTGCGCGGTCGAGCCGGGCGCCGTCGTGCACGTCGCGGGGCCGCCCGGCGGGCTGATCGTCCCGCACGCCTATGACCACTACGTGCTGGCGGGCGACCTCACGGCCCTGCCCGCGATCGCCCGTCGGCTGGAGGAACTGCCGAGGACCGCCCGGGGCTGGGCGTTCGTCGAAGTCGCCGACGCGGGGCAGGAGATCGAGCTGGCCGCACCCGAGGGCTTCGAGGTGCACTGGCTGCACCGCGGCGGCCGCCCCGCGGGCACCGGCGACGCGCTCGCGCGGGCCGTGACCACGGTGTCCGTGCCCGAGGGCGAGCGGGTGTTCGTCTGGGCCGCGGGCGAGGCGGGGCAGCTCAAGCCGTTGCGCCGCTGGGTCCGTGACGACCTACGCCTGGAGAAGGCCGACCACGACATCGCCGGCTACTGGAAACGCGGCGTCACCGACTACGACGACGATCACTGACCAGCCGGTGCCTCCACGTCTGTCGAATATCAATTCAAGTCAGTTTTACCTGAGTTAAGGGGTTTCGCATGTCCGCAAACAGATCCTCCGTTCTGGTCGGTGCCCTGGCCATCGCCTTGGCCCTGACCGGATGCGGCTCGTCGAAGAACGAGGCCGAGCCGGCCGGCAAGGCCGAGGAGAAGAACAAGACCCGGGTGTTCGCCGCCGACAACGGGAAGATCACCATTCCGGCCGACCCGCAGCGCGTCGTCGCCACCGGGTACGCCGTGCCCGCCCTGATCGAAGCCGACGCCCCCCTGGTCGGGATCTCCTCCTGGAAGCGCGGGGAGCCGATGATGAGCAAGGAGGACCTCGCCACCTACAAGGAGCTGCCCAAGGTGGCGGGTGAGCAGGCAACGGAGACCAACTACGAGGCCATCGCCGAGGCCGAGCCGGACCTCATCGTCATCGGCGTGCCCGCCCCCGTCCTCGGCGACATCGACGTCAAGCGGCTGGAGGGGATCGCCCCCGTCGTCGCCATCGGCCCCACCGTGCCGTCCGCGTGGCGCGACCTGTCCCGCAAGCAGTCCGACGCCGCCGGTGCCCTGGAGCAGTTCGACACCGTGCAGGCGGCGTACGAGTCCAAGGCCGCCGAGCTGGCCGAGAAGTACAAGGACGCGCTGGCCCCGCTCAAGTTCGGTCACGTCGGCTCGTACGGCGAGTCCGCCAAGGGCACCTTCCAGCGCGAGTTCAGCGGCTCGTGGGGCACCAACATCGCCGAGGACATCGGCGCCACGTACTACGGCAAGGTCAAGGAGCCCGGGCCCGGCTCCAAGGGCGTCAGCGAGTACCCCTCCCTGGAGGAGCTGCCCACCTCGCTCCGCGACGCAGACGTCATCACCTACTCCGTCAAGGGCGACGGCAGCGTGCCCGAGTCGGTGAAGTACGTCATGGAATCCGAACTGTGGAAGAACCTGCCCGCCGTCAAGGCCGGGAAGACCTTCCCGATCCGCTACACCGAGGCCGCCACCTACGGGCAGGCCGTCCAGACCCTGGAAGCGATCGACGCGGCGTTCGCGCCCCTGCTGAAGCAGTGACGCTCGCAGGCCACGCGTCTCGGGCCACGACCACGCGGGCCGTGCCGCAGCCCGTCCTGCTGGCCGGCGGACTCCTGCTGCTGGCAGTCGTCGCCGTGCTCAGCGTCGGCGTCGGCGCTCGCCCGGTCCCGCCCGGCGAGGTGGTACGGGCCCTGGTCGACTTCCAGGGCACCGACGACCACGTCATCGTCCGGAACGTCCGAGCGCCCCGCGCAGTGCTGGCCGTCGCGGTGGGCGCGGCACTGGCGGTGGCGGGCGCACTGATCCAGACGCTGGCCCGCAACCCGCTGGCCGAGCCCGGCATCCTCGGGGTCACCGCGGGCGCCGGGTTCGCCATCACCGTCGGCTCGGCGCTCGGGCTGGCCGCCGGGCAGGCCGGCCAGCTCGGCTTCGCGATCACCGGCTCGGTGCTCGCGGCCTTGCTGGTCGCCGCGATCGGACGCCATTCGCCGCTGCGCCTGGTGCTGGCCGGTGTGGCGCTCACCGCGGTGCTCGGTGGTGTCGCCCTGGGCCTGCGGCTCATGCTCCCCGATGTCTTCGACGTCTACCGCTTCTGGTCCGTCGGCTCGCTGGCTGCCCGCGAACAGGCTCCATTGGGGCTGCCGCTGGCCGCCATCGGAGCGTGCCTGCTCGGGGCGCTGCTGCTGAGCCGGTCCCTCGACGCGCTGACGCTGGGCGAGAGTGTGGCGCACACGCTGGGCGCCGGCGTCACCCGGGTACGGGCTGCAGCGCTGGTGCTCATCACCGTGCTCACGGGGGCGGCGACCGCGGTCGCCGGGCCGATCCTCTTCATCGGGCTGATCGTGCCGCACCTGGTCCGCCGAGCGGCAGCCGGCTCCGTGCTGTGGCTGCTGCTCCACGCGATGGTCCTGGGGCCGATCCTGCTGCTGCTCGCCGACATCGGATCGCGGGTGCTGCTGCCCACCGGCGAGGTGCCGGTGGCGATCGTCACCGCGTTCCTCGGCGGCCCCATGCTGATCTGGGCCGTTCGCCGATACGGGGAGGGATCTCTGTGAACGCGCTCGGACTGCGTGCCGAACGCCGCACGGTGACGCTCGCCGCGGCGCTGGTCGCCGCCGGGCTCGGCCTGGGCCTGCTCGGGCTGTGCTACGGCGCGTCCTGGTCATCGCCGGCACGGGTGTTCGCAGTGCTCACCGGCGCGGAGCACTCCGTGGTGATCGCGGAGTGGCGACTGCCGCGGGTGACGGCGGGACTGGTCTTCGGGGCCGCGCTCGGCGTCGCCGGAGCGATCTTCCAGAACCTCACCCGCAACCCGATGGGCAGCCCCGACGTGATCGGCCTCGACGCGGGCGCCTACACCGGCGCCTTGATCGCCATCACCGTGCTGTCGGGCACGTCGGCGCAGCTCGCCGCCGGCTCGGTGCTCGGCGGGCTGGTCACGGCCGCCGTGATCTACCTCCTCTCCTTCGACCGGGGCTTCTCGGGCCTACGGCTGGTGGTGATCGGCATCGCGGTCAACGCGATGGTGACCGCGATCAACTCGTGGATCGTGCTGCGCGCCGAGCTGGAGGTGGCGATCGCCGCGGTCGGCTGGAGCGCGGGCTCCCTCAACGGCGTCGGCTGGCCGGATCTGTGGATCCCGTTCACGGTCATCGCCGCGCTGATGACCCTGATGGCTGCCCGCGCCCACGCCATGCACCAGGCGTCGCTCGGCGACGCGGTCGCGGTCACCACCGGGGTGCGGATCGACCGGCTGCGGCTGCTGATGGTGCTGGTCGGAGTCGGCTGCACCGCCACGGTGACCGCGGTGGCCGGACCGATCGCCTTCATCGCCCTCGCCGCCCCGCAGATCGGGCGCAGGCTCACCGGCTCGGCCGGTGTGCCCCTGCTCCCGGCCGCGCTGACCGGTGCGGTGCTCCTCCAAGGCGCCGACCTGCTCGCCCAGATGCTGCTGGCGCCCGTCGCGCTGCCCGTCGGCGTGGTGAGCACCGCGATCGGCGGCTGCTACCTGATCTGGCTGCTGACCAAGGAAGTGAGGCGAGCGTGACCGCACGCCTGACCGCGCGGGATATCACTCTGCGCTACGGCGACCGGGTGGTGTCCACCCGGTTGAGCCTCGACGTCCCCGACGGTGCGTTCACCGCCGTCGTGGGCCCCAACGCCTGCGGGAAGTCGACCCTGTTGCGGGCCTTCGTCCGGCTGCTGCGCCCCACCGAGGGACAGATGCACTTCGACGGCCGGGACGTCGGAGGGTACCCGGCCAAGGCGCTGGCCAGGCAGCTCGGCTTCCTGCCGCAGGACCCGCAAGCCCCCGACGACATCAAGGTCAGGCAACTCGTGCGCCGGGGCAGGTTCCCCCACCAGTCGATCCTGGCGCTGTGGTCGGAGGGCGACGAGGAGGCCGTCGCCGACGCGATGGCCGGCGCCGGCGTCGCCGACCTGGCCGACCGGCCCGTGCAGGAACTGTCCGGCGGCCAGCGGCAACGGGTCTGGATGGCCATGGTGCTCGCCCAGCGGACGCCCTACCTGCTGCTCGACGAGCCGACCTCCTTCCTCGACATCACGCACCAGTACCAGTTGCTCGGCCTGCTTGCCGCGCTGCGCGACGAGGGACGCACGGTGATCGCCGTCCTCCACGACATCAACCAGGCGTGCCGGTTCGCCGACCACCTGGTCGCCATGAAGGACGGCCGGGTGGTCGCCGAGGGCGCCCCCGCGGACATCGTGGACGCCGCGCTGATCAAGGAAGTGTTCGACCTGCCGAGCGTCATCGTCCCCGACCCGGTGACCGCCATGCCGATGGTCGTCCCCACACTGCAAGGAGAGTAAGTTGACCACCGCACGCGTGCCCTCGGACGGCCGGCTCCCCCTGACCAGCGCCCAACTGGGCATCTGGAACGCCCAGCGCCTCGAACCCGACTCGCCCTACTACCTCGTCGGAGACGTGGTGGAGATATCCGGCGCGGAACCCGTCGACGTCGACGCCCTCGTCGAGGCGGTCCGCGCCACCACCGAGGAGGCCGAGAGCCTGCGGCTGCGCTTCCACGACACCCCGGACGGCCCGCGCCAGACGATCAGCGACGAACCGGTCCCACCGCCCCGCGTGGCCGACGTCAGCGGCGAGGCCGACCCGGCGGCAGCGGCCCACGCGCTCGTCGACGCCGAACGGGCCCTGGCGGCCGAGGAATGCCGGGGGATGGTGGACCGGCCGCTGTACACGCGCACCGTCATCAGGCTCTCCGAGCGCGAGGTCTGGTACACCCAGCTCGGCCACCACCTCGTCTTCGACGGCTACAGCGCCGCGATGCTCGCCCGCCGCACCGCCGCCCGCCACACCGCCCTCGTCCGCGGCACCGAGACGCCGCGATCGGCCTTCGGCCGCTTCGCCGACCTTGTCGCCGCCGACCGCGCCTACCGGGACGGCGGCCGGTTCGCCGAGGACCGCGCGTACTGGGTCGAGCGGTTCACCCCGCTGCCCGACCTCGGCCCCCTCGGCGACCCCGACACCGCCGCCGGCCCGCCCGAGCGCACCCTGACCGCCCGTGCCGTCGTCACCCCCGACGAGACGGCCCGGCTCCGCGCGTTCGCCGATCGGGAGGGCGTCAGCTGGGGTGAGGCGCTGATCGCCTGCTACGCCGCCTACCTGCACCGCGCGCTGGGCCGCACCGACGTGGTGTTCGCCTTGCCGCTGATGTGCCGGACCGGCTCCGCCGAACTGCGCACACCCGCCATGGCCGTCAACGTGCTGCCGCTGCGGGTCACCGTCCACCCCGGCGATGGGCTGGGGGAGTTGAGCCGACGGGTCGCCTCCGCCATGCGGGAGATGCGTGACCACCAGCGGTACCGGGGCGAGGACCTGCCGCGCGACCTCGGCGCGCCCGGTGCGGGCGCGCTGCTGCACGGACGCGGCATCAACCTCAAGGCTTTCGACCTGACCATCGACTTCGCCGGGGCCACCGGGGTGATGCGCAACGTCGCCGGCGGCCCGCCGGAGGATATGGGGCTGAGCGTCCTGCCGACCCGCGACGGCGGGCTGCTGCTCGGCTTCGAGGTCGACGCCCGTGGCAGCGACCAGTCTGCCGTCGACGGCAGACTGTCCGGCCTGCGCGCCCTGCTGTCCGGCCTGGTCGACGGCCGCCCCGTGGGCCGGATCCCGCTCACCGGCGACGTGGACCGCATCCTGGCCCGCTGGTCGCCGCGCGCCCTGCCCGGCAGGCCCGTGGACGTCCCCACCGCGTTCGACGCCATGGTCGCCGCCGATCCCGGGCGCACCGCCCTGGTATGCGGCGCGGACCGGCTGTCCGCCGGGGAACTCGCAGACCGCGTGCACCGGCTCGCCCGCGCCCTGCGGGCCCGCGGGATCGGGCCCGGCGACGTCGTGGCGCTGGCCCTGCCGCGCTCCGCCGACCTGGTGGCCGCCCTCCTCGCTGTCATGGACGCCGGAGCCGCCTTGCTGCCGCTCGACGCCGCGTACCCGCCGGAGCGGCTGCGCGCCCTCGTCGACGACACCCGCCCCGCGCTCGTCCTCACCGACGGATCGATCGCCGGCCTGGCATGGAACTCGTTCCTCCGCGAGGCCGCCGAACTGCCCGGCACGCCGCTGGCGGCAGGTGAACTGGCCGAACCCCGCCACCCCGACCACCTCGCCTACGTCATCCACACCTCCGGCTCGACCGGACGCCCCAAGGGCGTCCTCGGCCGAATCGGCGGACTCGCCGCACTGGTGCACCACCAGCGGTCGACCGTCGTCGCGGAGGCCGAGCGGGCCGCGGGCAGGCGACTGCGCGCCGCACACACGTACTCGTTCGCCTTCGACTCCGCGTTCGAGCACCTCGTCTGGCTGCTCTGCGGCCACGAACTGCACCTCTACGACGCCGAGACGACCCGCGACGCCGACGCCCTGCTCGCCGCCTACGCCCGCGACGGCATCGACGTCGTCGACACCACCCCGTCGATGGCCGCGCCCCTGATCGACGGCGGACTGCTCGACCTCCGGCCCACCCTGCTCGTCCTCGGCGGAGAGGCGACACCGCCCGCGCTGTGGCGCCGGATCGCCGGGTCGGGGATCGCCGCCCGCAACATGTACGGGCCTACGGAGGCGTCCGTCACCAGCAGCACCGCGCGCGTCGACGGCGACGAGCCGACGATCGGCCAGCCGCTTGCCGGCACCCGGGCCTACGTGCTCGACAGCGCCCTGCAGCCGGTGCCGCACCGTACCGCGGGCGAGCTGTACCTGGCCGGACCGCACCTGGCCCGCGGCTACCTCGGCCGCCCCGGCGCGACCGCCGAACGGTTCGTCGCCGACCCGTACGGCGCACCGGGCGACCGGATGTACCGCACGGGCGACCTGGCGCGCTGGCTGCCCGGCCGCGGCCTGGAGTACCTGGGCCGCGGCGACGGACAGGTCAAGATCCGCGGCCACCGCGTGGAGACCGGCGAGGTGGAGGCCGCCCTCGGCGCGGTCCCCGGGGTCACCGCGGCCGCCGCCACCGTCCGGTCGTCCCGGCTGGTCGGCTACGTCGTGTCCGCCGCCGCCACCCCCGAAGCGGTGCGCGCCCACCTGGCCGAGCGGCTGCCCGATCACCTGGTGCCCGCGGCGGTGGTGGTGCTCGACGAGCTGCCGCTGACGCCCAACGGCAAGCTCGACCGCGCAGCCCTGCCCGCGCCCGCGGTGTCCGACGGCGGCCGGGAGCCCCGCACCGAGCGGGAGCGCGTGCTGTGCGAGGTCCTCGCCGACGTGCTCGACGTCGAGCACGTCAGCGTGGACGACGACTACTTCGCCCTCGGCGGCGACAGCATCACCGCCATCGCCGTCAGCAGCAGGCTGCGCGCCAGGGGCCTGGCGCTGCGCCCGCGGGACCTGATGGCCCGCCGCAGTCTCGCCGCCCTGGCCGCCTCCGCCACGCCGGTCGACGACGCGGCAGCCACGGTCGACGACCCGACGGGCCCGGTGCCCGCGCCGCCGATCGTACGCACCCTGCTCGACCCGCACCCCGACGTCGACACCGTCGCCGGCTACGCGCAGTGGACGGCCCTGCGGGTCGACGCGCTCGCCGTCGACGACCTCGTCACGGGCGTGCAGACGGTCCTCGACCACCACGACGCGCTGCGGCTGCGGGTCGGCGGCGACGAACTGGAGATCCTCCCCCGCGGAGACGTGAAGGCCGTCGTCCACGAGGTCCGCGGCACCGACGCGACCGCCCTCGCCGAGCGCCTCGCCGGAGAGCTCGACCCCCGCGCGGGCGACCTGGTGCGGTCCGCGCTGCTCCGCACCGCCGACGGCACGGCGGACCGCCTGGTCGTCGTCGTCCACCACCTCGCCATGGACGGCGTGTCCTGGCGGGTGCTCCTCCCCGACCTCCGTACGGCCTGCGCGGGCGGCGCCCTCGACCCCGTCGGGGCGTCGTGGCGGCGGCACGCGGCACTCCTGGCCGAGCAGGGCAGGACCGGGGCGCGCCGCGGCGAACTCGACCACTGGCGGGCCGCACTCGCCACGGTGTCGCGACTGGGCGCGCGCCCGCTCGACCAACGGGTGGACACCGTGTCCACCGCCCACCGCACCGTCACTCTGGCCGGACCCGAGGTCACCGAGGCGCTGCTGACCACCCTGCCCGCGGCCTACCGGGCCGGCGTCGACGAGGTGCTGCTGGCCGCGCTCGTGCTGGCGCTGCGCGAGTGGGGTCTGTCCGGCGAGGCGGTGACCGTCACACTGGAGGGCCACGGTCGCGAGCACCTCGACCTGTCCCGTACGGTCGGCTGGTTCACCAGCGAGTACCCGGTCCGCGTCCCCACGGCCGGAGACGTGCGGCAGGTGCTGCGCGCGGCCAAGGAGGCCAAGCGGGGCGTCCCCGACGGCGGCATCGGCTACGGCGTCCTGCGGTCGCTCGACCCGGTGGCCGGCCCCGAACTGTCCGCCACTCCGCCGCCGGACGTGCTCCTGAACTACCTCGGCCGGTTCGCCGCGCTGCCCGGCACCGGATGGCAGCTGCCGGAGCGGGACCCCTTCTCGGTGACCGAACCCGGCGCCAAGGCCCTGGAACAGGTGCTGGCCCTGAACTGCTTCGTCCACGAGGAGGGCGCACCCCGGCTCGCTGTCGAGTGGACGGCCGCGACGGAGGCGCTCGGCGTCGAAGCGGTGGCGGCCCTGCAGACGGCCTGGGCCGCCGCGCTGGACGCGCTCGCCGCCCACGCCCGCGACACCGCAGGCGGCCTCACCCCGTCGGACCTGCCGCTCGTCGATCTCGACCAGGCCGCCGTCGACGCCCTCGAAGGCGCCGCCGCCGGCCGTGTCGCCGACGTCTTGCCCGCCACCCCGCTCCAGGTCGGACTCTCCTTCCACACGCTGGTCCGCGGCGACCAGGACACCGACGTCTACGTCGTCCAGGCCGTGACGACCCTGGTCGGCGAACTCGACCCGGACCGGATGCGGGAGGCCGCCCGCGAACTGCTGCGCCGTCACGCCGCGCTGCGCGTGTACCTCGCCCAGGCCGGCGATGACGTGGTGCAGGTGGTCCCCGCCGACACCGTCCTGGACTGGCGGTGCGACGACCGCTTCCCCGAGGCCGCCCGCGCCGAACTGGAGCGCCCCTTCGACCCGGCCAGGCCACCTCTGATCCGCTTCCTGCTGTCCCGGGTCGGCCCCGACGAGCACAAGCTGGTCATCACCAACCACCACGCCCTGCTCGACGGCTGGTCGATGCCGCTGGTCGGGCGCACCCTGCTCGCCCTCTACGCCGAACTCGGCGGCGGCCCCGCCGTCCCCGCCGCCCCGCCGCTGTCGGAGTACTTCCGTTGGCTGGCCGGCCGGGACCACCGCGCGTCCCTGGAGGCGTGGCGGGAGGCGCTGGCCGGAGTCGACGACGCGACGCGGCTCGCACCGGCGACCACCGGGACCGGCATCGAGCGGCCCGGCCGTGTGAGCGTCGAGCTGGGCCGGGAGTTCAGCGACCGGCTGCGCGCCTTCGCCCGCGAGCAGGGCGTCACCCTGACCACCGTGCTCCAGACAGCCTGGGGCCTGCTCCTCGGCAGGCTCACCGGGAGCCGCGACGTCGTGTTCGGCTGCCCGGTGTCCGGGCGGCCCTCCGAGGTCGACGGCGTCGAGTCGATGATCGGGCAGCTCGGCACCACCATCCCGGTCCGCGTCCGGCACACCCAGGACCAGACCGCGCGGGATCTCCTGGCCGACGTGCACGCGCAGAGCGTCGCCCTCGCGGAGCACCACCACGTCGGACTGTCCGGAATCCAGCGGGCGGTGGGTGTCGGGGAACTCTTCGACACCATGCTCGTGATGGAGAACTTCCCGCTCTCCAGCCGGAAGCGCACTCCGCTCGCCCGCGGACTCGACCTCGCCGGGGTGGACATCACCGACGCCACCCACTACGCGCTGACCGTGATCGTGATCCCCGACGACGAGATCACCATCGGCCTCGGCTACCAGCCGCGCGCCTTCGCCGAGGCGACCGTCCGCGACTACGGCCGCTGGCTGCACAACCTGCTGCGGGAGATCGTGGACGACCCGGCGCGGCCCGCCATCCGGCTGCCCGCTCTCGATCCCGACGAGCGGCAGCGGATGCTCCGCGTCGGCACCGGCATCGTGCCCGCCAGGGTCCGCGGCCACTGGCTGGACGAGTTCGCCGGCTGGGTGCGTCGCAAGCCCGACGCGGAAGCCCTCGTCTGCCGTGACCGCAGCCTCAGCTACGCCGAACTTGACCGGCAGGCCAACCGGCTCGCCCACGCGCTGATCGAGCGCGGGGTGCGGCCCCAGGACCCGGTGGCGGTGCTGCTGGGGCGCGACATCGAGATGACCGTGGCGCTGTTCGGTGTGGCCAAGGCCGGTGCGGTGTACGTGCCGATGGACGCCGCCTACCCGCGCGACCGGCTCGCCTACATGCTCGACGACATCGCGCCGGCCGCTGTCCTGGCGACCGGAGCCGACCTGCCCGTCGACCGCGACGTCCCCGTACTGCGGCTGGACGAACCGGCCACGCTCGCCTCCGTACCGGACACCGACCCGGCCGGGGCACGCGCCGGGCTCACCGACGACGCCCTGGCGTACGTCATCTACACCTCGGGCACCACCGGCCGGCCCAAGGGCGTCGGGGTCACCCATCGCGGCGTGCCCGATCTCGTCGCGCTCCAGGAGGAGGTCGTCGGCGTCACGGAGCACGACCGGTACCTGCACTTCGCGTCGACCAGCTTCGACGTGGCGTTCTGGCAGACCATGGTGCCGCTGCTGTCCGGCGGCACGTCCGTGGTCGCACCCGAGGAGGTGCGCGTACCCGGCGACGAACTGCTCGACTACATCGCGGAGCACCGTGTGACCGGTGTGAACCTGCTCCCGTCCTTCCTGGCCGCCATGCCCGACGACCGCACGGTCCGTTCCGACGTGTTCTTCGTCGTCGGAGCCGAGCGCCTCGATCCCGAGCTGGCGCGGCGCTGGGGCACCGGCCGCAGGGCCCTCTTCAACGCCTACGGGCCGACCGAGGTCACCATCAACTCCGTGACCTGGCGCTACGACCCCGACGAGGCCGACGACACCGGTCCGCTGCCCATCGGCCGCCCCGACCCCAACGTCCGTGCCTATGTGCTCGACGGCGGGCTCCAGCCGGTCGGTGTCGGAGTGACGGGCGAGCTGTACCTCGCCGGACCGAGTCTGGCCCGCGGCTACCTCGGCCGCCCAGCCCTCACCGCCGCGGCGTTCGTCGCCGACCCGTACGGCCCTCCGGGCGAGCGGATGTACCGCACCGGCGACCGCGTGCGGTGGCGGGCGGACGGGCAGCTCGTCTTCCTCGGCCGCGTCGACCACCAGGTCAAGATCCGCGGCTTCCGGGTCGAGCTGGGCGAGATCGAGTCCGCCCTGACGCGCCACCCCGACGTGCGGGCCGGCGTCGTGATCGTGCGCGACGGCAGGCTCGTCGGCTACGTCATCCCGACCGACGGCGCCGACCCGGACACCGCGCAGCTGCGCGCCCACCTGGCCGCGGAGCTGCCCGACCACATGGTCCCCGCCGCCCTCCTCACCCTCGACCGCCTGCCGCTGACCCCCGGCGGCAAGCTCGACACCGCCGCGCTGCCGACCCCCGGGACCGCGGCCACGGCGCACCGCGAACCCGCCACCGAAACCGAGGCGGTACTGCTCGGAGTGTTCCGGGACGTCCTCGGCACCGACGCCATCGGACCCGACGACGACTTCTTCGCCATCGGCGGCGACAGCATCGTGGCGCTGCAGGTGGTGTCCCGGGCCCGTCGCCGGGGGCTGGGCCTCACCGCGCGGGACGTGTTCGGCGGGGAAACGGTCGCCGGGATCGCGGCGCGGGCCCGCGCCCTCGGCGACGGCGACGCCCCCGCGGTCGGCGACGCACCGCTGACGCCGATCATGCGGGACCTGCTGCACCGTGCGGGGAGTGCCGCGGACGGCTTCTGCCAGTGGGTGGAACTCTGCGTGCCGCCGGGCGGCGACGAGGCGTCCTGGCGGGCCGTGCTCGACGCGGTCCTGACCCGGCACGATGTGCTGCGCGCCCACCTCGCCGACGGCGACACCGTGCTCCGCGTCCCGACGGTCGGCGCCGTGACGGCGGCCGAGGTGCTGACCCGCGTACCGGCGGACGACGAGCCGCGGGCCCAGGTCGACGCCTGGACCGCCCAGGCCCGCGACACGATGGATCCGCGCACCGGCCCGCTGCTGCGGGCGCTGTGGCTGGACGCCGGACCCGCCCGGCCGGGCAGGCTCGTCCTGCTCGCCCACCACCTCGTCGTCGACGGTGTGTCCTGGCGCGTCCTGCTGGACGACGTCCAGCACGCCCACTCCGGTGGCACACTCGCCCGGCACGGCCAGTCGTTCCTCGGCTGGGCCCGCTCCCTGCGCGAGGCCGACCGGACGGCCGAACTGCCCCACTGGCGGCGGATGACCGCCGCACCGGCGCTCACCCGGCCCCTCGACCCCGCCCGGGACACCGTGGCTACCGCGGCACACCACGAGATACGGCTCGACGCGGACACCTCCCGCGCCCTGGTCACGACCCTGCCCGCCGTCCACCGCACCACCCCGGACGCCGTGCTCCTCGTGGCCCTTGCACAGGCGATGCGAGCGTGGAGGGGGACGCGGGAACTCCTGGTCGCTCTGGAAAGTCACGGGCGCCCGCCCCAGGTTGACCTGTCCCAGACCGTCGGCTGGTTCACCGCCGTCCACTCCGTGCGCCTCGAAGCCGACGACGACGTGAAGGCGGTGGCGGTTCGGCTGCGCGCCCAGGGCGACGGCCTCGGCCACGGCATCCTCACCACGGCGGGTCTGCTGGACCCCGTACGGCCGGAGATCGCCTGGAACTATCTCGGCCAGTACCCCGGCGCCCCCACCGAGGAGACGCCGTGGCAGGCTCCGCCGGATGCCGACCCGCTCGGCTCGGGCGGCTCCGACGCGCTGCCCCTGTCGCACAGCCTGATGGTCAACGCCCTCGTACGGGACGGCGCGCTCGGGGTCCGCATCACCTGGCCGTCCGCCCTGTTCACCGCTGCCGAGATCGAGGACCTGGCCGGTCACCTGCGGGCCGAGCTGCTGCGCGCAGCCGCCGCGCAGGAGATCCGGGCGCTCGCGGGCGAACGCCCGGTCGCCGAGGTGCAACCGCTCACCCCGTTGCAGGAGGTGATGCTGCGGCACTCCCGGACCCAGCGCCCCGATC
This sequence comes from Streptomyces lothianensis, assembly GCF_047779955.1. Taxonomy (NCBI): domain Bacteria; kingdom Bacillati; phylum Actinomycetota; class Actinomycetes; order Kitasatosporales; family Streptomycetaceae; genus Streptomyces; species Streptomyces lothianensis. The sequence goes on along the minus strand of NZ_JBLMKT010000028.1, from coordinate 25,823 downwards.
CATACACCACGCAGTCGGTGTTCACCCTCGCCGGGCCGCTCGACGCCGGCGCCCTGCGCGCCGCCGGCGCCGACCTGCTCGCCCGCCACCCGAACCTGGGCGCCGTGTTCCCCGCCGACCTCTCGGTGATCCCGGAGGCGGCCCGGCCGGAGTTCCGCGTGTGCGACGGGCCCGCGGACGAGGCGCTGGAGGCGGACCTGGCCGAGCCGTTCGACCTCGCAGGGGGGCCGCTGTTCCGCCTGACCGTGATCCGGCGCGGCCCCGAGCTGGCGGACCTGGTCCTGACCAGCCACCACGTGCTCTCCGACGGCTGGTCGGCGCCGCGCATCCTCACCGAGCTGTTCGCCCTCTACACCGCGCGCCTGCGCGGCGGGACGTCCGGCCTGCCCGCCCCCGTGCCGTTCGCCGACTACCTGCGCTGGCGCACCGACCACGAGCCTGCGCTCGCCCCCTGGGCGGCCGAGCTGGACGGTCTGCCGGAAGGGGACTACCTGGCTGTCGGCGACCCCGGCCCCGCCTGGCAGGAACCCGCGGTCATCGGATTCGACGCGACCCTGGTGGCCGAGCTGTCCGAGCTCGCCGCGCGGCGCGGCCTGACCCGCAACACGCTGGTGCAGGGCGCCTGGTCGGTGCTGCTCGCGCGGCGGTCCGGCCGCACGGACGTCTGCTTCGGCGCGATGGTCGCGTGCCGGCCGCCGGAGCTGGAGGGCGTCGAGGAGATCATCGGCCTGCTCGCCAACACCGTGCCGGTACGCGCACGGCTCGCGGGCACCCTGGCGGACACGCTCCACGACCTGCAGGCCCGGCAGAGGGCCCTGGTCGAGCACCACCACGTCGCCCTGACCGACCTGGAACGGCTCACCGGCCGCCGCAGGCTGTTCGACAGCCTCGTGGTGTTCGAGAACTACCCGGTCGATCCGGACCGGTTGCGCGAACCCGCCCCCGGACTGACCGTCGTCGCAACCCGGTTCCGCGAGGCCACGCACCACCCGGTGACCCTCACCGTCATGCCGGACGGCGACGGCTGGACCGGCGTGCTCGCCCACCGGGCCGGGGTGGACGTCGACGGGCTCGCCGAGGAACTCCTCGACCTGCTCCGCACCCTGGGCCGTCGGCTCGACGACGACGTGCGCGGCCTGCTGGAGCGCCGATGAGCGCGGAGGCCGCACCGCAGGCCGAGCGGGTCGACCGGCGACTGCTGCGGATCGCGTTCATCCTGGTCCTCGGCACCTTCATGGCCACCATCGACGCCACGATCGTCAGCGTCGGACTGGACACCCTGACCGAGGAATTCGACGCCGGGGTCACCGAGATCCAGTGGGTCAGTACCGCCTACCTGCTGGCCGTCGTCACCGTCGTGCCCGCGTCCGGCTGGCTCGCCGACCGGTTCGGCGGCCGACGGACCTGGCTCGTCGCGGTGGGGGTGTTCGTGCTCGGCTCGGCGCTGTGCGCGCTGGCCTGGTCGGCGACCAGCCTGATCGTGTTCCGGGTCCTCCAGGGCCTTGGTGGCGGGCTGCTGCCCGCCACCGGGCAGGCTCTCCTGGCCCGCGTCGCCGGTCCCGGCCGCACGGGGCGGGTGCTCAGCATCGTCGCGGTCGTCCCGCTGCTGTCGCCGGTGCTCGGCCCGCCGGCGGGCGGTTCCCTCCTCGCGGTGGCGCCCTGGCCGTGGCTGTTCCTGGTCAACCTGCCCATCGGGGCGGCCGCCGTGCTGCTCGCCCGCCGCCACGTGCCCGTCGTGCCGCCGTCGGACCGGCGCACGCCGTTCGACCTGCGCGGGGCCCTGCTGCTCTCGCCCGGTCTGGCCGTGCTGGTGCTCGGCCTGACCGAGGTCGTCCACGGCCGGACCCTGCCTGCTGCGGTCGGCGTGACGGCGGGCCTGGCGATGCTGGCCGCCTTCACCGTGCACGGGCTGAGGACCCGCCGCACCCCGCTGGTCGACCCGCGGCTGTTCGCCCGGCCGCCGTTCGGCGCAGCCGCCCTGGCGCTGCTGGTCCTGGGGGCATCCGTGTTCGGCACGATGTTCCTGCTGCCGCTGTACTTCCAGACCGGCCGCGGGCTGTCGGCCTGGGAGGCCGGACTGCTGCTCGCCCCCCAAGGGCTGGGCGCGGCGGCCGGATCGGTCCTGGTCAATCGCACCATCGACAAGGTCGTGCCACGGACCCTGGTGGTCGCCGGTATCGCGTTGATCCTCGCCGGCACGGTCCCGTTCACCTTCCTCGGCCACGGGGTCCCGGACGTCGCCATCGTCTCGGCGCTGGTGGTCCGCGGCGTCGGGATGGCGATGATCGGCGCGCCCGTCATGAACATCGTCTACAGCCGGATCGAACCCGAACACCTCCCACGCGCGTCGGGAGCGCTCAACCTGCTCAACACCGTAGGCGGCTCGGTCGGCACCGCGGCGCTCGCCGTGGTCCTGCAGGACCACCTGGCCGCCCGAGGCCCGGACATCTCCCGGGCGTTCGCCGACACCTTCTGGTGGGTGCTCGGTCTCTGCCTGCTCGCCGCTGCCGGGGCAACAAGGCTGCCCCGTACCCACGTGAGGAAGCCATGACCCGTCCCCTGTCCGCGCCGTCCGACCTCGCCGCGGTGCGGCCCCTGCCCACGCCGGCGGACCTCGCCACGGCCGATCCGCTGCCGACACCCGCCGAACTGGCCTCGGCCCACCCTCTGACCCCGGTGGCCGCCGACGCCGTCGCCCGGCACCGCGACACGGTCGCCGCCGTCCTCGCCCGGCGGGACCCCCGCCTGCTCGTCGTCGTCGGACCCTGCTCGGTCCACGACACCGCCGCGGGATCGGAGTACGCGGCGCTCCTCGCCGATGCCGCCGAGCGCCTCGCCGACGACCTGGTCGTCGTCCTGCGCGCCTATCTGGAGAAGCCCCGCACCGTCACCGGCTGGACCGGCCTGCTCACAGCCCCCTCCCTCGACGGCACGGGCGACCTGGCCCGGGGGCTGCACCTCGGCAGGTCCTTCCTGACCCAGGCGGCCGCCTCGGGACTGCCCTTGGCGTACGAGTTCGTGGACCCCGCCCTCGCCACGTACGTCGCCGACACGGTGTCGTGGGCCGCCATCGGTGCGCGCACCGTTGCCAGCCAGCCACACCGCCAGCTGGCCTCGTGGCTCCCCATGCCGGTCGGCATGAAGAACTGTGTCTCCGGCAGCACGGACACCGCGATCGCCGCCGTTCGGGCCGCCGCCCATCCGCACACCCTTCCCGGCCTCTCATCCGACGGCCGCCTCACCACCCTGCGGAGCACCGGGAACCCCGATGCCCACCTGGTCCTGCGCGGCGGCCCCAACCCGAACTACGACCGGGCGAGCATCGCGCGGGCCCGCTCTGCCCTCGCCGCGTCCGGCCTTCCGGAGCGCATCGTCGTCGACGCCTCTCACGGCAACAGCGGCAAGGACCACAACCGGCAGCCCGTCGTGGTCGCCGACCTGGCCGGACAGATCGCCGACGGCGACCCCGCCCTGGCCGGCATCATGATCGAGTCGTACCTGTCGGACGGACGTCAGGACCCCGGCGCACCGGCGCTGCGTCCCGACCTCAGCGTCACCGACTCCTGCCTCGGCTGGTCCCGCACCCTGCCGCTGCTGGAGAGCCTGGCCGTGGCCTCCCGCCGCAGGAGCCGCCCGGGCAGGTGATCCGACGAGCCGGGGCGGTGAGGTGCAGCAAAGAACTCGCGTAACCCTCCTCCCTCCCCACAATGGAGACCCTCGTACACGTCGTGCGCAAGAGGGTCTCCGTTGTGGCACACGGTGTACGTCAGGAGCCGGACAGCTCACCGCGAACGGCACGCGCCGCGGTGACCAGGTTCTCCAGGGACGCGCGGGTCTCGGGCCAACCGCGGGTCTTCAGGCCGCAGTCGGGGTTGACCCAGAGGCGCTCGGCCGGGATGGCTTCGAGGCCGGTCCGGAGCAGGGCCGCCGCCTCCTCCGTGGACGGGACGCGCGGTGAGTGGATGTCCCAGACACCGGGGCCGGCCTCGCGCGGGTAGCCGTGCGAGGCGAGCTCGCGGGCGACCTGCATGTGGGAGCGCGCGGCCTCCAGGCTGATGACGTCGGCGTCGAGGTCGTCGATGGCCTGGACGATGTCGCCGAACTCGGCGTAGCACATGTGGGTGTGGATCTGGGTGTCCGGTCGCACGCCACCGGTCGTGAGTCGGAACGCCTCCGTGGCCCAGGCGAGGTAGGCCGGGTGGTCGGCGGCGCGGAGCGGCAGTGTTTCGCGCAGGGCGGGCTCGTCGACCTGGATGACGGCCGTGCCGGCCGCCTCCAGGTCGACCACCTCGTCGCGCAGGGCGAGGGCGACCTGGCGGGCGGTGTCGGCGAGCGGCTGGTCGTCGCGGACGTAGGACCAGGCGAGCATGGTGACGGGGCCGGTGAGCATGCCCTTGACCGGCTTGGGGGTGAGGGACTGGGCGTACGACGTCCAGCGCACGGTCATCGGCTCCGGCCGGGAGATGTCGCCGGCGAGGATCGGCGGGCGTACGTAGCGGGTGCCGTACGACTGGACCCAGCCGTGCCGGGTGGCCAGATAACCGGTCAGCTGTTCGGCGAAGTACTGGACCATGTCGTTGCGTTCGGGCTCTCCGTGCACAAGGACGTCGAGCCCGGTCTTCTCCTGGAAGGCGATCACCTCCTGGATCTCCGCCCTGATCCGGTCTTCGTAGCCGTCGGCGTCGATCCGGCCGGCCCGCAGGTCGGCGCGGGCGGCGCGCAGTTCGGCGGTCTGCGGGAAGGAGCCGATGGACGTGGTCGGCAGGAGCGGCAGCCCGAGGTGGGCGCGCTGGGCGGCGGCCCGCTCCGGGTAGGGCTGGGAGCGCAGGGCGTCGGCACGGGTGACGGCGGCCGTGCGGGAGCGGACGACAGGGTCGCGGGTGATGGGGGAACTGGCCCGGGAGGCGAGGGCGGCTCGGTTGGCGGCGAGTTCGCCCGCGATCGTGTCGGTGCCCTTCGACAATCCCTTGGCCAGGGTGACGATCTCCGCCGTCTTCTGCCCGGCGAAGGCGAGCCAGCGCAGGATCTGCGGGTCTACGTCCTTCTCGGCCGCCGCGTCGAGCGGCACATGGAGCAGGGAGCAGGAGGCGGAGACGTCGACGCGGTCGGCGAGGCCGAGCAGGGTGCCGAGTGTGGACAGGGACTTCTCCAGGTCGTTGACCCAGATGTTGCGTCCGTCGACCACGCCGGCGACGAGCCGCTTGCCCGGCAGGCCGCCGACGGCTGCCAGCGCCTCCAGATGGGCGGCGGCGGGGCCGGTGAAGTCGAGCGCGAGCCCTTCGACCGGGGCCTTGGCGAGGACAGGAAGCGCCTCGCCGAGACGGTCGAAGTAGGAGGCGACGAGGAGCTTCGGCCGGTCGGCGAGACCGCCGAGGTCGCGGTAGGCGCGCGTGGCCGCGTTCAGCTCGGCGGGAGTACGGTCCTGGACGAGCGCCGGCTCGTCGAGCTGGACCCACTCCGCGCCGGCGGCCCGGAGGTCGGCCAGCACCTCCGCGTACACCGGCATCAGCCGGTCCAGCAGGGTGAGCGTGTCGAAGTCCGCGGCCACGCCCGGGGCGGGCTTGGCGAGCAGGAGGTAGGTGACGGGGCCGACGAGCACGGGCCGGGCGGTGAGCCCGAGCGTGAGGGCTTCCTTGAGTTCCGCGACCTGCTTGCGCGCGTCAGCCGCGAAGACGGTGTCGGGGCCGAGTTCGGGCACCAGGTAGTGGTAGTTGGTGTCGAACCACTTGGTCATCTCCAGCGGTGCCACATCCTGGGTGCCGCGCGCCATGGCGAAGTAGCCGTCGAGGGCGTCCGCCTCGACGGCGGCGCGGTGGCGCTCCGGGACGGCTCCCACCATGACGGTGGTGTCGAGGACGTGGTCGTAGTACGAGAAGTCGCCGGTCGGCACCTCGTGGAGGCCCGTGTCGGAGAGGTACTGCCAGTGGGTGCGGCGCAGTTCGGCGGCGGTGGAGTGGAGGGCGTCGGCGGTGACGCGGCCCTTCCAGTAGCCCTCGATCGCCTTCTTCAGTTCCCGGTTCTGTCCCTGGCGGGGGTAGCCGTACACGGTGGCCCGTGCTGCCGCGGCTGCGGACTTCGTGGTCATGGAGACCTCCTTCGCGAGATGAATCCCTGAGATCCCGGGGACCGGACGAGAGCGCGAAGGGGCGAAGGACCGGAGGGTGCGAGCGCGCGGAAAGGCGCAGGCGTCCGCCTGGTTGTGTTCGCCGACCCGCCCTCGAGGTCACCGGGATGTCCGCGCGCGGAATCGTCCGCGTGCGGGCAACGGGCAGGTCTTCGGACTCGCGGGCGCGTCTCGTCGTACGAGACTCCTACTGGCCGTCGCTTCCCGGGTCCTGTGTGCCGGACCCAGTGCGTATGACGGCGGTCGTTCCCGCTCACCGCTGCGGGGCAGTCCCGGATTCCCACCGGGTTCCCTCTTACGACGCATCCCGCCTGGCGGACGGGGCGAACCAGCTGCACCGGCCACCTTACGGGGGCGTCCAAGGCATGGCGGCCGTTGTCCATGATCCGGATCGTGAGGTGAGACACCTTGGTGACGAGTGACGAGTGACGAGTGACGAGTGACGGGTGACGAGTGACGAGTGACGGGCGAGGGCAAGTCGAAGGGGCGGGAGGCGCCATGTCGCCCCCCGCCTTCTCGCGTGGCGCGCCGGACCCTCACCCGGCGCGCCACGTTGCCGCCCAGGGGGTCCGCCCGCCCGGTCGTCATGCCCAGGCGCATGACGGGGAGGGAGGAGGTGTTGGTGGCGAGGACCGCCTCCGGATCGGTGACGATCTTGTCGAGGGCCGCGAACACCTCGGCCTTGGCCTCGGCGTTCTCGGTGACGGCCTCCACGACGAGCTGCCGGTCGGCGAGATCGGCGAGTTACGCCGTGACCGTGACCTGTTCGAGGGCGGTTCGGGCGGAGATCCGGTCGAGCCTGCCGCGCTGGACGGCCCGCTCCAGAGAGACGGCGATCCGCTCGTGGGCCGCCTCGGCCGCCGGACGGGTGGCCTCGCAGACGATCGTGCCGAGTCCGGCCCGGGCACAGACCTCGGCGATGCCGGCCCCCATCTGTCCGCCGCCGACGACCCCCAAGCGCCGGATGTCCTCCGAAGCGGTCCTCGGGTGGAGCCGGACGGTCCACCCGGGCGGTGGGCCCTCGACGCGTCTCAACGCTCCTCGTAGGGGTCCGTCGGCTCGGCGATCTGCCGGGCGTCCGTGGCGTCCAGCACCGGGGGCCAGGCGGCCGCCGAGCCGAGCCGGCCGCTGGGGTGCCAGGTGCCGGTCACCGTCACCCAGGTGTCGGCCTCCGGTGCCCGTACGCCGCGGACTTCTGCTTTGACCGCCGTCGCGTCGGCCGCGCAGCACGCCACCCGCAGCCGGGTCACGTACCAGGTGCCGTCGTCGTCGCGGGTGACGAAGCCGGTGAGCCGCACCGTGCGGTCCCGTAGCGAGTAGTCGCTGTCGTACACGGCCCTCGATCCGAACTCGGCCAGGCTCAGCTCCACCGGGTCACCGGCGGGCAGTGCGGGGAACGTGCCGACGAACTCCTCGGCACGCCCGGCCTCTTCGCGCGCAGCACTGTAGGAACCCAGCGCCGGAGGAGGGAACCAGAGCAGGGCGACGGCGGGCAGGGCGAGCAGCCAGGCGACACGTGGAGCGCCTGTGTGGGCGTGACCGTGGTCCTGCCGACCGTGCACGTCGGCGTCGCGGGAGTCCCCCCACCCCGTTCGCGCGGTCAGCGCGCCCCGCGCCAGACCGAGCACCGCCAGCAGCCCACCGGAGGCGACCAGATACGGCCGCAGTCCTGCCTGTACGTAGCGGAGGTAGAGGTCGCCGAAGAGCGAGACGCGCAGCACCGCGATGCCGACGAGCAGCAGCAGCGCCGAGGATCCGTACTTCCTCACAGCAGCCACCATCCCACCAGGAAACTGCCCGTCACTGCGGCCACCCAGGTGACGGACGAGAACCGGAGGGCGAAGTCCCGTCCGAACGTGCCCGCCTGGAGCGCGAACAGCTTGAGGTCGACCATCGGCCCGACCACCATGAACGCCAGCTGGGCCACCGGTCCGAACCCGCTCAGCGACGCCGCCACGAAGGCATCCGCCTCGCTGCACACGCACAGCACCACGGCGAGCAGCGCCAGGATCAGCACCGACACCCAGGCGGACGCCGTGAAGAGGTCCAGCAGCGAGCGCGGCACGGCGATGTTGAACGTCGCCGCCGCGGCCGCCCCCACCACCAGGAAGCCCCCGGCGTGCAGGAAGTCGTGCTGCACCCCGGAGGCGAAGGCACCCGCGCGTGAGCCGGTGGCCTCGGCGTCGGGCCGTGCCGGAAGCCGCAGCCACTCAGTGCGGCCGAAGCGCGCCCACAGCCAGCCCATGGTCACGGCGGTGGCCAGCGAGGCGGTGAACCGGGCCACCACCATCATCGGTTGACCGGGGAAGGCGAGGGACGTGGCGACGAGCACCACGGGGTTGATCGCGGGCGCGGACAACAGGAACGCGAGGGCGGCCGACGGGGCGATCCCGCGTCGCATGAGACTGCCGGCCACCGGCACGGAAGCGCACTCGCACCCGGGCAGTGCCACCCCGGCGGCACCCGCCACGGGTACCGAGAGCACGGGACTGCGCGGCAGCAACCGGGCGAAGACCCGTTCGGGGACCAGCGTGCCGACGGCCGCGGAGACCAACGCACCGAGCAGGAGGAACGGCACGCCCTGGACGACGACGGCGGTGAACACCGTCCACCAGGCCGCGATGGGAGGCGTGTAGAGGCCGAGCGCGAGCATCGGGCCGAGGATCCCGGCGACCGTGACGATCGTGAGGAGCGCGAATCCGCCGAGCAGGACGTTCACCCCTGCCCGAACGGTCAGGCGCACGGCGTCGCCGAGCCTGCCCCGCCCTCCGGTGTACTTCTGATCGCTCACGTCACTCCCTTCACCGTTCGGCACTTTCTGCGCGGTGGCGGCCCGCCCAGCCTGGTGAGACCGCGGTGATCCGCGCACGCCGACCGCCACGCGTCCGGTCCCGCGCCTCACGCCGGTTGCCAGATCCTGGAGAGCCCCTGGGGGGTGAGTACGTCCGCGGCTGGACCGTCCGCGACCAGTCGTCCGTCGCTGAGGAGCAGGCAGGCGTCGGCGGAGCGGGCCGCCTCGAGGTCGTGCGTGGCCTGGACGACGGTCGTGCCGTCGGCCACCAGAGCGGTCAGCAGGGCCGTGATCCTCTCCCGTGCTCCGGGGTCGAGGCCGGTGGTCGGCTCGTCCAGGAGCAGCAGGTCGGACTGCTGGGCGAGGCCCTGCGCGATCAGGACGCGCTGGCGCTGGCCGCCCGACAACTCGCCGAGCTGGCGGGCGCCGAGGCCGGTGACACCCAGCCGTTCCATGGCGTGGTCGACCACGGCCCGGTCCTGCCGGGTCGGCCGCCGCCACAGTCCCCGCTCGCCCCAGCGGCCCATCTCCACCGTCTGCCGCGCCGTAAGGGGGAGCGCGTCGCCGACGGCGCCGCGCTGCGGGACGAATGCCGGTGGCGAGCCCTCCGCGTACCTGAGCTGTCCGGACGTGGCAGTGATCACGCCGGCCAGGACGCCCAGCAGCGTGGACTTGCCGCTCCCGTTCGGCCCTACGAGTGCGGTCATGGCCAAAGCCGGTATCTCGGCGCTGAGTTGATGGAGTACGGGGCGGCCCGGATAGCCGGCGTTCAGCTCGTGGAACCGGACGCGTTCGTTCCTCGGTTCGCCGTCCGGCGCCGACGGGGGGTTGTTTTTGAACATGGTTTTCATTGTAGGGTCTTCGTATGGAGTGGTTGACGGCCCCTTTCGAGGTGGCCTTTGTGCAGCGGGCCCTGTGGGCCGGGATCCTGGTGTCGGCCATATGCGCCCTCGCGGGTACGTGGGTGGTGCTGAGGGGGATGGCCTTCCTCGGCGACGCCATGTCCCACGGGCTGCTGCCCGGCGTCGCGGTCGCCTCGCTGCTCGGTGGCAACCTCATGGTGGGGGCGGTGGTGAGCGCGGCCGTCATGACGGCGGGCGTCACGGCGTTCGGACGCACTCCGATCCTGTCCCAGGACACCGGCATCGGCCTGCTGTTCGTCGGCATGCTGTCGCTCGGCGTCATCATCGTGTCCCGCTCGCAGTCCTTCGCGGTGGACCTCACCGGCTTCCTCTTCGGTGACGTCCTCGCCGTGCGGGAGCGCGACCTGACGCTCCTCGGGGCGGCCCTGCTGCTGGCGCTGGCGGTCTCGGTGCTGGGCCACCGCGCCTTCCTGGCCCTGGCGTTCGACGAGCGCAAGGCCCGCACGCTGGGTCTGCGCCCGCGGCTGGCCCACGCCGTACTGCTGGGTCTGCTGGCGCTGGCCATCGTCGCCTCGTTCCACATCGTGGGGACGCTGCTCGTCCTGGGCCTGCTCATCGCCCCGCCCGCGGCGGCCCTGCCCTGGGTGCGCAGCGTGAGCGGAGTCATGGCCCTGGCCACTGTCCTCGGCACCGCCGCCACCTTCGGCGGCCTGCTCCTGTCCTGGCACCTGAGCACCGCGGCCGGCGCGACCGTCTCGGCCCTCGCGGTCGGCCTCTTCCTCCTGTCCCATCTGGCGTCCGGCCTCCGGCACCGCCGCCGTGCGCGCCCTGCGGGCGTCCCCGCCCGGGCGGTCACCTCGGCCCGGAGCGCCACCACCCCCCGACCGAACGAAACCTGAGGCGATCTCGTTGCTCGTCCGAAGAAACGTCACATCGCTGGCCCCGGCGCTGGCGGCCGTGGCCCTCCTGACCGCCGGATGCGGGGGCCGGGACGATGCAGAGTCCGGCTCCGAGGGCGCCGCTTCCTCCGCCACCCCGCACGGCTACGTGGAAGGCGCCACCGAGGCTGCCGAGCAGCAGTCCCGGCTCCTGCTCGGCGACCCCGAGACCGGCGACACCCGGGTGCTGGACCTGATCACCGGCAAGGTGCACGACACCGCCCGCACCCCCGGTGTCACCGCACTCACCACGGACGGCCGCTTCGGCTACTTCCACCGTGCGGGCGACACCCGGGTCCTCGACGGCGGCGCGTGGATGATCGACCACGGAGACCACGTGCACTACTACAGCGCGAAGATCCAGGAGGTCGGCGAGTTCCCGAGCGGCACCGGCACGGGCGTCCGCAGCGACGCGGGCGTCACCGTGGTCACGGCGGCCGACGGGAGGGCGAGCGTGTACCCGCGCGCCGAACTGGAGAAGGGCGCCCTCGGCACCCCCACCCCGCTCCCGGGCACCTACGCAGGCCCGGTCGTGCCGTACGCCGAACACCTCATCGCCCTCACCGGCGGGAGCGGCGGCCCCGCGAGGGTCGCCGTTCTCGACCGGTCCGGCAAGCGCGTCGCCACCCCAAAGGGGGAGTGCGAGGAACCGCACGGCGACGCGGTCACCCGGCGCGGTCTCGTCCTGGGCTGCGCCGACGGCGCCCTGCTCGTCCACGAGGACGAGGGCGCCTTCACCGCCGAGAAGATCCCTTACGGCGAGGACGTACCGAAGGAGGAGCGTGCCGCCGAGTTCCGGCACCGTCCGGGGAGCAGCACCCTCACGGCACTCGCGGGCACGGACGCCGTCTGGGTCCTGGACGTCAACGAGGGCGCCTGGACCCGGGTGGAGACCGGCCCCGTGGCCGCCGCCAACACGGCCGGCGAAGGCTCGCCGCTGGTGGTCCTGGAGACCGACGGTGCCCTGCACGGCTACGACATATCCACTGGCAAGGAGACGACGGTCACCGAACCCCTGCTCAAGGACGTCTCCGAAGCGGAGCCCGGCGGCGCCGCCACGCCGGTGATCGAGGTGGACCGCAGCCGTGCCTACCTCAACGACCCCGAGGGCAAGCGCGTGTACGAGATCGACTGCAACGACGACCTCCGAGTGGCGCGCACCTTCGACCTGGACGTCCGTCCGTCCCTGATGGTGGAGACGGGCCGATGAGCGTGCGTGTGGGTGCGGCACGGGTCCGTGCCGCGCTGGTGACCCTGGTCAGCTTTTTCATCGTCGCCGCTACGGCGACCGGGTGTGCGGGCGGTGGAGACGAACGGCCCCAGGTCGTGGTGACCACCAACATCCTCGGTGACATCACCCGGGAGATCGTCGGGGACGAGGCGGACGTCAGTGTCCTGATGAAGCCCGACGCCGACCCGCACTCCTTCGGCCTGTCGGCCGTGCAGGCCGCGGAGTTGGAGAACGCGGACCTGGTCGTCTACAACGGGCTCGGCCTCGAGGAGAACGTACTGCGGCACGTGGAAGCGGCCCGTGAGTCCGGCGTGGCCACCTTCGCGGCGGGCGAGGCGTCCGATCCCCTCACCTTCCGTACCGGGCAGGACGACGGCCCCGAGAACGAGGCCGGCGGACCCGACCCGCACTTCTGGACCGACCCCGACCGCGTCCGCAAGGCCGCCCGCCTGATCGCCGACCAAGTCACCGAACACGTCAACGGCGTGGACGACCAGGCCGTCCGGAACAACGCCGCACGCTACGACGGACAACTCGCCGACCTCACCGCCTGGATGGAGAAAACCTTCGCCGCCGTACCCGAGAACCGGCGCGCCCTGGTCACCAACCACCACGTCTTCGGCTACCTCGCCGACCGCTTCGGCTTCCGCGTGATCGGCGCGGTCATCCCCAGCGGCACCACCCTTGCCTCACCCAGCTCCTCCGACCTGCGCTCCCTCAGCCAGGCCATGGAGAGCGCAGGTGTGCGCACCGTTTTCGCCGACTCCTCCCAGCCCACCAAGCTCGCGGAGGTCCTGCGCCAGGAGATGGGCGGCGACGTGGACGTCGTCTCCCTCCACTCCGAGTCGCTGACCGAGAAGGGCAAGGGCGCCGGCACCTACCTGGAGATGATGCGCGCCAACACCTCGGCCATGGCCGAGGGCCTCACCCGCGACTGAACAAGCCTCCCCCCGGCGGGCGAACCGAACACGCCCGCCGCTCCACAACACGACCCCGCGCCCCGAGGGCCGGAGAGGAAAGACACGCGATGAACAGGTCCACACGCGCCAGAACGCTCACCGGCACGGCACTCGCTCTGGCGACGGCCATGGCGCTGACCGCCTGTGGCGGAGGCGACGGCGCCTCGTCCGACGCCGAGCCGAAGAAGCAGCCGAAGGGCAGCGAGGCCGCAGCCGTCAAGAACCCGGTCGTCGCCACCTACGACGGGGGGCTCTACGTCCTCGACGGCGAGACCCTGAAACTGGCGAAGACGATAGATCTGCCCGGCTTCAACCGGGTCAACCCGGCCGGCGACGAGGACCACGTCGTCATCTCCACCGACACCGGCTTCCGCGTGTTCGACGCCGCCCGGCAGGAGTTCACCGACGCCGAGTTCAAGGGCGCCAAGCCGGGCCACGTCGTACGGCACGGCGGCAGGACGGTCCTGTTCACCGACGGCACGGGCGAGGTGAACGTTCTCGACCCCGCCGACCTGGCCGGCGGCAAGCAGCCGAAGACCCGCACCTACACCTCCGCCGAGCCCCACCACGGCGTGGCCATCGAACTGGCCGACGGCGAACTCGTCACCACCCTCGGCACCGAGGAGAAGCGCACCGGCGCCCTCGTCCTGGACAAGGACGACAAGGAGATCGCCCGCGCCGAGAACTGCCCCGGCGTGCACGGCGAGGCCGCGGCCAAGGGCGAGGTGGTCGGACTCGGCTGCGAGGACGGCGTCCTGCTCTACAAGGACGGCGAGTTCACCAAGGTCGACGCACCCGACGACTATGCCCGTACCGGCAACCAGGCGGGCAGTGACGTCTCCCCGATCCTCCTGGGCGACTACAAGACCGACCCCGAGGCGGAGCTGGAGCGGCCGACCCGCATCTCGCTGATCGACACCCGCACCGCGAAGATGAAGCTGGTCGACCTCGGCACCAGCTACTCCTTCCGCTCCCTCGCCCGCGGCCCGCACGGTGAGGCCCTCGTGCTCGGCACCAACGGCGTCCTGCACGTCATCGACCCGGAGACCGGCAAGGTCGAGAAGAAGATCGACGCGGTCGGCGACTGGACGGAACCCCTGGACTGGCAGCAGCCCAGGCCCACCCTGTTCGTCCGTGACCACACGGCGTACGTCTCCGACCCGGGCAAGCGCCAACTGCACTCCTTCGACCTGGACTCGGGCGAGAAGGAGACGTCCGTGACGCTGCCGAAGGGCACCAACGAACTGTCCGGGACGGTGGCCGGTCACTGACGCGTCCCGCCCCGGGGCTCCCAGAGGGGCCCGAGGGAAAGCGCCCGCCGGACCCGTGTTCCGGCGGGCGTTCCGTTCCGGCTCGCCGGGGCGCGGCCACGGTTCAGGCCCTCGAAGTGCTCGCTGTCGCCGTCCCGGGGCTGTTCCTGTGGCGCCGTCGGGACATCGGCCTGCTGCTGTACGACCGGGAGCCGGCCCAGTGCTCCGGGGTGCCGGTACGGGCCCTGACCGTCGTCCTGATGGTCCTCGTCGCGGTCGCCGTCGCGGGTGCGATCAAGCTGACCGGCGCCCTGCTGGTCGACGCTCTGACCCTGCTGCCCGCGCTCGCCGCGCGACGCCTGGGCGACTCCCTGCAACGCCCATATGCCGACCGGCACGGTCCTGCCCGACTCGGGCGCCGGACAGGTGAAGATCGTCAACGATCCGGGGAACGATCTCGACCTCCTGTCGGTCTACCGCGACGCGGCGGCCGAGCTGAAGAAGGCCATGGGCGCCTCTGACGCGAATGTCTGCCGCGGCTGTGCGCCCACGACCGCCATGGGCGCATATGCGATCCCGGTTACCGAGCGGCAGGCTCGGCGCCTTCGCGGCGGCACCGGAGTCCCTTCTGCGGTGCACAAGCGCCTTGCGCCGTACGGCCGATGAGCGGTGCCCCGTACGCCGGCACCCCGCCACACCGGGGAAGTTGCCCCCGGGGCAGGTGGCGAGGCGCGTGTGAGCACTGGATAGGTTGTGCCGGTGCGCGGAACGGAGAGCTGGATGCGGCGGACTTCAAGGGGTCTGCTCTGCGCTTCCGCGTCCCTGGTTCTGGGAGCCGTGAGCCACGTCGCGGCCGGTGGGCATCTGCCGCACGCGGGCGTGCTCGCCCTCCTGTTCGGCGTTCTGACCGTGCAGGGCGTGGTGCTCTTCGGCGGGCGCCGGCGCCGGCGCCGGTTCGACGTGACGGTGCTGCTGCTGGCATGCACCCAGTTCGCGCTGCACCTCGCCCTCCACCGCCTGTCCGTGCCGGAGAGCGGCGCCCACACGGCCTCCGGGCACGCGGCCGTCGGGCACGGAGCGCACCATATGGGCGGCCCGCACACGGCGGACACGGCGGACATGGCGGGCCACTCCATGTCCACGGCCATGACGCTCGCCCACAGCGCCGCCACCCTGGGGGCCGCGCTGTGCGTCGTTCACGGCGAACGGGTGCTTCGGCGACTGGCTGCTCTGGTGGTGCCGGACATCTGCCGTCGCCCCGCGGTCGTGCTGCCCGTCGCGCCCCGCCCCTTCCGTACTCCCGCGCCGGCGTTGCATGTCGGCCGCGGTGTCCTGCTCGCCCGTTCCTGTCCCCGGCGAGGACCGCCCGTACCGCGTGCCCCGGCCTGACCCCATAGCCCCTGCACACCCGCGCGCCCGTCGGTGACCGGCGCTCCTGAGGCATGCGCGAGGCGAGGTCGGTCCGGGCCGCGGCCAAGGCCGCGATCACGTCACGCCGCGTCCTGCGGCGGAATCCCTCACCGGCTTCGCTCGCGTACCGGCCCCGGCCGCGTACGCCCGTTAGGAACACCGCATGTCTTCCAGAACAGAAGAATCCTCACAAAACGCCCGCGGGGGTGCCGAGCCGCCCGCCCGCCCGACGACGGACTCCGCCGACGGCGGCAGGTCCGGCCGCTCCTGGCAGGACGTACGGGCGCTGTTGCTGCGCCTGCACTTCTACGCCGGGATCTTCGTCGCCCCCTTCCTGCTCGTGGCAGCCCTGACCGGGCTGGTCTACACGTTCGCGCCGCAGCTCGACCAGCTGGTCTACGGCGATCAACTGCGCGTCGAGCGTGTCGCCGGGGAACCACGTCCGCTCTCGGAGCAGATAGCCGCGGCTCGGGCCGCGCATCCCGAAGGAACGCTCGACTCGGTCATCTCACCGCCCGGCCCGGAGGACACCACGCAGGTGGTGCTGTCCGTGCCGGAGCTGGGCGAGAACCAGCGCACGGTCTACGTCGACCCCTACACCGCCGAGGTGAAGGGAGAGTTGACCACGTCCTGGGGCTCGACCCCGCTCACCACCTGGCTCAGCGAACTCCACAGCAGCCTCCAGCTTGGCGATGCCGGCCGGCTCTACTCGGAGGTCGCCGCGACCTGGCTGTGGGTCCTCGTCGCCGGTGGGCTCGTGCTCTGGCTCGGACGCGTGCGCGGGCAGCGCGCCAAGGGGGCGCGCGGCGCCCTGCTGCCCGACCGCGGTGCCCGGGGCGTGCGGCGGACCCGCTCCTGGCACGCCGCCACGGGAGTGTGGCTGGCCCTCGGTCTGCTGTTCCTCAGCGCGACCGGTCTGACCTGGTCCCAGTACGCCGGTGACCGCTTCGGGCAGCTGCTGGACACCGTCAAGGGGAAAGCGCCGCGCCTGGACACCGCGCTGCCCGGCGCCGAGCCCGCCGCCGAAGGCGACCACGCGGGACACGGTGAGCACGCGGGGCACGGCGCCGCCGGGAACGAGACGGCATCGGCCGACCCGGCCGACTTCGACACGGCCCTCGCCGTGGCGCGGGACGCCGGTCTGGGCGGCACCGTGCAGGTGAAGCCTCCCGCCGACTCCGCGAGCGCCTGGGCCGTGGCCCAGAAGGACAACGTGTGGCCGGTCCGCTTCGACAGCGTGGCCATCGACGTGGACAGGCGCGTGGTCACCGCCGAGAGCCGGTGGGCGGACTACCCGGTCCTTGCCAAGCTGACCAAGCTCGGCATCCAGGCCCATATGGGGCGGCTGTTCGGGATCGTGAACCAGATCGCCCTGGCGGCCATCGCCCTCGGTCTGACCCTGGTCGTCGTCTGGGGCTACCGGATGTGGTGGCAGCGCAGGCCCATCCGTGACGACCGCCGGGCCGTGCTCGGCAAGGCCCCGGCCCGGGGCGCGTGGCGCCGACTGCCGCTGCCCGTGCTGGTCCTGGGTGTGCCGGCGGTCGTCGCCCTGGGCTGGGCGCTGCCCCTGCTCGGGGTGACGCTGCTCGGGTTCCTCGTCGTGGACGTGGTCGTCGGGTTTGTCGGGCGGGCCCGTACCGCGTAGTCGTGCCACTTCGCGAGAGGGCGGGGTACGGGAGGGCACCTGGGGTGCCCTCCCGTACCCCGGCGGCTGTCATCCCGCCACCACACGGGGGTCCGGGCACCCCGCGACCACCCCGTGCCGGTCCGTGGGCGGGGTCTTGTGGTCGAGTCCCGTGTGGCAGTTGACGCCGTCGGCCGATCCGTAGAGGTTCACCACCGGGCAGGCGAACGCCGCTGCCGCTGCCGCGGCCGCCGAGGTCGTCTCGTCGAGCGGCCCCCCCCCGCCGAGGACCAGAGCGGTGGGAGCGGGCAGCTTTTCGCCCGTCTCGTCGTCCAGGCTGTCGCGCGCTCGATCTGCCGCTGCGCGGCCTTCTCCAGCGACCTTGACGTGAAGCCCACCGAGCGGGCTCGTCGGGAGGGCCGCACACCGCTCGTCGAGGACGTCGCGCAGGACAACGTCGATGTACCGGTCATTGCCAAGCGTCCGGCGGCCTGGTTCCCCGTTTTGTGACGGTCGACGACGCAGGGCAGGACACGCGCGTGCCCTGCCCACGAGCCCCCGCACCGGGGCCTCTGTCACGGCGTCACATACCCGGCTCCGTCGCGATCGACGCCCTCCTGGGCCAGTGGGACGACGGGGGATACTGGGTCGACGCACACCCCCTGCCGGTTCCTGCCCCGTCGCTCGACGCAAGGCCGGCGATGACGACGACCTCGCCGGATGGGTTCCGGGGTGCCGTGACCATCGGGCGTCGCGTAGATCTACGCGGCTGCCTCGGGGCGGCCGACTCGCGTTGCCACGGCACCCGTATCATCCGAGCTTGGCAGCAACAGGCTGATCGAACCCAGGAACGAGCGGTGCCCTCGCTGCGTCGGCGCTACTGGCGATCCGTGCGATCGACGTGATCCACGTGCAAGGTCAGCCCAGTAACGGTGCCCGACTGGACGACGGGGCCGTGCTGGACTCCGCCACTGATGCGGTTGTCCACCGTGCGTCGGCTGTCTGCCGCGGGCGCCGAGAGTTGCAGTAACGAGGTCAGCAGAGCACGCAGGGCCTCACCGCTGCCGTCATCGGCGTTCGCGAGTCGGCGCAGACGGTCACCGTATCGTCGGCTGACCTCGCGGGCGGTCCTTTCACGTTCCGTGGAGTCGGCGGCGAGGAGCCGGGTCCTGGTGTCCTGCAGGTCATCGAACGTGGCGGGGTCCGCGCCTGTGCGGGTCAGGTACCGCCCGACAAGGTCCCGGGCGTGTGTCCAGGAATCGGTGACCATGAGAGAGACCAGTGTGGTGGCACCCGACGCCGCGAGTACGGCCAGTTCGCTGTCCATGTGTCTTCTCCTAGGCGAGGGGAGAGCCGGAGGCGGGTGCCTCGTCGTCGTCCGGGGCAAGAGACGCCGGCGGATCGAAGTGGTGCTGGATCTCCTCGGCGGTCTCGTGGCGGTTCTGCCCCTTGATGAGGCCGGCGATCTGTGCGGCGAGCATCGGACGGCGCACATCACCGTCGGTGAAACCGATGCTGTTCAGAAAGTCGGAGAGATGCATCGTGGCCGTCTCCCGTCCCGGCGGTGCTGAGGGAGGCTCCTCCCTGGGAAGGCCTGACGTCGTCGGCTCGCCGGCGTGCTGAGAGATCAGATCCCGAAGCCGTTCGGGAATGTCGGTGTCATTGGCCGCCGAGGTGAGCTGAGCGAGCAGGGCCAGGTCGTTCACCGTATGCTCCACGTGTTCGTCGTTCTTGGTGAGCCACCAGACCACAGCGCTGCCGGTGTCCTTGAGGACGTCCTCGCCCAGGTACCGGCGCCTGCTCTGTTCGTACTTGCGCTGGTGCACCCAGACTTCCTCGTCCTTGCGTACGTCGGCGAGCTTGTCGAGGCGTTCCTGGTCCTGTTCCGCCAGGACGAGCTGGATGTTCTCCGCCATCGCCTGGAGATGGCCGGTGGGCTCGGGCAGCATCCGGCTGAGGGCGCCGGACAGTTCCTGCTCGACGAGTGAGGCCCGGACTGGATCTCGTTGCTCGGTGATGGCGCGGGCCCGCTTCAGGACCGCGTCGACGGCGAGACCCGCCGGGTTGAGAACGGGGCCACTCACGGAAGCGTCGACGAGGTACCAACGCACGGTCGCGGAGAAGACGAAGTCGTAGTCGGCCCACTTGCTTGGCAGCACGACCTGGCTGACACGGTGTTCTGTGCGTTCCACGGGGGCGGCCGTGAGCTGTTCCTCGAAAGCCACCGGTACCGTGCCGCGGCGCATCGCGGCGATCCGGAAGACGACTGCGGGGACGACGAGCAGCAGCACTGCCAGCAGCGGCCAAGTCCACGCCGGCCACCGCTGAGCCAGACCGACGATGCTCAGCAGGAGGCCGCTCAGAACGGTGAGGAAGACGGTTGTGGTTTTCCGTGCGGTGGTCATGATCGAGTCCCCCCGGGTGAGGTCGTCGGCGATGTGGCCGGAGCGACGGCTTGAGCCGCGCTGATCTTGCGGAGCAGCAGACCGGTGATCTCCGCGGCCCGCGCCGCATCTCCCGGGCCGGTGCGCTCGGCGTCGCGGGCGCACGCGTACAGCAGAGCAAAGACCTTGCCCCGTTTCTCCGTGCACCGCTGTGCCGCGCTGACGAGGAGGTCGAGCAGGAGCCCGCCGTGCGGTCCGGCGTCGGCGGCCACCCAATGAAACCAACGGCGTACCTCGGCCTGCCACTGCGGAGGCGGCAGTTCGGCCAGCACCGCGCGCCAGCAGGTCGTCAGGGAGCCTTGTGCGGCCTGCTCGTCGACCAGCGTGTGCGAGGTGCCGGCGTGCTGCGTCAACAGTTCGGGGTCGCTGGCCTGGAGGAAGATCCCGAGATTGGCGGGTGAGAAGTCGGAACGGGCGAGACGGTCGAGCAGCACGCGGTGCAGTCGGCGGCTGCGCGCCACGAGCTCGCACAGCGCCTGCCGGGCACGCGTCGTGCCGCGCTCGCGCCGGGCCAGATGGTAGAGCCTGACGAGGGCTTGATCGGGATGACTCGTTGCGAGGACGTCGGCACAGACGCGGACCAACACCTGCGCGAGCTCGCCCTTCAGGCTCCGTTTGGCGCACCACTGGTAGATCTGCTCACGGAAGGCTCTGGCGTGCACCGGGTCCGCCAACCCGCAGGTGAGCGCATGGACGGCCGCTTCCAGGCGACGGCGGCTCGTCCCGCCGGTGCTCCAGCCTTCGATGAGGGTCCCCAGCCCGTCCGCACGTCCGGTCCGCAGATATTCACCGGCCACTCGCTCCACCAGGCCGTCGCGAACGACGGGGACGACGTGCGGGTCGTTCAGCTCCACCACGCTCGCGGCCCAGGTGCCGAGGTGAGGGCGGAGATCGGGCAGGTGGTCCCAGAAATGGGCACGAACGGCGGAGTCGAAGTCCAGCCTCTCGAACCGGACCTGTCCGTTGGGGGTGGCAGTGGCCGAGATCTGATGGAGTCGCTCGGCGAGGTCCCGGTGCTGCAGCGGCGAGTCGCCCTCCGACGGAGGCCCGAGGGCGCTCAGCAGTTGCTCGGCCGCGCGGTGAACGACATCGGCATGCGCCCCGTGCAGCATGGATACTGCGATCATCAGGGCCCGTTGGGGTGCCTCCCGTAGCTTGTCGACGAGCGCGGCGGCTTCCCGTCGGCCGTCGTTTCGCGCCCGCCAGGCCGCCTCACACCACTGACCGAAACCGTCTCCGGGCTGACCGGCCTCGCGTGCTCGGCGCACCAGGTCGGCGAATTCCGCGATCTCCCGCATCGGCCTGTTCGCCGTCAGGAACCCGGTGACGGTGCCATCCGGCCGGAGATATTGCTCAGGCGGCACACCGTGCAGGCGCAGATGCCGCCGCAGAACACCGATTGCGGGTGGCCGTGCGAGCACCACACGGCAGTACTGGAGGTCCGGATCGAGAATGCCGCGGGTCGGCATGAGCACGACGAGGTGAGCCCGCTGCTCGTGCACGGCCTTGCGCAGCGCCGGGAGGTCGGCCTGGGCCGCGGCCCAGCGGCGGTCGTCCGCGGTGGACAGATCCAGCAGCAACTGATCACCGGTCCCGACCAGAGCTGGATCCTGGAGGGACAGCTCCCCCTCCTCACCGGGCAGGAGTTCGTGGAAGACACCACTGTCCCGGTGATGTTCGTGCAGCAGTACGCGGGCCGCAGCCGACCGGCCGATGCCCGGGGCACCGTCCAGGATGACGGTGCCGGTGTCGGCGAGTACGGCACGAGCCTCACCCATCCGCGGCGGAGCGACCAGTACGTAGCGCAGTCGGTGGAGTTGGTCCTCGGCGACGCGGCGGAAGGCAGGCTTGTCCGAGTCCTGCAGCTGCGTACCGATGTAGACGTCGCCGGGGCCCGTCACTGTGACACCCGAGTCCCGGACCCAGGTACCGGTGTGCTGGCTCACCGGTCCTTGTCCTCGTGACCGTCCCGTTCACCGAACCGGTGCTGGACGGCGCCGTGGTGGTCGCCCTCGGAGTACGTCATCCCGTCGCCACCCGAGACATGACGCGAGTGCGAGTAGATGTTGCCGTTCCCGGTGTGAACAGGGCCGTGGGTGCCCTTGACCACCGTGCCGACGTCACCGCTGAACTCACGGCTCTGTACGGCTGTACCGTTCACGGTTCCGATGGAATTGGTGACGCTGCCCGGCGCGGGCGTCCCCGTTTCGCTCCCGGACCGGTCTTCGAGGCCGGGAACCAGGTCGGCCATCAGGTCACCGATGCGCGCGACACACACCTCGGTGTCGCCGGAGTCGAACGCGATGGACTGGAGATCGGCGAGCCGTTGTAATGCGGGCGGCAGATCAGCCTTGGCCAGCCGACTGGTTTTGCGTCCGTCCAGGACAGGGACCACCGGGACCTCGCACTGGAAAGCCTCCTCGATTTCCTTGCGCACCCAGTCCTCGGGATCCTCCAACCGGGTACGGAAGTTCGTCCAGTCCGGACCGATGATGGCCAGGAGTACGGAACTGCGCCGTACTGCGGACAGCAGCCGTTCGGGCCAGCTTTCACCGGGGACGATGGATTGTGATGCGTGGAACGCGTGTCCTGGACCGAAGCGGTGGGACAGTCCTTGGCGCAGCAGCGCCGCGGTCTTCTCTCCGTCTCCTGTCCGGTAGTTGATGAAAATCTCGCTCATGACGGTGACTCCTCAAGAGGGATGGTCGGGCGTGACAAGGTGCCGAGCCGCGGTGCCAGCCGACGTACCGGTGGGTGGTCCGGATAGCGACCCAACACCCTGACGAGCCGTCGGAGATCGGTCGTGACGGTCGCCGAGCGCACCGCCGTCACGCCGTCGAGCAGTAGCTCCGTCAGCGCGCAGGCGTGGTCGATCTCGCCGGCGCAGGCAAAGGCGAGCGCGCGACGTACGCCGTACCGGACCTGGGTACGCACCGCGTCGGGGCCGACCAGAGTGAGCTGTCGATCCAGTTCCTCGCCCGCCTCGCGCGGCCGCCCGAGATCGACGAGGCACCAGCCGGTGACCATGCCGACCGAATCGGGAAGATGCATGGAGCCGATCACCGGGCCGTCAGCACCTTCGGCAGTGCCGTCCGGGTGGGAGAGCAGAGTACGAGCCCGGTCCAGGGCACGTAGACAGGCGCCGACATCACCGGCGAGGGCGTGACCCTGCGCTTCGCGCTGTGCGGCGAGACCGCGGATCCGTGACGGCAGCACGTCGCTCTGTGCCCGGCGGGCCAGCGCGATCGTCTGCTCGGCATCCTCCCTGTACAGCGTGACCAACGCCCTACGGACCAGCGCATATCCGGCCAGTGCCTGATCACCGCCGGCGGCGGCCAGGTCGACCGCACGCTGTGTCCACCACAGCGCCGCGCGCTCGTCCCCTGTCTCCTGCACCAGCCAGCCCACGTACTCGGCGTACCGGGAACCAAGTGCCAGCAGGCGACGCCTGGTGCCGCTGTCGCTCTGCGCCGATAACTCCCGCAGCGTGTGCGTCTGCGCGATCAGAACGGGCAGGAGCAGGCCGGGATCCACGGTCTGACCGAGTGTGCGGTAGTGCGTGAACAGGGAGCGTGAGGCTTCCAGCATGCCCGCGCCGACGATCGGGGAAGCCGGACCTGATCCGTCCGACCTCCAGGTCATCAGCGAGGCGACGCCGGCGTTCAACACCTCACGCCGACCCACGGGCCCGAACGAATTCGGGCCATCCGGTGACAATTGCATCATCCAGTTCTCCTCCTCGACCCGGCCTGGCGCCGACACGGCAGGTGAGTCGACGGCGGTAGGGGTGCCCAGGGCGATCAGTGCCCCATCAGCACCGAGTGCGGCGTCACACAGCCGCGCGAGATCACGGCTGGGCGACTTGATGCCCCGCTCGACCTTGCTGAGCTGCGCCTTGCTGTAGTGCACGAGACCGGACAGGTCCGTCAGGCTCAGTCCGGCCTCCAGACGCCGCTTCCTCAGTTCCTCGCCGAACGATGTGGACGGATGTCGCACGGGAACCTCCCGAACCCGGTCGTCCGGGCCGAGGCGGTACTGCACGGAAGAGTGCTGCACCGACTCCCGGACCGACAAGGCGATCGAAGCTGTTTCCCGTTTCCTTCTCCTACGGCGGTCCGCGGCAAGCCCGTGCGGGGCGGTTGGGTTTCCGAAGACCGGTGCTCGTGTTTCCGGCGGGCGGGTGGGTCTGCCGAAGACGATCACCACCCGCCCGTGTGGCGCGGAGCGGGGTCGGATCGGTTCCCCTGGCGGAGATGCGCGCGGTTCCCCCTCATGTGGGACCGGGCCGGTGCCATTCGGCCCAGCGGGCGTGACCGCGTAGGCCGAGGGGCGTTGGCGGAACGTTACGGCCGCGTTTCCTGCGGCCGACTTGAGCAAGGAGTTCTTTGATGTCTCGCATCTCGAAGACCGCGGCTGTCGTCGCCGGCACGGGCGCGGTCGTGCTGGGCGGAGCAGGCTTCGCAGCCGCGGATGCGGGCGCGGAGGCGGCCGCGGTCGGTTCGCCCGGAGTGGTGTCCGGCAACGCGGCTCAGGCCCCCGTCCACGTCCCGGTCAACTTCTGCGGCAACACCGTGAACGTCATCGGTGCCCTGAACCCGGCGTTCGGAAACACGTGTGTGAACAGCGGCGCCGACGCGACGGCCGAGGCCGCAGCGGTCGGCTCACCCGGCGTCGGCTCCGGCAACGTGGCACAGGCCCCGATCGACGTTCCGCTGAACCTGTGCGGCAACTCCGGGAACGTCATCGGCGCTCTGAACCCGACCTTCGGCAACTCTTGCCTGAACGGTGACGTCGCTCCTGCCGACGGCGGCGGTGACATGGGCTCGGGCGACGGTTCCGATGACGGTGACGGTGACGGTTCGGGTTCCGGTGACGGCACTGGATCCGGCGGCGGATCGGGCGACGGCATGGACGGTTACGGCAGCGATACCTACGGCTACGGGAGCTGATCTCCACACGCTGTGGCCTGCGCCGACGGTCCACGGCAGTCAGGGCGGCGTCACCGAGCTGCGACCCCCGCCGGGGTGTGGGGCGGCACCGCCGCGACAGTGACCGTCCCACCCGCTGGCCCTTCCCGGCGTGCGGCCCCGCGGTGGCTGTTGAAGAGTCATAGCGAGGACCCCTACTCGAAGGAGATCACCATGCTTCGGCGCGTCTCGATCGTTCTGGCCGGTCTGTTCGCCGCAGGCCTCGTCGCCGCCGCACCTGCTGCCGCACAGCCCGGTGACGTACACGGATGCTGGTACGAGAACGCACACGTCACCGCAGGCAGTGTCCACGTGGCATACGTCGACCACAGCTGCTGGCACGTCGGCTGACACGCCGAGCAGACGGCACAGCCGTATTGCGGCGGATCCCACGGACGGGATCCGCCGCAATGCTGTGTGCGCACCTTTCAGCACACCGGGGCCGTGCAGTTCCGGCGTGCTGTGCGGCCCAGTTCGGGATCTTCTCCGTCAGAGACATCGCCCGCGACCCCGCCATGGGGCACACGCCGAGCGAGGCCGAGAGGATACGGAACGTGATTGATATGGCGCGACATGCCGATGAGGCGGGCCTGGACGTTTTGAGATCGGCGAGTACAACAACCCGCCCTTCTTCACCACGGTCACGGGCGTCCGCAGGACGCGATCGTGGGACTCGGCGGACAGGCACACATCGCCAACCGGTCCCAAGGCGCGATCGAACGGTACCGGCCGTACTTCGACAACGGCCCGTTCGGCATCCAGACGCCGCTGGAGGACTGGGTGAAGGCGACGCCGTCCAGTGTCGGCAGCCCGCAGCAGGTCATCGAGGACACTCTGCACTTCCAGTAGCTGTACGGCGACTAGGCCGTGTCTGACAAATGATCACGAGCTGGTTTCGCGGAGCCAGAGGGTCAGCGAGGCCAGAACGACTCCGCCACGGTAGCGGTCGGCGAGCTTGTCGAATCTGGTCGCGATCGCGCGGAACTGCTTGAGGCGTGCGAAGCATCGTTCGACCACGTTGCGTTCACGGTAGACCTTTTCGTCGAAGGTGGGCGGCCGGCCGCCGAGGCGCCCTCGGCGCCGACGGTTGGCCGCTTGATCGCGGCGCTCGGGGATTGTGACGGCGATGCCGCGGCGCCGCAGCAGGTGCCGGATCGCCCGGCTGGATGAGCTGCCCCGAGTTTCGTAGAGTCCGATCTTGATTGGTTCAGGCGGACTGCGG
>NZ_JBLMKT010000004.1:0-13615 GCF_047779955.1 Streptomyces lothianensis | reverse complement strand
TCCGAAACCGGCCACCCCCACCGCAACCTCCAGCACCCCTCCAGCACCCCTCGAACTCCCGCACCTGGCGTTCCGTGTTCCGGCCCCGGAAGCACGACGACATCGCCGCCGGCGGCGGGATCAGGGATTGCCGGGGCGACGGGCCTCGCGGTCCAGCAGAAGCGCGAACTCGCGTACGGAGTCATCGCCGCCTCCCGCTCCGAGTACGACCGCCGGCGGGCGGACGCCGTCCGCCGCGACCAGGCGGGCCGTCTCGTACGCGCCTGCCCCTCCCCCCGAGAAGGCGCCGAGGGCCAGCAGCCGCCCCTCGGCCGCCAACGGACGCAAGGCCTCGTACCAGGCGCGGGCCCCTCCGAGCGCCGGGCGCAGCAGGATCAGCGCCTCCGGCCCCGCGTACAGCCGGGCGAGCCGGGCGTACCAGGAGCTGGGCGCGTCCGGTGAGGGCACCAGGCAGATCACCCCGCCCGAGCCGGACCGCAGGGTGACGAACGCGGCTCCCGGGTCCGTCGCGCCGGACAGGGCGTCGAGGAACCGGGCGACGGTCGTGACGTCGTCGGCCCGGTCGGGGAGTTCGCGCAGCAGGCGGGCGCAGTGCGCCAGCAGGCCGGTGGCGTCGGCGAGCCGGGCGCGTTCGTGGTCGACGGTCAGGACCAGGCCGCCCGTCTCGTCGTGGTGCGAGACGAGCGTGACCGGAAACGCGGTCGCGGCGCCCGTCGTCTCGGGGGGCTCGACGCGAATGCCGAGCGCGGCGAGCGAGGGCTCGAGGACATCATGGGGACGGAGCCGGCTTTCGAAGACGAGCAGGCTGTCACAGACGGGCGCGGCGGAGGCGGACGGCCCGGAACCCGCATCCGCATCCGCATCCGCATCCGATCCCGTACCCGTCCAGCCGTGGATCTGCCCCGCCGATACCCACTCGTACGACGCCAGGTCGATGGCCTGGTCGCGCAGGCGGGCCAGGAGTTCGGGCACGGTGGCGTCGGGGTCGACTTCGACCGAGACGGGCACCGGGTTGCGCAGGGCTCCGGGCAGGTGCTCCACGCCGTCGAGCGGGATGCCCCGGCCCGAGACGGCGACATTGAACCGCACCGGCATCCGCCCCACGGCCCCCGTGGCCTGGTACAGCAGCAGCGCCCATGCGGCCTGGAGCACCCCGCTCTCCGTGGCACCCCAGCGGGCCGCCCACGCGCTGAGGCGTGCCGCTTGGGCGGTGCCGAGCCGCAACCGGATACGGCCGTTCCCGTTCCCGTTCCCGGCCCCGGTCCGGGTGCTGGTGCAGGTCCAGGTCCCAGGTGCCTCGGCGGCGGGTTCGGCGGCGGTCACCAGGGAGGCGGCGGCGCCCGGTACGGGCGCGGCGCGCAGCCAGAAGTCCCGTGCGGCGGTGAGGTCCTGGCCTGCGAGCCAGTGCGCGTGGTCACGCAGATCGGGGCGCCGGTCGCCGCCGGGGAGCGTGCCGCCCGCGAGATAGGCGCGGTAGAACTGCTCCAGGAGCAGGCGCACGCTCCAGGTGTCGAGGAGCGCGTGGTGGTAGGTGAGCAGCACGCGGGTGGACGGCACAGGCACGTCGTCCGGGTCGGCGGGCGGACCGTGGACGAGGGTGATCCGCAGGGGGCCCGGAGAGCGCGGGTCGAGGCCGCGCCGTCGGTCGCCCCGGAGGATGTCGGGCCACGGGGGATCCGTGTGGAACAGCCGTACGACCTCGGGTACGACCCGGTCGTGGATGAGGACGCGGGGTGCGGGGGACGCCTGCGGCGCCCCGGCACCGTAAGACCCGTAAGTCCCGGAGGGTTCGCACGGCTCGAAGCGCTCGAAGGACGACCTCAGTACCGCCTCGTGGTCGAACACGGACTGCCAGGCCGCCGTGAACCGCACCACGTCCAGCGGCCCGTGCCAGGTCCAGCTGAGCTGCTCGATCTGACGACCGGTGCCGGGGTGCGCATCGGCGTCGGCGAGGAGTTCGCGCTGCAGCGGGCTCGCGGCGACGGAGCGCGTGGACGCGGCGGGCGGTGGGCCCGCCGCGCCCGCCGCGCATTCCTCCAGGACACTGCGCAGGACGTCGAGGAGGCGGTCGGCCGATTCCTCGGTGACGCCGTCGTGGGGGGCGGGCAGCCAGTCGAGCCCGATGCGCAGCCGGCCCGCGCGGACGCGTGCGGTGAGGTCGAGCGCGTAGGGAACGGAGGGCTGGGGCGGCGCGGGAACGTCGGGCGTGAATCGCGCCAGTACGGGCACGAGTTCACGTAGGACGAGCCGGAGGGCGGGGTCGGCCGCGTGCTCCCGGCACGCGCCGAACGAGGCTCGGCCGACGGCGGCGAGGCGACGAGCAACCCGGTCGATGACGTCCATGGCATCGCCGTCGTGGGCGTCTTCGCGCGCGTCTTCGTGGGCGTCTTCGCGCGCATCTCCACGGGCACCGTCGAGCAGATCGAGCAGGACGGGTTCGGTCTCCGCGAGCGGCCCGACGGTACGGGCGAGGGCAGGGCTGTCCTGGCGTCCGTCGGTGTGGACGTCGAAGGACGCGTGCCCGGTACCGCGCCAGCGGGCGAGGGCCAGACCCACGGCTCCGGTGAGCAGTTGGGCCGGGGTGAGGCCGAGGCGGCGGGGCAGGATGCCGGTCAGACGCGCGGTGGCCGCCTTGGTCAGGGCGAAGCCGGGGTGCCGGGTGGGGGTGGCGTCGGAGAGGGGGGCTCGGGGGCGGAACGCAAAGGCGGCGGCGCGGTCTTCGGCGACGGTGCGCCAGCGGCTGGTGGCGGCGGGGTCGGCGGCGACGGCGTCCATCGAGGCGACCCAGTCGGTGTACCGCACGCTTTCGGCGACTGCGGCGCCTGCGGCGACCGCGTCGCCGGACCGGAGCAGAAGACCTTCGAGGTCGGCGCGGAGAGTGCCCATCGAGGCGGAGTCGACGACGAGTTCATGGGCGACGAGCGCGAGTCGGCGCCGCCCGCGCAGGAGTACGGCAGCCAGGCCGCGTCCGTTGGCAGGGTCGAGACGACGGCCCGCGTCGGCGACGGCCTCCGCCTCCCGGGCCCGGGGCACGTCGGCGACGGTGCACACGGGCCCGTACGCGGACGCTGGCGGGACGGCGTGGATGGCGCCGCAGCCCTCCGTGTCGATGCGGGCGCCGAGCAGAGGGTGGCACCGGACGAGTTCCCGCAGGGCGCTGCCCACCCGCGCCGGGTCGAGCGGCTCGGCCACGTCCAGCAGAACCACGGGATGGGTTCCGGGCGGGTCCTCGCGCCGCCGCAGGAGGGCCAGCTGGGCGGGACCGAGCGGGGCGCCGGGCCTGGCGGGGGAGGTGAGCAGGTCCGCGACGAGCCCGGCCGGAAACGTACCGCCGTCGGCCGCGCCGCCCACAGCCTCCGCCACGTGCAGGAGGTGGTGGTCGGTACCGACCCGCTGCAGCCGATGCTCCCAGCGCCGCCCCCCGGCGGCCGCATGCTCCAGGACGGCCGCGACACGCCCCGCGGCCAGCGGCCCCCGCAACTCCAGTACGGGCGGGGTGTCGTAGGGCGGCGCCCCGGGACCGACCACGACGGCCGTCGCCGCACCACACCGCTCACCGCCACGGCCGACGCCACCGGGCCCCGCGTCCTCGCCCGCCCGACGGGCCCCGGCGTCACGGTCGTCGTTCATCGGCATCGGTATCGGCATCGACACGTCGGGGCGGTCGTGGCCCCCTCCCCCTCTCACGTCCCGGTGCGACCGGCTGCCATCGGCCCGAGGCCCGGTCCTGTACGCGGGTGCACCGCTCCCGGACATCTTCCCGGCACGGTAGTGGCAAGCGCGCGAGGTGCCGTTTTCCTCCAGCGGCCCTGGAGCGCACCCCTGGCGGCTCTCGGCCCGGGACGGGCAGGGCCCCGGCCTCGGCAGACCTCGCGGCCCCTCGATCGGCCCCGTGGCCGCCCCCGGCGGCCCCCTCAGCCCAGCAGCTCCGCGACGGCTCCCATGAGGCCCTCGTCGAGCATCGTGCGCAGGGCTGTGTCGCGGGAGGTGTCCAGGCCCATGTCCTGGCAGGCGACGCTCAGCAGATAGCGGTCCAGGGCCCGGTGGGTGGCGAACGTCCACTCTCCCTGACCGGCCGCCGGCGTGCCGTCGGGTGCGAGCAACCGGGCTCCGTCGACGCTGAACCCGAACTCGGTGAAGCCCATCCGCAGCCCCTGCCCGAGTGCCTTGCTGTAGGCCTCCTTGAGGGTCCACAGCCTCAGCATCTCGGCGTCCCTGGCCTCCGCGGGCAGTGCTTCGAAGGCGCGCAGTTCGGCCGGGGTGCACAGGTGCGGGCTCAGCAGCCGGAAGTCCAGCCCCCGTCCCAGCGGTTCGGTGTCGACACCGATG
The DNA here is from genome assembly GCF_047779955.1 of Streptomyces lothianensis. Taxonomy (NCBI): domain Bacteria; kingdom Bacillati; phylum Actinomycetota; class Actinomycetes; order Kitasatosporales; family Streptomycetaceae; genus Streptomyces; species Streptomyces lothianensis. Next base: position 9,286 of record NZ_JBLMKT010000004.1, on the reverse strand, counting down.
CGGCCGTTCCGGCTGACGCCGACCGCGATCAGGTCCTCGGCGTGGGTGAGGCTGACATCGATCTGGTCGAGTCCGCGCAGGTACGGCCGTCCGCCGATCCGGTACGAGAGATCGAGCCCGCCCGGATCGGTGTCGAGCGCGGCCGCGGCGGTGTACTTCACGGCGAGCCGGGACGCGACGAACCGGTGCCGGAGGGTCGGGTCGGTGGTGTGGCGGTAGCGCTGCCAGTCGCGGCCGAGCAGCGGACGCAGCGACGGGTCGGTGAGGGCCGCCGGGATCCACTCGCCCCAGGTGGTGTGTACGACGGCGGTGCCGGTACGTTCCACGGCGTCGCGTACGTGGTGCCAGGGACCGGCGGGCCCGTGGACATGCACGGGCGGCGGGAGGAGAACGGACACGGAGTCGTCCATGGCTCACCCTCCGAGGGGTACGGCGTCGAGGTCGTAGGACACTCCCGCCCGGAAGCGGACCACCAGCTCGTCGAGAACGGCACCCGCGGGCCCGCCGAAGCTCCCGAGGCCCGCCTCCTCGCCGCCCGGAATCCCCAGCCGCCCCCCGAGCCGCTCCAGGGCGAGCACCGCCCAGGCCGGGTCGGAGAGAAACGGGTCGCTGCCGTCCTGGCCCTCCCACGTGCCGAGGACCGCGGCGGCCGCGGCGACCAGGCAGTAGCGGTCGCAGAGGGCGCACACGGCGGGGTCGTCGAGCGGGCTGGCGCCGAACGGAGGCAGCCGGCAACACGCCTCGCGCAGGGCCCGCAGCTCGGTCACGAAACCCCGGGCCAGCCCGGCGAGACGGGCGATGAGACCGCCGACGCCCCGCGCCGCGTCCAGCCGGGCGGCCGAGGCGACGAGCGAGGCGGCCATGGGATCCCCGCCGCCGGAGATGCCGAGCAGCCGGTAGTCGAGCGCGGGCAGTTCGCCACCCGGACCGGTATCCGAACCAGCACCCGGACCAGCGCCGGAATCGGCACCCGACCCGGCACCCGACCCGGCACCCGTACGGAACAGCCCCGGCGAGGGCTCCTCCTCCACGAACCACGAACGCTCGGCCAGCGCCCGCAGCTGCGGCACGATCACCGACTGGCAGGAGGCCGTGCCGGCGTGACCGAGGCCGACCGCGGGCAGATCCCGTACCAGCTTGGCGAAGGCGCCGTACCGCGCGTCGGCGCGCTCGTGCACGTGCGCCCCGAGCACCGTCGCGAGCTCCTCCGTCCCCTCCCGCAGCAGGCCGGGTACGACGTACTTGGTGGCGGCGGCGAGCAGATGCGCACAGTCGGGCAGCAGGCTCAGCGCCCGCAGCGCGGCGCGCGCCATCGCATCGCAGACCAGCAGGTCGGCGAAGACCCCGGCGAGCGGCTTGTGCCGCAGGGCGTCGACCGGACGGGTCCGGTCGGCGGTCGCGGCACGCACGGCGGAGTGGAGGACGGTGCCCGCCGCCGCCGTCACGGTGCCGCAGATCAGGCTCCGGTTGACCTGGTAGGTACGCAGGGCCAGGGAGAGGCCCTCGCCGTACCGTCCGACCAGCGCGTCCTCGGACACGGGGCTGTCGGCGAACCGCAGCCCCGCCAGCCGCACGCCCCGCATGCCGGGCAGCCGGACGCGGGGCAGCCGGTGCACGGTGCCCGGGACGAACTGCTCGGGGTCGAGGAGCAGGACGGTGTGGCCGCGCGGTCCGCGGGCCGGGTCGGTACGGGCGTACGCGACCAGGGACTGGGCCCGCGTCGCGTTGATGATCACGTCCTTGCGCCCGTTCAGCAGGTACCCGTTTGGCCGTCTGGTCGCGGAGAGCTCGCCCCGCGTGAACACGTTGGCGTGCGCGAGTTCGTGGAACACGATCGCGCACCGGCCACCGGCCAGCAGCTGCCCCGCGAGCCGTTCACGCTGGGCCGCCGTGCCCGCCGCCCAGACCGCGGAGGCGGCGAAGAGCGAGGCGAGGCCGAAGCCGATGCCGAGCGCCACATCACGGCGGAAGACCGGCCGCAGCACCTGGGCGAGCAGATCGGCACGGTGGAAACGGCCGCCGAACTCGGTGGGGACGAACTCGGCCGTGAGGCCTGCCCGGGTCAGCAGATCCTCGGTCTCCTCGGGCGGCACGGCCCGCTCGTCGGCGCGCAGCAGGCTCCGCAGGCCGTGCGGGTTGGCGGGCTCGTACGGATCCCCGAGCAGCGCTTCGAGGCGAGCGGCCCGCACACGGGCGCGGGAGTCCCACGAGCCGGCTGCGAGGTCGGCCCGAACGCCGGACCGGGCATGAGCACGGTCCGTCCCGACGGTCGTCGTGGCCATGTCGGCGGTGCTCAACTCCTTGTTCATGGACGTACGCCCCTCCCCCGCCCGCACTGAAGATCCTCTACGCAACGGCTCGCGCTCCACTGGGACGCCGCTCAAGCCCCACCCGGCCTGCCTGGCACCTCCCCGAGCTCTCCGAGCAGGGGGTACCCCGGCCTCCTGCGGTGTGACCGCGTCCGGGGACAGGGTCCGAGGCCGGCAAGGAATGGACCGGAACGGAACAGGACGGAACAGGACGGAATGGAACGGAAAAAGGAAAGAAATGAACGGCTCAGGCCACGTGGATCATGTCGACGGCGGTCTCGGCGTGGCGGCGGGCGAGGTCGAGGACCGCCAGGGAGTGCCGCCCCAGGGCCTCGCGCACATGGCGGCGGGCCAGGGCGAGATCGGCGCCGGGGCCGAGCACGCGGGCGATGGCCTCGTCGCCGACGACGACGCTGTGCTGGGCGACGACCGTGACGCCGCGGGTGTCCGGCACCACCTGCCACTCCCCCGTGTGCGCGGCCACCAGCTCCGCCGTGAGGGTCTGCTTGTGGACGATGCGGCCCGCGTGCGGGAAGCAGACCCGTACCGACTCCGTCGTGTGCACCGCCCCGTCGGCGCCCCGCGTGTCCATCGCCATCCGCTGCACCCCGGGCTCCTCCTCGACGAGGGCGACCCGCTCCACGTGCGGGACGGGCCCGGCCCAGTCCTCCGCGCGGTACAGGAAGTCGTGTACCAGTTCGGCAGGACCCTTGATCCGGACCTCGTCCTGGAAGGACAGGACGAGCTCGTCCAGGACCGACCAGCGCTGCGCGAGGTACTGGATCCGCTCCAGGCACGACCGGCTCTCGGCCTCGAGGACCCGCGCGACCGTCGCCCCGCTCCCGGGCCGGTCGTCCGCCAGGGTGAACTCGTGTTCCAGGACCAGTCGGCAGGCGGCCGACCCGCGTTCCTCCACCTGCCACGTCCCCCGCAGGCTGCGAAGCGGCGGCCGCGGGTCGATCAGGCGGTACGCGACCCGGCGGGCCACCGGGTCCTGGGCGCGCCGCGAGAACCACGAACGAGTACGGCCGTCCACGACCGACCACATCCGCAGCCGTTCGTCCCGCCCGTCGAGCTCGAGGCGCTCGACATGGACGACGGGAGGAAGGAACAACGGCCAGCGCTCGGCGTCCGCGATCAGTCCGTAGACGACCCCGGCCGGGGCGGCCACGTCGATCGACCACTCCCCTCGGTGCGCACGCTCACCCGAAGCCATGACGGACTCCTCCTCCTGCGGCTCGTCGGCAATTCCCTCACCGTGGTGCGCACCGCTGGAGAAGCCGTCGAGAAGCGCTGGAGAAACGGCAGAGACCGCAGAACCGCCCACCCGCCGTACGGCGCCCTCCTCACAGAAGAGCCGGCGCCGCCCCCGGAATCGCCAGCACCTGCGGGAAGGACCGGGCCCAGGGGAAGCCGTGGTGCAGCTCCAGCATCGGCTCCTCGCCGTCGTCCACCATGACGGCGACGGCGGCCAGCACGCCCGGAACCGGCTCCAGTTCCAAAAAACGCCACCGCCACGCGACATCGTCGTCGGGCGGCCGGAATCCCAGCACGCCGCAGTCCTCGGCCAGTTCGAAGGAGAACGTGTCGAAGGGCAGCCCCAGCCCCAGGCCCCGTGCCTTGGAGTACGCCTCCTTCAGCGTCCACAGGCGCAGGATCCGTACGTTCCTGGCCCGGCCGGACTCCGCCCGCGCCACCCACTGCCGTTCCTCGGGCGCGAAGGTCTCCACGATCGTGTCGAACCCCTGAGGGCCTCGGTCGAGCCGCTCGACGTCCACGCCGATGCGGTTGCGGCGTACCAGACCCAGCAGGTTGTGCCCGCCGGCGTGGGACAGGTTGAAGTCCAGCTCGGCGCCGCCGCGCGGCAGCCCGCCCGCCGGTTTCTGCAGGAAGGGCCGGCCGCGTGAGGAGCGCCAGATGACCGACTCACGCTCCGGAATCCCGCATTCGAGGGCCAGGACGCGTCGCACGAGCACGTGCGAGACGAGGTACTGGCGCCGGTCGCGCTCGAACAGGAACTGCTCGGCGATCTCCCGCTCGTGCTCGTCCAGCCAGTGCGCGGCAAGGGTGGCGGCGGTCCCCGGCGCCAGCTCGTCGTCCGGGCAGAACCACAGCTTGACCGTCCGGGTCGCCGTTTCCACGGCAGTGCTCATGCTCGCCACACCCGGGGTGCGGGCCCGTCCAGCCACAGCGGCCGGCGCAGGAACACCGAGGCGGGCAGGGCCGCGGCGTGGTGACGGCCGCTGGAGGAACCGCCTTCCACCGCAACCCAGTCGATCTCCACGCCGGACAGCCACAGTCCGGTCAGCTGCTCGACGTGCCCGCTCCGCCACAGCGCGGCCAGGTAGTCGGCCGTCTCGGGCAGGGCGCTGAGGCCGAGCGGATCGCCGCGCCCCTCGCGCAGATCCATGATGCCGTGGCCCTCGCCTTCGTCCCCGTCCTCGCCCCCGTCCTCGCCCCCGCCCTCGTCCACGAACCGTCGCAGCGCCGCCACGAGCTGGGGAACGTCCCGCACACGCAGGGCGACACGACAGGGATGAGTGGAGCGTACGGCGCGCAACGCGCGGGCCAGCGCGGGCAGGTTCACGGCGGCCGGGCCGGACGCCGGGCCCGGGGCGCCGTCCAGCCAGGTGGCCAGCTGTTCCGCGGACGCGACAAGGTGGCGGGGGGTGGGCGCGGACAGCAGGACATGCTCGTCCCGCTCCACCGCGTCCTCCACGGCACCCCGCGCGGCGGGTTCGAGCAGCGCCGCGACGGCCGCCCGGGCCTCGCGCGGCACGAACTCCTCCACGACCACGTGGGCCCGAAGCCCATCGGCACGCCCGGCACCCGCGCCCTCGGTGAAGGCGACGACGGCGCGCCGGGGCCCCTGCCACGGCCGTGCCTCGCCTTCGCCCCCGTCCTCTTCCCGTACGGGAGCGAGGACGCCGTGCCGCAGTTGCAAAACGGCTGAGGTCAAGGCGGCGATTCCGGTGGCGGCCCCGGCGTCGCCGATCCGGCGCACGGTGGAGTCACGGCTCTCGCGCAGCCCGAACTCCCCGGTGGCACGTACGGATCCGCCTGCCGAGGTTGCGCGGATCACGGCGTGCACCTGGTCGCCGTCGGCCAGCGCGCGCCCGAGCGGCTTGAGCACCACCGCACCCACGCCTTCACCCGCGCCCGCCCGTGCGCGCGACGCGTGCAGGAGCAGCTCCACGGCACCGGCCACGGCCACCGCGCACTCGCCGCGCCGCAGTGCCTGAACCGCGTGGTGGACGGCGACGAGCCCGGAGGACCAGCTGGTGTCGACGGCCTGGGCGGGGCCGCTCAGGCCGAGCTGCGCGCAGACCCGGCCGGCGATACCCCAGTGGCCGCTGCGGGGCGTTCCACGACCACCGCGTGCCCAGGACTCGGCGGCGAGGAGGGCGTAGTCGGCGGAGGAGGCGCCCACGAACACACCGACGGACCGCCGCTGACCCTCGGGTCCGGTGCAGGCGTCGAGCCGTGCACCGGTGCGGCCGGCGTCCTCCAGCGCCTTCCACGCCGTCTCCAGGAACAGTCGTTCCTGGGGGTCCATCAGACCGCCCTCGGCCTCGGTGAGCCCGAAGAACTCGGGGTCGAACTCGTCGACGGCATCCAGGAAGTGTCCGTGTCGCCCGCCGCCGAGGAGGTGACCTCCCGGGCGGGCGGACGGCCCCTCTGTCGAGGTGTCACGCCCCTCGCTCAGGTTCCGCCAGAAGGCGTCGAGGTCCCCCGCCTGCGGATAGCGTCCGGCCATACCGACAACGGCGACGGCTTCGGCGTCGGTGCGGGAGTCGGGGTGGATGTCGGTGCCTGGGCCGGTGCGGGTGCCTGGGCCGGTGCGGGTCTCGGGGCCGGTGCGGGTTTCGGCGACCGCCCTGAAATCAGCCACCTCAGCGGCCCGCACAGCCTCCATGGCCTCAGCGGCCTCAACGACTTCGGCGGGCTCGACGGCCACCTCGGCCACCCCAGCCACCTCGGGCGCCTTCGTCGGCTCGCCCGGCTCACCCGGACCGACCTCGCCGGCCGCGAGCGCGCCGAGCAGCTGCGAGGCGCTCCCCCGGTCCAGGGAGCCTTCCTTGTACCGGGTCAGGATCTCTCGTATGTCCATGGTGCGGCGGACTCCCTCAGCCACGTCGCGACAGCAGGGCGAACGCCTCGTCGACGGTGAGCAGGTCGTCGCGTACGGCGTCGAGGGCGGCCTCGACGTCCAGCCGCGCGGGCCCCGGGCTCGTCAGCCGGGCGATGTGCGCAGCAAGGGCGGCCGGGCTGGGGTGGTCGTAGAGGGCACCACTGCGCTGCTGGGTGCCGTAGATGCGGTTGACGGCCGCCACGAACTCCGCGCCGATGATGGAGTCGACGCCGAGCACGTTGAAGCCGGCGTGCGCGTCGATGTCCCAGGGGTCGCAGCACAGGATGCGCGCGAGCTCCTCGGTGAGCACGTCGAGCACCTCACGGCCGGGGCCCTCGGCGGACCGCGCAGCGGCCGCGGAAGCCGCTGCGGCCACAGGGGCCACAGGGGCCACAGGGGCCACAGGGGCCACAGGGGCCACAGGGGCCGCCCGTAGCTCACGGGCCACGTGCCGGGAGAAGGACAGCGGCGTGGGGTGGTCCGGCAGCGAGGCGGTCCTGATGCGTGTCCCGTACCGGGCGTTGACGCCCGCCACGAACTCCACGGCCAGCAGGGAGTCGAGGCCCAGGGAGCGGAAGGACTGGCGGGGGTCGATCTTCTCGGGCTTCAGCAGGAGCACATCCGCGAGGACCGGCACGACGTCGGCCACGGGCGCGGCGGAAGCGGCGGGATAGTCGGCATGGGCGGCATGGGCGGCATGGGCGGGGGCGAGGGAAGGCGGGGCGGGAGCGGCGACGGCACGGGCCGCCACCGTAGCGGGAGGCCGGCGGTCACTGAGCATGGCGATACTCCAAGGTTCCGTCCGGCGCCGGGACATGGTCACCGGGACGTGGTCAGGCGGTGGTGGGGGGCGGCTGTTCGCCGCCGGGCTCGGCGGCGACGCGGAAGCAGGCCCCGGATCACCGGGCCAAAGGGGGGGCGGGGGCGGTGGTCAGCCGACCCGGGCCACGCGATCCGCGCCGCCGACGGCGGCGAACGCCGGGGATGCCGATGCCGGGGCGTCCTGGGCGAGTTCAGGGGCGGTCATGAGGATGGAGCGCTGGAGGCGCCGAAGCCCCGCCGACGGCTCCAGGCCGAGCTCGCGGACCAGGGCGCGACGCAGGCGCTGGTATACCTCCAGGGCCTCGGTGCGCCGACCGGACCGGTGCAGCGCCAGCATGAACTGGCCGTGCAGCGTCTCGTGGGTGCGGTGCCTGCTGACGAGGACGGACAGTTCACCGAGGAGCTCCCGGTGGCGGCCCAGTCGCAGATCGGCCTCGATGCGCTGGTCCAGCGCGCACAGCCGGGTCTCCTCCAGGCGCCGGATCTCCATCGAGAGCTGCGCCCCGGCCTGTACGTCGGCGAGCGCGGCCCCGCTCCACAGCGACAGGGCCTCGCGCAGCTGCCGTGCCGCGCCGGGGAAGTCACCGGCGTCCATGGCCCGGTAGCCCAGACCGGCGAGGCGCTCGAACTCGCGGACGTCACTGGAACCGCCCGAGGTGTTCAGCAGGTACCCGCCGGGCACGGTGACGAGGACGTCCTTGGCGGTTCGCGGCGGCGCGTCCTCGGCGTCGTCCACGAGGGCTGCGGTGATCATCTCCCGTAGCTGCAGGACGTAGGTCTGCAGCGTGGCGCGGGCGCTGCGCGGCGGCGTCGCACCCCACAACTCCTCGGTCAGCGAGGAGACGTGGACTACCTGGTCGGCGTGGAGCGCGAGCAGGGCGAGCACCTGACGCGGCTTGGGCGCCGTGGGTGTGATCGAGGCTCTGTTCTCCCGGACGGCCAGTCCGCCCAGTACAGAGATGTCCATGGCGTCTCCCCTATGCGCGCATGAGATGGTCACTTGGGTATACCGAGTAAAAAACAGCACGGATGGTTTGTCAATTAAAAACCGTCCACGCTGTTTTGAAAATCGGACCCCCTAGCGCCACCAAAACCGATGAAAACGGGCATACGGGCAGCGCCCGCCCCAGACACCTGCTCTAAAACAGCACGCAGGGTTTCTTCAGGAACGCGATGCGACTCCGGCCCCCGGCCCGGCTCCCCGCCCGGCCGCGGACACCATCGGCACCCCACCGCCGCTCAGCCGAGGCAGCATCAGATCCCAGAAACGCGTGACCGTCTCGCCCCCCAGCCATGACCGGTCCCGGCCGCCGAGCACCTCGAAGCCCACGGTCGCCGCCACAACCGCCTCCGCGGCCCCTCGCGTCGACACGCCGTCGGCGAGCAGCGCCTCCCCCTCCGCGCGGGCCAGTGCGGCCTCGATCCAGGCCTGCCACTGCCGGCGCAGATCGACGCCGCCGACGACGTCGCTCCCGTCCGGGCGACCGCACAACGCGAACCCGGCCCGTACGACGACGTCGTCGGCAAGCCGTCGCACCAGACCGTGCGTGGCGTCGACCAGCATCTGCAGAGGATCGGCTGCGCCCTCCGCCTGCTCGGTCATCCGCGTCACGGCCTCCGCGGCCTCCTGCTGGACGGCCTCGGCCAGTGCGCCCTTGCTCTCGAAGTGGAAATGCAGCGCCCCGTTGCTCACCCCCGCCCGCCTGCTGATCGTGGAGATCGAAGCACGAGCGAACCCCTGCTCGGCGAACACCTCGGCGGCCGCGCGAATCAGCGCCTGCCGGGTCCGGGCCGCTCGCTCCTGCTTGACCATCACGTGCCTCCTGGCGCGCCGGGACGGCGACGGTCGCCGACGACTGCCGCCCACGCCCACCGCTCATCACTTACTTCGCTTGCATCACTTACTGGGGTGGGTTGCCGTGCTTGCGCGAGGGCAGGTCGGCGTGTTTGGTGCGGAGCATCTCGAGGGAGGAGATCAGGACGGACCTGGTCTCGGCGGGGTCGATGACGTCGTCGACGAGGC
>NZ_JBLMKT010000042.1:0-14720 GCF_047779955.1 Streptomyces lothianensis | reverse complement strand
CGCACCCCCATGCGCCTCGGCCGAATCGCCGTCCGCCCGGCCCGCACCCCCATGCACCTCGGCCGAATCACCTTGCCTCACGGCCGGCTCGGCCTTCCCCGGTGGCATCCGCAGCCGCGTGGCGCGCACCAGCAGGGCGGCCACCAGGAAGGAGGCCGCGTTGGCGAGGATCAGCGAGCGGTAGGCGTCGAAGGCGAGACCGGCCGCGGCGATGCCGGCGCCCAGCGCGTACCCGGCATTGGCGACCGTGCGGAACAGCGCCTGATACGTACCCCGCCGCTCCCCCGCCACTTCGGTCGCGAACACCATCTCCAGGGTCTTCGCGGCACGGTCGCCGACGGACGTCAGAGCCACGACGGGCAGCAGAGCGGCGAAGCTGTCCAGGGCGAGCAGCAGCCCGACGCTGCCGATCCGCAGCACATGACAGGCGATCAGCAGCGTCCGTACGGGAAAGCTCATCGCGAGCCGCCCCGCGAGCGGCGAGCCCGCGACCCCCGCCACCCCGGCGATCCCGAGCAGCAGCCCGATCCGCGCGGCGTCGAGCCCGGTGACCACGGTGAAGTACAGGACGCACGAGGCCGCCCACACCCCCGTCCCCGTGCGGTCGACGAACTGCCCGAACAGCATCAGGCGCGCGTCCCGCCCGCCGGGCGGCCGCCGCAACTGACCGATGAGTCCTTGCCCGTTGCCCGTGCGCAGCACCGCTCCCCCGAACTATCTCGACATCAAGACATCAACGGACGACAGTCTCGATGCCGATAATCTCGATGTCAAGATAGTTTTTGCGGTCAGCGGTCAGCGGTCAGCGGTCAGCGGTCAGCGGGCAACGGGCAACGGGCAACGGGCAACGGGCAACGGGCAAGGACCTACCGGTCAGCACTGCCGTCAGAGCCGCTCGATGATCGTCACGTTCGCCTGGCCGCCGCCCTCACACATGGTCTGCAGGCCGTAACGGCCTCCCGTGCGCTCCAGTTCGTGCAGCAGCGTCGTCATCAGCCTGACGCCGGTCGCACCCAGCGGGTGGCCGAGGGCGATCGCGCCGCCGTTGACGTTGACGCGCCCGGGGTCCGCGCCCGTCTCCTTGAGCCAGGCGAGGACCACCGGGGCGAAGGCCTCGTTGATCTCGACCAGGTCGATGTCCTCGATGGACATCGAGGTCTTCTTCAGTGCGTACGCCGTCGCCGGGATCGGCGCGGAGAGCATCCGGATGGGGTCCTCTCCGCGTACCGACAGGTGGTGGATGCGGGCCCGCGGGGTCAACCCGTGCTCACGCAGGGCCTGTTCGGAGGCGATCAGCATGGCCGCCGCGCCGTCGGAGACCTGCGAGGAGCAGGCCGCCGTGATGGTGCCGCCCTCGACCACCGGCTGCAGCGCGGCCATCTTCTCCAGGGAGGTGTCTGGACGCGGCCCCTCGTCCACGGTCACCTCGCCGTAGGCGACCGTCTCGCGTTCGAAACGCCCCTCGGCGATGGCGTGCAGTGCCCGCTGGTGCGAGCGCAGCGCGAACTCCTCCTGGTCGCGCCGGGTGATCCCCCATTTGGACGCGATCAGCTCGGCGCCGTGGAACTGGTTGACCGGCTGCTTCCCGTACCGCTCCTGCCAGCCCTTCGAGCCGTGGAAGGGGCCCTCGGTCAGGCCGAGCGGTTCGCCCGCCTGCCGGGAGGCGTAGGCGATCGGGATCATCGTCATGTTCTGCACGCCGCCCGCGACCACCAGGTCCTGGGTGCCGGACAGGACGCCCTGCGCGGCGAAGTGCACGGCCTGCTGCGAGGATCCGCACTGCCGGTCGACGGTGACGCCCGGCACCTCCTCGGGCAGTCCGGCCGCGAGCCAGGCCGTGCGGGCGATGTCACCGGCCTGCGGCCCGACGGTGTCGAGGCAGCCGAAGACCACGTCCTCCACGGCCGCGGCATCCACGCCCGAGCGCTCCACGAGTGCCTTCAGCACATGCGCGCCCAGGTCCGCGGGGTGCACTCCGCTGAGCCCGCCCTTGCGGCGCCCCACCGGCGTACGGACAGCGTCGACTATGTAGGCCTCGGCCATGACACAACTCCCTCACAGGTCAACCGACCCGGCAGTGATGCGGGTCAACGGATCAGGTACGTACGGCGATTCCGTCCAGGACCATCGACAGGTACTGCCGGGCGATCTCCTCCGGGCTGTGCTGCCCGCCCGGCCGGTACCAGGACGCGGCGACCCAAACGGTGTCGCGCACGAAGCGGTACGTGAGCCGGATGTCGAGATCGGCGCGGAAGACCTCGGCGGCGACGCCGCGCTCCAGCGTGCCCAGCCAGGCCTTCTCGAACTTCTCCTGGGATTCGACGAGATAGGCGAAGCGCTCCTGGCGGGCGAGGTGGCGCGATTCCTTCTGGTAGATGGCGACGGCGGCACGGTGCCGGTCGATCTCCCGGAAGGACTCGGTGACCAGCGCCTCGATGGTCTCGCGCGGCCCGAGCCCGGCGGCGAGCACGGCGTCGTAGCCCTGCCAGAGCTCGTCCAGGAACGTGGAGAGGATCTCGTCGAGGATCGACTCCTTCGAATCGAAGTGGTAGTAGAGGCTGCCCGCGAGCATCCCCGCCTCGTCCGCGATCTTGCGCACGGTCGTGGCGTTGTAGCCCTGCGCGGCGAAGACCTCGGCGGCGGTCGCGAGGAGTTCACCGCGGCGGGCGGGTGACGGGGTCACGGACGGCTGTTTCGTTCGGTTCTTCTTGGGCGTCGGCACACCACCATTGTCCAGCTCCTACGCGTGCTGACTGCTCACGGAGACGACTTCACCGGTCATGTACGAGGAGTAGGGGCCGGCCAGGAACACGATCACGTTGGCCACCTCCCAGGGTTCGGCGTACCGCCCGAAGGCCTCGCCCGCCGTCAGCTCCTCGAGCAGTTCGGGCGTGGTGACCTTCACCAGGTGCGGATGCATGGCGAGGCTCGGTGACACGGCGTTGACCCGCACCCCGTACGCGGCTGCCTCGACGGCCGCGGACCGGGTGAGCGCCATGACGCCGGCCTTCGCGGCCGCGTAGTGCGCCTGTCCGGCCTGGGCGCGCCAGCCGATGACGGAGGCGTTGTTGACGATGACGCCGCCGGTGCCGGACTCCTTGAAGTGCCGGAGCGCGGCCCGTACACAGCGGAAGGTGCCGCCCAGCGTCACGTCGAGCACGCGGGTCCACTGTTCGTCGCTCATGTCGACGAGTTCCGCGGTGCCGCCGAGTCCGGCGTTGTTGACGAGCAGATCGAGTCCGCCGTGCCGGTCCACGGCGTGTGCGAACAGCGCCCGCACCTGGGACTCGTCCGTCACGTCGCAGGGCAGCGAGGACACGCGGTCCGCGCCGAACTCCTTGGCGAGTTCGACCTCCGACGCGGCGAGGCGGCGCACGTGGGCATCGCTGATGACGACCCGTGCGCCTTCCTCCAGGAACCGGCGCGCGGTCGCACCGCCGATGCCCGCACCGGCGGCCGCGGTGATGACGGCCGTGCGCCCGTCGAGGAGTCGATGGCCTTTCACGTACGGCGGCTTGGCGCCGAGGCTGTTGCCGGGCTTGTTGTCTGTCACGGCAGGAGGGTAACCTACCAAACACTTGTTAGGGAAGGAGTGGGGCAACTCGTGGACCTTGACCAGTCACCCGGGGAGCAGGCGTTCCGGCAGGAGGCGAGGGACTGGCTGCGCGCCAACGTCCCCGGCACTCCCCTGCAGTCACTGGAGACCGAGGAAGGCTTCGCACAGCACCGCGCTTGGGAACGGCGGCTGCACGAGGACCGCTGGTCGGTCGTGTCCTGGCCCGAGGAGTACGGCGGCCGGGGCGCGGACATCTTCAGGTGGCTGATCTTCGAGGAGGAGTACTACGCGGCGAACGGCCCGGGCCGCGTCTCTCAGAACGGCATCAACCTGCTCGCCCCCACCCTCCTCGACCACGGCACCCCCGAGCAGAAGGCCCGGATCCTGCCCTCGATGGCGAGCGGCGAGGTGATCTGGGCGCAGGCCTGGTCGGAGCCGGAGGCGGGCAGCGATCTGGCCTCGCTGAAGTCCCGCGCGGTGCGTACGGACGGGGGCTGGCTCCTCAGCGGGCAGAAGACCTGGTCCTCACGGGCCGCCTTCGCGGACCGCGCGTTCGGGATCTTCCGCAGCGACCCGGCGGCGGACCGGCCGCACCGCGGGCTCACCTATCTGATGTTCGACCTGCGGGCGCCCGGCGTGACCGTCCGTCCCGTCGGCCGGCTCGACGGCAGACCGGCCTTCGCCGAAGTCTTCCTCGACGAGGTCTTCGTGCCCGACGAGGACGTGATCGGCGAGCCGGGACAGGGCTGGCGTATCGCCATGTCGACAACAGGCAACGAACGGGGCCTCACCCTCCGCTCCCCCGGACGCTTCCTGGCGGCCGCGGACCGGCTCGTCGAGCTGTGGCGCGCGCAGGGCAACCCGGCCGACACCGCACTGCGCGACCGGGTGGCCGACGCGGTGGTGGGTGCCCGCGCCTACCAGCTGTTCACGGCCGCCAACGCGTCCCGTTTCGCCGCAGGCGAGACCGTCGGCGCCGAATCCTCCCTGAACAAGGTCTTCTGGTCCGAGTACGACATCGCGCTGCACGAGACCGCGCTCGACCTGCTCGGCGCCGACGGCGAACTCGCCGCCCACCCCGGCCCGTACGACTGGGCGGAGGGCTATGTCTTCTCGCTCGCGGGCCCCGTCTACGCCGGCACCAACGAGATCCAGCGCGACATCATCGCCGAGCGGCTGCTCGGCCTGCCGAAGGGACGGCGGTCTTGAGATTCCTCCTGGACGACGAGCAGCGCGAGTTCGCCCGCAGCCTCGACGCGATGCTGACGGCGGCGGACGTCCCCGCGGCCGTACGGTCCTGGGGTGCCGGGGACTTCACGGCGGGCCGGGCCCTGTGGGGACGGCTCGCGGAGGCCGGGGTGTTCGCGCTCGCCGTACCCGAGGCGTACGAGGGTGTGGGGCCGCTGCCGGTCGAGCTCGCCGTCGCGTATGTCGAGCTGGGGCGGCATGCCGTGCCGGGGCCGGTCGTGGAGACCGCGGCGGTCTCGGCGCTCCTCGCGGCATCGACGGACTCCGCTCATGCCAAGCGGCTGCTCCCCGGGGTCGCCGACGGATCGGTCCTCGCCACCGTCAAGGCGCCCGGCGGCCCGTATGCCTTGGACGCGGAGGCCGCCGATGTGACCGTGACCTTCGCGGACGGCGGACTGCACCTGTGCGGCGCCGGGCACGGCCCGGTCCACCGCTCGGCTGACCCCGCCCGGCGGCTCACCGAACCCGGTGCGCCCACCGAGCCGCTCACCCGGGACCGGGCGGCCTTCGCGGCCACCGACGCCTGGGGGACGCTCGCGGCGGCGGCCCAGGCGCTGGGCGTGGGGCGGGCTCTGCTCGATCGGACGGTGGCGTATGTGAAGCAGCGCAAGCAGTTCGGGACACCGATCGGCACGTTCCAGGCGGTGCAGCACCAGCTGGCAAACGCCCTGCTGCGCCTCGAGTTCGCCCAGCCGCTCCTGTACGGGGCGGCGCTCACGATGACACGGGCGGACCTCGCCGCCGCGAAGCTCACCGCCTCCGAGGCCGCGTACCAGGCCTCACGCACGGCACTCCAGCTCCACGGCGCGATCGGCTACACCGAGGAACTCGACCTGTCGCTGTGGATCCGAAAGGCCCAGGCCCTGCGCACGGCATGGGGCACGCCGGGCGAGTGCCGCAAGCGGGTGCTGGCCTGAGAAGCCGGCTCCGCCCCGGGAGGGCTTCCCCGGGGCGGGACTTGCCGGTGTCGCGGCCGTCGGCGTCGCAGCCGTCGGTGTCACGGTGCCCGTGGCCGTCAGTGCACGCGGCCGTCAGTGCCCGTGGCCGTCGCCGGCCGTGATCTCCTCGTACTCCTGCGCCGTCGGCTTCTCCACCTGGGTTCCCGGGCCGTACATCGCCTTGGAGAGGCTGACGCGCAGGCGTTCGCCCGGCTTCACGCGGCGGCGCACCCCGTTGGCGTCCGTCGTCGGGCCGAGGTCGAGCGCCTCGGGCTGCTCGTGGGCGGTGAGCGTGAAGCGCTGCCCCGGGGTGAGCGGCTCGTGGATCTCCACGAACTCCCCGTGCGGCAGCCGCTTGATCGTCCCGCTCTCGCGCCCGTGCAGCACCTTGTCCCGGTCGCGGTGCTGCAGCCCGAGACAGATGCGGCGGGTGATCACGAACGCGAGCACCGGGAGCACGAAGAACCCGATCCGCACGAACCACGTGATCACGTTGATCGACAGATGCAGCTGCGTGGCCACGATGTCGTTGCCGCCGCCGATCAGCAGCACCCCGTAGCCGACCAGCCAGGCCACCCCGAGCGCCGTACGGGTCGGGACGTTCCGCGGCCGGTCCGCGATGTGGTGCTCGCGCTTGTCCCCGGTGACCCACGCCTCGATGAACGGATAGACCGCGATCAGCGTCATATAGACCGGGAAGAGCATGAACGGAATGAAGACGCCGAGCGCCAGCGTGTGGCCCCAGGCGTTGATCTCCCATCCCGGCATCACCCGGATCAGCCCCTCGGAGAAGCCCAGATACCAGTCCGGCTGAGCGCCCGTGCCGACCAGATCCGGGCGGTAGGGGCCGATCGCCCACACCGGGTTGATCGACACGACCGCGCCCATGACCGCGAGGACGCCGAAGACCAGGAAGAAGAACCCGCCGGCCTTCGCCACGTAGATCGGCATGAACGGCGCGCCGATCACCTTCTTCTCCGAGCGCCCGGGCCCGGCGAACTGGGTGTGCTTGTGATAGAAGACCAGGATCAGATGCGCCACCACCAGGCCCAGCATGATCCCCGGCAACAGCAGGATGTGGATCGGATACAGCCGCGCGATGATGTCCTCGCCCGGGAACTCGCCGCCGAAGAGGAACATCGCCAGATACGTGCCCACGACCGGGATCGACAGGATCGCACCCTGCGCGAACCGCAGCCCGGTACCGGAGAGCAGGTCGTCCGGCAGCGAGTACCCCGTCAGGCCGGTGATCAGGGCGAGCATCAACAGCGTCCAGCCGAACAGCCAGTTGACCTCGCGCGGCTTGCGGAACGCGCCCGTGAAGAACACCCGCATCATGTGCGCGAGCATCCCCGCCACGAAGACCAGCGCCGCCCAGTGGTGGATCTGCCGGATCAGCAGCCCGCCGCGCACGTCCATGCTGATCTCGACGGTCGACTCGAAGGCGCGGGACATCATGAGTCCCTTGAGCGGCTCGTAGGAGCCCTGGTACTCGACCTCGGCCATGCTGGGCTCGAAGAACAGCGTCAGCCAGACCCCGGTGAGGATCAGGATGATGAAGCTGTACAGACAGACCTCGCCCAGCATGAAGCTCGGATGGTCCGGGAACACCTTGCGCATCTGTGATTTGGCCAGCGAGTAGATCCCGAGCCTGCCGTCGGCCCAGTCCGCGAGGCGCTCGCCCTTCGCCGGCCGATCCGGTCTGCCGTCACCGCGTGTCCGCTCCTGGCTGTTCATCCCCGGCCCCTCCCCTTCGGACGCGCCTCGGGGCGGGCACCTCGCACTCCGGCGCCAACTGGCCCTTCAGCACGTGCAGTTGCGGCAAAGCTGTGATGTTCCACCACCAGACTACGAGCATGGTGAGCCGCCGCACACGCAGGGGTGGCCCGTACACGACAGAACATGACGGACCACGGCAGACCACGGCGGACCACGGCGGAGAGCGACAGATCGCGACGAGTCACGACGGAGAGCGACAAAGCGCAACGCTGCGCAACCGACCGACCGCCCCCGACCCTGCACACCCGGATCCCGGGCCCGAGCCATACCCTGTGCGCATGAAGCGTGCCGGTTGTCTTTTCCTCGCCATAGCTCCCGTGGCGACCCTCCTCGTCTACCTGCTCGGCCCCGACTCGGACTCCGGCATCCCGCAGGGCAAGCCGCTGCCCGCCCACAGCTCGCCCTCCCCCTCGAACCCGCTCGCCGACGAGACGGAGAGCGAGCTGGAGGAACGCATCCGCAAGATGCCGCCCGGGCTCGCGGCCAAGGACAAGAAGGAGCTGGCGCAGCAGCTCGTGGCCAGCGCGGAGAACTCGACGCTCGACTGGCGCACGACCTACGGCTACATCGAGGACCCCGGCGACGGCAACGGCTACACCGGCGGCATCATCGGCTTCACCTCCGGTACGCACGACATGCTCAAGCTCGTCGAGCAGTACACCGAGGAACACCCGGACAACGGGCTCGCCCGCTTCCTGCCCGCCCTGCGCAAGGTCGACGGCTCGGACTCGCTCAACGGCCTGGAGGACCTCCCCGAGGCCTGGAAGGCGGAGGCCGAGAAGCCCGAGTTCCGTAAGGCCCAGGACAACCTGCGCGACGACGACTACTTCGAGCCGGCCGTCCTGCAGGCCAAGATGGACGGTCTGAGCACACTCGGCCAGTTCCTCTACTACGACGCGATGGTGCTGCACGGCCCCGGCATCGGGCCGAACGGCTTCTACGGCATCCGCGAGAAGGCCATGAAGCAGGCGAGGACCAAGGCTGAGGGCGGCAAGGAGCAGGTCTTCCTCAACGCCTTCCTGGACGCACGGCGCGAGGTGATGCTCGCCGAGAAGCGCGACACCAGCCGCATCGACACGGCCCAGCGGCTGTTCCTCAGGGCAGGCAACATGAACCTGGCGACGCCGCTGACGTGGCGGGTGTACGGGGATCCGTACCGGGTGAGGTAGGCCCGCGCCCCGGCCTGGTACCGGGTGAGGTAGGCCCGCGCCCCGGCCTGGTACCGCGGGAAACAGGCCGCGCCCCTGGCGCGTACGGCCGGGCCCGGTCTGGCCCCGTCCGCACCGGGACGGGCGTGCACCCTCGGGACGGGCCGCGAGGCGCAGGGCGATCAGATGCCGACCACATTCGGACAACAGTGAAGATCTAACCCCCGAGTTGCCGGAAAAGCGGGATGATCTCGGTCACGTCGCCGGGCGCCGGTTCTCCTGCCTTCAGGCGGTCAGCGCTGCCGCGTTCCCACGGCCGGCGCCGTGACGATGCGCTCGGCGCCGCTTCGGTCCGGGGTGACCCGACGACGCCGGATGTGACGCACGGGGGCTCTGCCGGACGGCAGCCGGGACGACTGCCGTCGACAGGCTCCGCACGACCGCACGGCTGCCGGTCCTCGGGGTCATTCGGGCCCGCCGTCAGGGTGCGGACGCGCCGAAGGGAGAAGTTCTTTGATCCGTGCATTCTCCAGACCGTCCAGGCCCGCCGAAAGCACCGGACGTGCCGCGCCGCCCAGGTCGCCCCTGGCCGCCTGGAGGCGGCGGCTGACCTCGCTCGCCGTCGGCGGCGCACTGGCACTCAGCGGCCTGGTCGCCCTCCCCGGGCCCGCGCGGGCCGCCACCGGCCCGACGGCTTACGTGGCCAACTTCTACGGCAGCACCGTCTCGGTGGTCGACACGAGCACGAACACCGTCTCCGACACCATCGCCGTCGGCGGCAGGCCGGTCGGCGTGGCCGTCACCCCGTCCGGTGCGCATGCCTACGTGACCAACTTCAACGAAGCCACCGTCTCGGCGATCGACACGGACACCAACACGGTCACCGCGACCATCCCCGTCGGCAGCAACCCCCTCAACGTGGCCGTCACCCCGTCCGGGACGTTCGCCTACGTCGCGAACAGCGGCGGGACCACGGTCTCGGTCATCGACACCGCGACCGACACGGTCAGCGCCACCGTCTCCGTCGGGAACTCGCCGAACGGTGTGGCGATCACCCCTTCGGGCGCCACCGCCTACGTGACCAACAGCAACGCGGACACGGTCTCGGTCATCGACACCTCGACCAACACGGTCAGCGCCACGGTCCCGGTCGGTGACTCCCCCACCGGCGTGGCGGTCAGCCCCTCCGGGGCCACCGCCTACGTGGCCAACAGCGAGGCCGACACGGTCTCGGTGATCGACACCTCGACCGACACGGTCAGTTCCACCATCCCGGTGGGGGCGTTCCCGAACGACGTCACGTTCGACGCGTCGGGAACCCGGGCGTACGTCGCCGACCGGGGCAGCGACGACGTGAAGGTGATCGACACGGCGAGCGGAACCGTGACGGCGACCATCCCCGTCGGCGACAGCCCGGCCGGAGTCGAGGCGGCCCCGTCCGGCACGGCCGTCTACGCCACCAACCTGAACGGCGGCACCGTCTCGGTGATCGACACCGGGACCGACGCCGTCACGGACACGATCACCGGCTTCACCGGCCCCTACGGCGTGGCCTTCGCCGCCGCGCCGTCGTCGGCGAGCGCGGACATCGGCATCGGCCTCACCGCCGATCCGCACCTGGGCCTCCTGACGCCGTACCTGTCCTACACCCTCACCGCACACAACACCGGCCCCCGGGACGTCACTTCCGCCACCGTCACCGCACAGCTCCCGCCGGGCTCCAGGGCCACCCACCTCGCCTCCGGATGCACCGCCGACGGCACCACGGTGACCTGCACCTACGGCGCCATCGCCGACAACGCGAGCGTGGCCAGGACCTTCCGGGTTCCGCTCCACCTACTGAGTCTCGGCCCGGTCGAGGTGTCCGCGCAGCGCACCGCCTCCACGCCCACCGACCCCGACCCCGGCAACGACACGGCGTCCGTCACCTGCACCGCCGTCTCGATCCTCCTCGTCACCTGTCCCTGAGCGGGCATACCGGGTGCGGCTCGAGGTCCCTTGCGTTCGGGCCCCGGCTCCAAGGAGCCGGGGCCATCGCGGCCTGCCCGGCCGGACTCCCCCTCGGGGCGGGCAGCATGGCGCCTTCCGTTCAAGATCGATTGTCAGTGCCTCCTGGAAGGATGAGGACATCGATCGGGAGCTGCAGGGGCTGCCGGGACGAGGGGGAACAGCCATGTCCGGAGCACAGAACTACATCAATCACGTCGCCCTTGTGCTTGACGCCAGTTCATCCATGTCGCATCTGAGCCGCAAGGTCGTCGAGGTCGCCGACCAGCAGATCGCCTACCTGGCCCGCCGCTCGCAGGAGCTGGACCAGGAGACCCGCGTGACGGTGTACGTCTTCGCGGACAAGGTGGAGTGCGTCATCTACGACAAGGACGTACTGCGGATGCCGTCCTTGCAGCAGCTGTACCGGGCGGGCGGCATGACGGCCCTGCTCGCCGCCACCCTGAAGTCGCAGCATGAGCTGGCGCAGACGGCACAGCTCTACGGGGACCACAGCTTCCTCACGTTCGTCCTCACCGACGGCCAGGAGAACGTGAGCCACCGCAGCCCGGACGGCCAGGGCCTGAAGCCGGCCGAGCTGGTGGGCGCGGTGAGCGGCCTGATCCACACCCAGGCCGACAACTGGACGCTGGCCGTCCTGGTCCCCGACCAGATGGGCAAGCGCGAGGCCATGCGCTGCGGCTTCCCGAAGGACAACATCGCCGTCTGGGACGCCACCAGCACCCAGGGCCTGGAGGAGGCCGGGCATGTCATCCAGGAGGCCACCGAGAAGTTCATGATCGGCCGCACCAAGGGCATCCGCGGCTCGCGCGCCGTCTTCTCCACGGGCGCGGACGCGGTCAACAAGGACACGATCAAGGCGGCCGGCCTCACCCCGGCGGGCGCGGACACGTACCAGTTGCTCACGGTGGACCGCTCGGAATCCATCCGCACCTGGATCGTGGACAACGGCCACACCTACCGCACGGGCACGGCGTTCTACCAGCTGAGCAAGTCGGAGAAGGTACAGGCCCGCAAGCAGATCGCGGTCCTGGAGAAGAAGACGGACCGCGTCTACACCGGCCCGCAGGCCCGCACCCTCCTGGGCCTCCCGGACGCGGAGGTCCGCCTGCGCCCGGACCAGAACGCCGAGTTCACCATCTTCGTCCAGTCCACGAGCGTCAACCGCAAGCTGGCCCCGCAGACGCGGCTGCTTCTGATGACGCAGTCCTGACTCTCATACACCCGAGTGCGGGTCCGGCCCCTCCGGGCGCCGGACCCGCACTCGTTCCATGCCTCATCCTCACCAGCACCTGGCCGAGGTGGGCGGCCATGACGGCAGGGCACGCGCTCAGAGCGTCTCCCGCAGCACTTCGCGATGCGTGGGCAGCGCCTCCTGGTAGCGGCGGCGGCCCTCGTCCGTCAGGGCCACGAAGACGCCGCGGCGGTCCATGTCACACATGGCGCGGATCGCGAGGCCGTTCTTCTCCAGCCGCGCGACGAGCCGGGAGGCAGCGGACTGGCTCAGATGGATCGCGTCCGACAGCTCGGCCGCGCGGCACTTCTCCTGGCAGGCCAGCAGCTCCAGGGCCTCGAACTCGCTCACACCGAGCTTGTGCCGGTGCTGCAGCTCGCGCTCGAGGGCGTTCCAGACGATGGCGTGGCGGGCCATCAGACCACGCCACTCCTGTACCAGTTCACGCTCGGCGGCACCCTTCATGTCCGCGAGGCTAGCATGCGTGAACATTAGATGCACGCGAATTAAATGCGTTGGCATTTAATGCATGCGCATGTAATGTCCTGCCCCATGAGCCAAACCGAGCACCTGACCACGACTTCCACCTCATGGGATTCCCGTCTGTGGGGCGTCCTGCTCACCGTCTCCCTCGTCGTCGGCCTCGACGCGCTCGACGTGTCGATGGTGGCGGTGGCACTGCCCTCGATCCAGGCCGACCTCGGCCTGTCCACCAGCACCCTGCAATGGGTCGTCAGCGGATACGTCCTCACCTACGGAGGGCTGCTGCTGCTCGGCGGCCGCGCCGCCGACCTGCTCGGGCGGCGACGCGTCTTCCTGGGAGCGGTCGCCGTGTTCGCCTTGGCCTCGTTCGTCGGTGGGCTCGTCGACGACGGCACGCTGCTGATCGCGACCCGGCTCCTGAAGGGCATCGCGGCGGCCTTCACCGCGCCCGCGGCGCTGTCGATCATCACCACCACGTTCGCGGAGGGACCGGCACGCAACAAGGCGCTGGGAATCTTCGCCGTCTTCGGCGCCAGCGGCTACTCCGCCGGTCTGGTCTTCTCCGGCCTGCTGACCGAGATCGGCTGGCGCTGGACGTTCTTCCTGCCCGTACCCGTCGCCCTGTTCGCGCTCGCCGCGGCCGTGAAGCTGCTGCCGAAGGAAGCCCGCCCCGAGCGCACCGGCGGATACGACCTGCCGGGCGCCGCCACCGGCATCACCGCGATGCTGCTGCTGGTCTACACCGTCGTCGAGGCCCCCGAGGCCGGCTGGGCCGCGGCGAGCACGCTGATCCAGTTCACGGTGGCCGCCGCGCTGCTGGTCCTCTTCTACGTCATCGAGACACGCACCAAGCACCCTCTCGTCCGCCTGGGCATCCTGCGCTCGGGCCCTCTGGCCCGCGCCAACTCCGGTGCCGCGGTGTTCTTCGGCGGCTTCATCGGCTTCCAGTTCGTCGTGATGCTGTACCTGCAGTCCGTCCTGGGCTGGTCGGCGCTCCAGACTGCCCTCGGCTTCCTGCCCGCCGCGCTCATCGTGGCGCTCGGCTCGCCGCGGATGGACCCGCTGATCAACCGGGTCGGCACCTCGCGCACCATCGCGGGCGGCGTCGTCGCCCACGCGATCGCGTACGTACTGTTCCTCGTCACCGACCGGGACGCGCCGTATTTCCTCGGAGTGTTCCCCAGCATGGTCCTGCTCGGCATCGGCTTCACCCTGGCCTTCGCGTCCTTCAACATCCAGGCCACCGCCGGTGTCCCGGACCAGGAGCAGGGCCTGGCGGGCGGCCTGCTCAACACCTCGATGCAGGTCGGCGGCGCCATCGGCCTCGCCATCGTCACCGCGGTGCTGACCGCCAACGACGGCGGCAAGTCCGGCCCCGACGCCCTGCTCGCCGGGTTCACCCCGGCCCTGTTCGTCGTCACCGCGCTCTCGGTGATCGGCCTCGCCGTGGCCCTGTCCGGCGTACGCGAAGGGCGGCGGACCACGGAGCCCGCGCAGGACCCGGAACTGGTCCTCACCTCCTAATGATGTTGTCAAGCCGCCGCTGTGACTGGGAGTCCATCTTGGTAACACCGTCCGTCACGGATCAGGGCCCACATGACGTTCACTCGTCGACGGGCCAGAGCGAGGACGGCCTGGACGTGTCGCTTGCCTTCGGCGCGCTTGCGTTCGTAGAAGCGGCGGGACGCATCGCAGTTGCGGATGCTGATCAGCGCGGAGGTGTAGAAGACGCGCTGGAGGCCGCGGTGATAACGGCGGGGGCGGTGCAGGTTGCCGCTGACGTTGCCCGAGTCCCTGGGCACCGGGGCGACACCGGCGAGGCTGGCGAGTCGGTCCGCGGAACCGTATCGGTTCATGTCACCAGCGGTGGCGGCGAGGAACTCGGCGCCCATCAACGGGCCGATGCCGGGCATGCTCTCGATCACTTCGGCGAGGTCGTGCTCGCGAAACCGGGCCGCAATGAGCTTGTCGATCTCGGTGAGTTGCTCGTTGAGGCCCATCACCTCCTTCGCCAGGGTGTGGATCACCTGTGCGGTGATCTTCTCTCCTGGCAGAGCGGTGTGCTGGCGGTCGGCCGCTTCGAGGGCGGCCTCGGCAAGTGCTTCGGCCCCGCGGACCTTGCGGTTCCTCAGCCAGGCCTCCAGCCGCTTGCGGCCGGTCCGCCGCAGAGCGGCAGGGATCTGGAAGCCGGTCAGCAGGACCAGGGGGCCCACGTTGCCCAGATCGAGTACCCGTTCCAGGGCGGGGAAGATGCTGGTCAGCTGGCCGCGCAGGCGGTTGATCCTGCGGGTGCGGTCGGCGTTGATGTCGGCCCGACGGCCGGTGAG
>NZ_JBLMKT010000061.1:0-15897 GCF_047779955.1 Streptomyces lothianensis | reverse complement strand
CTAAATTTAGGGAAAGCCCCCGAGTCATCGACTCGGGGGCTTTCTTGCGTTCAGGTCTCCCCGCCATATTTAGCGCATGGACCTCGCCTCAAAGGCGGCCCGCGGCCTTCAGAGCGAGATAGGTGTCAGCGAGAGCCGGCGCGAGTTCCTCCGGTGACGCATCCACGACGGTCACGCCCTGCCGGATCAGCTTTTCTGCCGTACGACGTCGCTCCGCCTGGGCCTGGGCCGCAGCAGCGGCTTCGTACACGTCATCGGTCGACCCACGGCCGGCAGCCATCTTCTGGATGCGGGGATCGGTCACGGACGCGACAAGCACAGGGTGCCGCTTGGTGAGCCGCGGCAGTACAGAGAGCAGCCCCTCTTCCACCGGGGCGGCTTCCAATGCAGTCAGGAGGACGACCAGCGAGCGACGTGACGCCGTATGCAGGGTGGTGGAAGCCAACCCGCGGGAGTCCGTCTCGATGAGCTCGGGTTCGAGTGTCGCCATCGCGTTGACGAAGGAAGGCAGTACCTCGCCGGCGGCTTTGCCTTGCACCAGCGCGCGCACACGCCGGTCGTAGGCGAGCAGGTCCACACGGTCGCCGGCCTTCGCCGCGAGGGCTGCGAGAAGGAGAGCGGCGTCCATGGAGGCGTCCAGGCGTGGTGCGTCGCCGACCCGCCCGGCCGAGGTGCGGCCGGTGTCCAGGACGATGAGGATGCGGCGGTCGCGTTCAGGGCGCCAGGTGCGGACAGCCACCGATGACTGTCGGGCGGTCGCGCGCCAGTCGATCGACCGGGTGTCGTCACCGGGCACGTACTCCCGGAGGCTGTCGAACTCGGTGCCCTCTCCGCGAGTCAACAGGCTGGTCCGGCCGTCGAGCTCGCGCAGTCGGGTCAGCTTCGACGGCAGGTGCTTGCGACTGTGGAAGGGCGGCAGGACACGAACGGTCCAGGGAACTCGGTGGTTTCCCTGTCGCGTTAGAAGGCCGAGAGGACCGTACGAGCGGATGGTGATCCGTTCCGCTTCGCGGTCTCCACGTCGGGTCGGGAGGAGCTGGGTCGTGAGACGGCGCCGCTCACCGGCAGGAACGTCGACTCGGTGGCGGGAAGCAGCGGCTTCCGTGCCGGGCGTCCAACTGCTCGGCGGCCAGGCGTCCCGGAGTTGTGCACGCAGCCTTCGGCGCGAGGGGTTCTCGATGGTAAGCGTGACGTCAGCGGTGTCACCGAGTCGAACTGATGTATCACCAGATCGGGTGAAACGGAGCGATCTGACTGGCGCGGCAAGTGCGTAGTCGCACATCATTGCGAGTGCGAGGGGGGAATTGACCGCGAGCATGCCCGTCCAGCTGGGGGCAAGCAGACCTACGGGGACGGAACCAAGGGCCGCGAGCAGGGCGGCCCGACCGGTGAGTGCCATGGGTCCTCGGCTCAGCGGGGTACGGGGGTGTGGGCGAGGATCGAGGCGATGACGGAGTCGGCAGTGATGCCTTCCATTTCTGCTTCCGGGCGGAGTTGGACGCGGTGCCGAAGGGTGGGCAGGGCAAGGGCTTTGACGTCGTCCGGAGTGACGTAGTCGCGGCCGGTGAGCCAGGCCCAGGCGCGTGCGGTCGCGAGCAGCGCGGTCGCACCTCGGGGGGAGACGCCAAGAGTGAGGGACGGCGATTCGCGGGTGGCCCGGCAGATGTCCACCACGTAGCCGGTGATCTCGGGGGAGACAGCTGTCTTGGCCACGGCCGCTCGGGCTGCCTCGATGTCGGCAGGAGAAGCCACAGGACGAAGTCCTGCGGCTGTCAGGTCGCGGGGGTTGAAGCCCTCCGCGTGGCGGTGGAGGACAGCGATCTCGTCCTCGCGTGAAGGAAGGGGGACATTCAGCTTGAGCAGAAAGCGATCGAGCTGGGCTTCCGGGAGGGGGTAGGTGCCCTCGTATTCGACCGGGTTCTGCGTGGCGGCGACGAGGAAGGGCTCGGGGAGCGCACGGGGGGTGCCGTCGACGGTGACCTGACGCTCCTCCATCGCTTCGAGAAGCGAGGACTGGGTCTTCGGCGGAGTGCGGTTGATCTCGTCCGCGAGCAGGAGGTTGGTGAAGACGGGGCCGGGCTGGAAGGAGAACTCCGAGGTGCGCGAGTCATAGACCAGCGAGCCGGTGACATCGCTCGGCATCAGGTCGGGCGTGAACTGGACGCGCTTGGTGTCGAGTTCGAGCGAGGAGGCCAAAGCGCGCACGAGAAGCGTCTTGGCGACACCAGGCACCCCCTCGAGTAGGACATGCCCGCGACAGAGAAGGGCGACGACCAGGCCTGTGACCGCCGGGTCCTGGCCGACCACGGCCTTCGCGATCTCGGCGCGCAGGGCCTCCAGGGCGGTGCGGCTGCGGTCCGCATTCCCGGGGGTGTCGGAGATCGGGGCGCTCATGAGGTGCGTACCTCTCTTTCGAGGGCGTCGAGTTGGTCGGCGAGGGCGATCAGGGCGGCATTGTCGCCCGGAGGCGGGCCGAAGAGGAGGGAGTGCAGGTCGCGGGATTTTTCGGAGAGTTGGACGGACAGCGCGGGAAGCATTTCCTCAGGGCTGTGCGCATGGGACGGCGGTATGCCTACGAGGGGAGCGAGGCGGGTGAGGCTCGCCGCACGAAGTGCTGTCGCGGCTCGTTCGCGGGCGTTGGCCTTGCGGTAGAGGCGGGCTCGGCCCTCGACGGCTTCGGAGGCGCGGATGGCGACGGGCAGCCGCTCCGGTACGAGTGGGCCCAGGCGGCGGGCGCGCCAGAGGGCGGCCAAGGCTGCCGCGAGCCCGAGTTGGAGGGTGGCCCAGAGCCAGCCGGAAGGAATCAGATCGAAGAAGGCGCGGTCGCCGCCGTCGGTGGCCGCGCTGTCGCCCAGGGAAGGGAGGTACCAGACCAGATGAGGGCGGGAACCGAGCAGTTGAAGGGCGAGCGAGGCGTTGCCCCGGTCGTCGAGCAGATCGTTGTAGAGGATGCCGGGGCCGCCGAGCACCACGGTCTCACCGTCGCCGGTGGGCAGCTGCACCAGTGTGGGCTCGCCGTTCTCCGGGTAGCAGGACGAGGCCTGTCCCGACGGGGCCGAGTAACGCGTGCCGCCCGTGTCGGCATCGCCGGCGCGGACTGCTGCGGGGAGCGAGCAGGCGGGGCGCAGGGCCGATTCGATACCGGGGCCCGATGCCGTGACACCGGGCGCGAGGCGCGTGACGGAGGTGGGGCCCGGGGCGATCAGCACGGTGCGGCCGCCGGACGTGTGTGTCGCCTTGTAGAGCGATGTCTGCTGCTTCGCCGTGAGGAGATCAGGGGAGGCGACGAGGAGCGTCGTATTGGGGCCGGTGGCTTCGGCCGCGGCGGTGGACGTGGTCACCACGCGGGTGTCGATGCCACGGGCCTTGAGGAGTTCGGCCACCGCGCGGCTTCCGGAAGGATCGGCGGAGCGCGGGTCGAGGCGGCCGTGCTGCTCACCGGAGCGCACCACCGCGATGACGGTGCCGCCGATGAGCAGCAGCACGAGCGCGAGCAACAGCCCACGGGAGCGGGTCCACGCCTGGCGGGCCGTAGGGGAGGCCGAGGTAGTGGTGGATGCCTCGATCATCCGGCGGCTCCCAGGGCGTCACTGCTGAGGGTGGGACGGGTCTGCTCGAGAGCCTGGTCCAGGCCCGCCAGGTGCAGATACGCGGACTGGTCCGCGTTGCGGCCACCGTATGTGACGTCATCGAAGGTCCGTGCAGCCTCGCGCAGCTGCTCGGCGTGGGCGGGCAGGGTGCGGCCGGCTTCTGCTGCGGCCTCGTCCGCGGTGCGGCCAGGGCGCTCGTCGAGCAGGGCACGTTCCTCCAGGGAGCGGACGACGGCGCGCATACGTTCCTGGACGGCCTGGCTCCAGTGCTCTGCCGCCGCATGGGCTTCGGCGGTGGCGCGGTGCTCGGCCGCGCTGCGTGGGCGGTCGTCGAACAGCTGGGGCGATGCCGTGGGGGACCGGTGCGGGGTGCCGAGCCGCCACCAGAGCGCGGCCGCGAGCAGCAGCACGAAAAGAAGCAGGGCGAGCAGTCCGAGCGCGCCGCCCGGCGTGGCACCCGAAGCAGCGGTGAAGAGGTCGCTGATCCACTCCCAGAGCTGGTCGAGCGCGCGCTCGACCAGGCTCGGATCGTTCTGGTGGTACACCGGATCGGACAGTTCGCGCTCAGCGGCCTCCCGTGCGGGATCGCGCGGGATGGTCACCGGCGGTTCCTCACCGGCGACCGGCCGAAGTGCTGCTGCAGGCGTCGTTCCCCCCGACAGGATCATCGCATCAGCCTCCGGGTTGCGGGCCCGGCGAGCCGGGGCCCGACTGCTGCTGGATGCCGGCCGCGCGGGCGAGCTCCAGGTCGAGGGCTTCCCGCCGGATCCGCAGGTCGATGTAGAGGAGAACGATGACACCCGCCGTGATCGGGAACGCGAGCATCGAACCGACCACGGACCCGATACCGGTGATGATCAGGAAGGTCCAGCCCGCATCCGAGCCGGTTTCCAGGAGGCCGGCGGAACCGTCGCCGCTCACGGCATTCGCGAGCAAGGAGAACGGGATGACGAGGAGCGACACCAGGAGGTTCACCAGGATTGCGGCGAGCAGCTGGATCCCGAAAACACGCCACCACGAGCCGCGCACCAGCTTGGCCGAGCGGGCCAGGGACTTGCGGACCGTCTGCTTCTCCAGCATCAGGGCCGGCGAGGACAGCGAGAAGCGGATGAGCAGCCAGATCGCGACGAAGAGCGCGCCGAGGCCGCCCAGGACGGCCAGTGCGACGCCGCCTTCCGACGCCCCGGCGAGCGCGATGAGGACACCGGGCAGCGTGCCCGCCGCGATGATGCCCGTCATCATCAGCGGCAGCAGGAAGGTCAGCCCGAGCAGCCGCGGCAGCTGGGGCCGGGCATCGCGCCAGGCCTCGCCTATGGTGACCGGCCTGCCGAGGACAGCACGGCTCGTGACCATGGTCAGAAGTGCCGTCACCACGAAGGTGGCAAGCAGAGAAAGGATCAGAAGGACACCGCTGTCGCGCAGGAGGGAGCCCATCGCTCCGGTGACCTCGCCGAGCGTGGCATCGGGGTCCTCGAGGACCGCGGTGCTTGCCCCGCTGTTCAGCACATAGCGTTGCAGCAGGATGGCGATGATCTCCGTGACCACTGCCACGGTCAGCGAGATACCGAGCACCGTGCGCCAGTGGGCGCGCATCGTGGAGACCGCGCCGTCGAGGATCTCGCCGACACCGAGCGGGCGGAGCGGGATGACACCGGGCTTGGCCGCGGCGGGCGGAGTGTTCCAGCCGCCTCCCCAGCCAGGTCCCCGGCCGGGCGGGACCGCGGGACCACCCCACCGCTGAGCACCGGGTGGCTGCTGGGCAGTGCCGGGAGCCGACCACTGACCCGCCGGAGGTTGCTGAGCGGACCACTTGTCCGGGGTGGCACCCGGCTGGTCGGCAGTCCCGCCGGGACGGGATGCCGCGTCGTCCTGACCGGGCGATGGCCCGTCGGATCCTCGGTCGGAGGGGGCAGATCCGGGCGAGGCCCAGCCCGGAGTGTCGTTCATTCTCGCTCCTTCACGGTGCCCTTCCGCTGTCGCGGCGGCGGGTTGGCAGCCATCGTGCCACGGGGCACCCGATCGTGGGCCGGGCGGGCGGAGCACGGCCGGGGCTGCGCGCCTTCAATTGTCCGCAGGGAACGGGGCAGACTGGACGGATGGCTGATCAGAGCGCAGCATCCCCGACGGACGGCGGGTCCGAGTTCATCCCTGCGATCCGCTGGGAGGAGCCGCTGGAAGGTCCGGTGCTGGTGCTCCTGGACCAGACCCGGCTGCCGGCCGCGGAAGTCGAGTGGGTGTGTAGCGATGCGCCCGCCCTCGTGCAGGCGATCCGGACGCTGGCGGTCCGAGGAGCTCCGGTGCTCGGGATCGCGGGTGCCTATGGGGTGGCGCTTGCGGCAGCCCGTGGCTTCGACGTCGAGGAGGCGGCGGACGCCCTGGCGACCGCGCGGCCCACCGCGGTCAATCTCGCGCGGGGTGTGGCCCGTGCCCGGGATGCCTACCGGGCGGCGGTCCGGGGCGGCGGTGGACAGGCCCAGGGCGCCGCGGCGGCGCTGGCCGAAGCGCGGGCCCTGCATCGTGAGGACGCGGAGGCCGGGCGGCGGATGGCGCGGCACGGACTGGCACTGCTCGACGAACTGTTGTCCGGCGGAGCCCACCGGATCCTCACGCACTGCAATACGGGAGCCTTGGTCTCCGGTGGTGAGGGCACGGCCTTCGCCGTGGCCCTCGAAGCGCACCGGGGCGGTCGGCTGCGGCGGCTGTGGGTGGATGAGACCCGTCCGCTGCTGCAGGGCGCGCGGCTCACCGCGTACGAGGCGGCCCGCAACGACATGCCGTACACCTTGCTGACCGACAACGCGGCGGGCTCGCTGTTCGCGGCGGGTGAGGTGGACGCCGTGCTGATCGGGGCGGACCGGATCGCCGGGGACGGGGCGGTGGCGAACAAGGTGGGGAGCTATCCGCTCGCTGTGCTCGCCAGGTATCACCACGTACCGTTCATCGTGGTCGCACCGCTGAGCACCGTCGACCGGGACACCCCGGACGGGGAGTCGATCGTGGTGGAGCAGCGGGCGGGGCATGAGGTGACCGAGTTCGCGGCGGTGCAGCCGGCGGTCGCCGGGGCCGAGCCCGGGGGTCGGATCCCGGTGGCTCCGGTGGGTACGCAGGCGTACAACCCGGCGTTCGATGTGACGCCGCCTGAGCTCGTGACGGCCATCGTCACCGAGCACGGCATCGTGTCGCCGGTCACGGCCGACGCGCTGGCCGAGCTGTGCGATCGGCGGATCGACGAGCCCGGCAGCGGCTCGGTCTAGCCAACGGCCGGGCCGTGGGCACCGGTTCGCCTTCCGGGGGGCCGGTCGTGCCCTCGTGCCTGCACGGGGGCAGACAGTGACCGCTCCGGACGACTAGCGTCACGGGCCGGTGACCTACCTCACCAGGGACTACTTCACCGTTACGAGAATGGGATGATGGCGACTATGAAGGGACGAGTCCTTGTCGTCGACGACGACACCGCACTGGCGGAGATGCTTGGCATCGTGCTGCGCGGAGAAGGTTTTGAGCCGTCGTTCGTAGCGGACGGAGACAAGGCGCTGGCCGCCTTCAGGGAGGCCAAGCCGGATCTGGTGCTGCTCGATCTGATGCTGCCCGGACGGGACGGCATCGAGGTCTGCCGCCTGATCAGGGCCGAGTCCGGCGTGCCGATCGTGATGCTCACCGCCAAGAGCGACACCGTCGATGTGGTGGTCGGCCTCGAGTCCGGCGCGGATGACTACATCGTGAAGCCGTTCAAGCCGAAGGAGCTCGTCGCCCGGATCCGGGCGCGGCTGCGGAGGTCCGAGGAGCCCGCCCCGGAGCAGCTCACCATCGGTGACCTGGTCATCGATGTGGCCGGCCACTCCGTGAAGCGGGACGGGCAGTCGATCGCGCTGACACCGCTCGAGTTCGACCTGCTCGTCGCGCTGGCCCGCAAGCCGTGGCAGGTGTTCACCCGCGAGGTGCTGCTCGAGCAGGTGTGGGGTTATCGCCACGCGGCAGACACGCGTCTGGTCAATGTGCATGTGCAGCGCCTGCGCTCGAAGGTCGAGAAGGACCCCGAGCGTCCCGAGATCGTGGTGACCGTGCGCGGCGTCGGCTACAAGGCCGGACCGAGCTGACATGCCCGCGGACAGTGTCGCTTCGGCGCCCGGTCGGCAGGGGCACCGTCCGGAGCGGCCGGTGCGCCCGGGGCGGCGCATGTCCCTGACGGGACGGTTCCGCGGCGGCGGGCAGCTGCTTCAGGACGGGGTGCAGTCCAGCCTCTTCCTGCGGCTGTTCACGCGCTGGGTGCGTCGCCCGCTGCTGCCCGTGATGCGGCTGTGGCGGCGCAACATCCAGCTGCGGGTCGTGGCGAGCACGCTGTTCATGTCCGTCCTCGTGGTGGTCGTGCTCGGTTTCGTCGTCATCAGCCAGGTGCGCAACGGGCTGCTCGAGGCGAAGAAGAACGCCGCGCAGGTCCAGGCCACCGGCGGGTTCAACGCGGCGGCCGAGTTCGCGGTGCCCTCGGCGGCCGACAGCACGGACAGCCGGAGCAGCTCCGGCCGGGACTCCGGAGCCTGGCTGACCCCGAAGCTGCAGCAGCTGGCCAGCGGCGGTCAGGATGCTTTCCACGTGCTGGCCATCGCGTCCGGCGCGGGCGGGGGAGCGAGCAGCAACCGCTCGCCGCGCTCCTCCGGGAATGTGCTGGCCGAGACCGTGCCGGAGGCACTGCGGCAGGAGGTCGACAAGCATTCCGGTGCCTTCCGGAGCTTCTCCACCGTCGTCTACGCCCCGGAGGCCGAACGGGCACCCGCGCCCGCCCTCGTCATCGGCAAGCGCCTCGACGACGTCAACGGGGACCCGTATCAGCTCTACTACATCTTCCCGCTGACCCAGGAGGAGGAGTCCCTCACCCTGGTCAAGGGCACCCTTGCCACCGCGGGCCTGTTCGTCGTGGTGCTGCTCGGCGCCATCGCCTGGCTCGTCGTGCGGCAGGTGGTGACGCCGGTGCGGATGGCCGCCGGGATCGCCGAGCGGCTCTCGGCCGGGCGGCTCCAGGAGCGGATGAAGGTCACCGGTGAGGACGACATCGCCCGCCTCGGCGAGGCCTTCAACAAGATGGCGCAGAACCTCCAGCTGAAGATCCAGCAGCTCGAGGACCTCTCGCGGATGCAGCGCCGCTTCGTCTCCGACGTCTCCCACGAGCTGCGCACCCCGCTGACCACGGTGCGGATGGCGGCCGACGTCATCCACGAGGCCCGCGTGGACTTCGACCCGGTGACCTCGCGCTCCGCCGAACTGCTCACCGATCAGCTGGACCGTTTCGAGTCGTTGCTCTCCGACCTCCTGGAGATCAGCCGCTTCGACGCCGGTGCGGCAGCTCTGGACGCCGAACCGATAGATCTGCGGGATGTCGTACGCCGGGTCGTCGGCGGCGCCGAGCCGCTGGCCGAGCGCAAGGGCGGCCGGATCCGGATCGTCGGCGACGGCCAGCCGGTGGTCGCGGAGGCGGATGCCCGCCGTATCGAACGCGTGCTGCGGAACCTGGTGGTCAACGCGGTGGAGCACGGCGACGGCAAGGACGTCGTCGTACGGCTCGGCGCGGCCGGCGGCGCCGTCGCGGTCGCCGTGCGCGACTACGGTGTCGGGCTCAAGCCGGGCGAGGCGACCCGGGTGTTCAACCGCTTCTGGCGCGCCGACCCGGCGCGCGCCCGTACCACGGGCGGCACCGGCCTCGGTCTGTCGATCGCGCTGGAGGACGCCCGACTGCACGGCGGCTGGCTGCAGGCCTGGGGTGAGCCGGGCGGCGGTTCGCAGTTCCGCCTGACGCTGCCGCGTACCGCGGATGAGCCGCTGCGCGGCTCGCCGATACCCCTGGAGCCGACGGACTCCCGGCGCAACCGCGGGCTCAGCGAGGCCGGACTGCCCTCCGGCGGCCAGAGCAAGCAGGCCACCGTCCCGGTGCAGGCCGCCCAGGAGCGCGTGCCGGGACCGATACCCTCCGCCGCCCTGTCCGCCGGACCGAAGCACAGCTCCGTGGACCCGGCCGCGCTGCCCGGCAGCAGCGCCCGCGTGGTGCCGCGCCCCACCCCCGGCCCGGACGACGAGCCTCCCGCAGCGCAGGAGGGCGCCATGCAGGGCATACGGGACGCGGCCGACGTGGAGCCGCCGGGAGCTGTCGCGGACGCGAGCGTGAGCGAAGGAGAGACCAGCCGTGGGCGCTGACCACACCAGGCGCAGGCGGCTGGTCCGCAGGACGGCGCTGCTCGGCACCGCGGGTGTGCTGCTGGCCGGATGCGCGTCGATGCCGAGCAGCGGCGAGCCCGAGCCGGTGGACGCCTCGCCCGACAAGCCGGCGGTACGCGTCTTCGCGGCGCCGCCGAAGGACGGCGCGCGGGCCCGCGAGATCGTCGACGGCTTCCTGGAGACGCTGACCGGCAACGACCCGGATTTCACCATCGCCCGCCAGTACCTGACGGCGGACGCGGCCAAGGCCTGGGCTCCTGACCGCTCGACGACCATCCTGAAGGAAGGCCCGAAGACTGCGGTCCAGACCCCTCCCCAAGGAGAGCCGCAGCACGAGAACGACATGAAGAGCATCACGTACGAGCTGTCCGGCCGACGGGTCGCGCGGCTCGATGCCGATCATGCCTACCGGCCAGAGTCCGGAGCGGTGCGCTACGAGGCGGACATCCACCTCGTCAAGGAAGGCAGCCAGGGCAACGAGCAGTGGCGCATCGCCACGCCGCCCGAGGGCGTGGTGCTCGGCGAGCTCGACTTCCAGCGGCTCTACCGGCCCGTGGACAAGTACTACTTCGCCTCGAAGACCTTCCGGGGTGAGCGGAGCAGCCGCCCGCAGCCGCTCGTCGCCGACTCCGTGTATGTGCGCGGCGATCCGGACCCGCAGCTGACCGATGTGGTCGAGGCGCTGCTCGCCGGGCCGACCAAGTGGCTGGACCCGGTGGTGTACTCGCGTTTCCCCAGCGGCACGGCGCTGCGCAAGGGCACGAAGGACCTGTCGTCGGACGACCAGAAGCATCTGCGGATACCCCTGAACAAGAAGGTCGACGACCTCCGGCAGGAACGCTGCAAGGAGATGGCCGCCCAGATCTACTTCACGCTGGAGAACCTGGCCACGCCCTCGGGGATCGAGCAGGTGGAACTGCTGCGCTCCGACGAGTCGTCGTTGTGCGTGCTCGACCGCAGCCAGGCAAGGACCGTCGCGCCCGATCCTGTGGGCAACCCCGAGTATCAGTACTACATCGACAAACAGCACCGGCTCGTACGGATGCAGAAGAACCGGCTCGACCGGATGCCCGTGCCCGGTGAGCTCGGCGAAGGCAAGCAGCAGCTGAGTTCCGCCGCCGTCTCCCACGACGAGGACTGGGCCGCCGGTGTCTCGCGGGACGGGACGTCGCTGTTCGTCGGCGCGCTGAAGGACGGGGCGCAGGCGGAGAAGAGCAAGGTGACCAGCAGCGCTGCCAAGGAGGGGGACCGGCTGGCACCGCCGAGCTGGGACGGGCGCGGCGACTTGTGGGTGGCCGACCAGAACCCCGAGGACCCGCGGCTGCTGTGGCTGAACGACGGCAAGGGCACACCGCTGGAGGTCGGTTTCGACCGCCCGCTCGGCGTGGAGGGCGAAGGCCGGATCACTACTGTCCGGGTCGCAGCGGACGGCGTACGGATTGCCCTGCTCATGGAGAAGGACGGCAAGAAGGAACTCAAGGTCGGCCGGATCGTGCGCTCGACCTCGAAGGACGGTGCGCTGCGCCTCTCCGTCGCCGAACTGCGGCCCGCCGCCCCGAAGATGGCTGAGGTCACGGCCGTCTCCTGGGCGGGGGGCAGCCGGCTGCTCGTGATCGGCAAGGCGGTCGGCGGCGTCCAGCAGATGCGTTTCGTGCAGAGCGACGGCTCCCGGCCGCCGGAGGCGCCGACGCTGCCCGGCCTCACCGGAGCGCGGGCAGTCGCGGCCGCCGAGCGCCCGGAGCTGCCGCTGGTGGCACGCTCCGAGGAGGACGGCATCGTACGGCTCGTCGAAGGCGAGGACTGGAAGCCGGTGGACAAGGACGGGGTGGCCCCGGTCTATCCCGGCTGAGCCGCAACCGCAATCGGTTGTCCACAGGTGCCGGGTGCTGGCTTCTGCCGGTTATCCACAGGGCTGGCGGCACGTCATCAGCCTTGGCAGAGTGGGGATATGCACGGGTGGTGGCAGGACTTCACCGACCTGGTGCTGCCGGCCGACTGCGGTGGCTGTGGTCGCGCCCGCACGGCGCTGTGCGAGCCCTGTCGCAGAGCGCTCTGCGGAGCTCCGCAACGGGTGAGCCCGGTGCCGGCACCACCGGGGCTGCCCGCCGTACGAGCGGCGGCGCCGTACACCGATGCCGTACGTGCGGTGCTGCTCGCGCACAAGGAGCGCGGCGCACTGGTCCTGGCCGGAGCGCTGGGCAAGGCACTCGCGGGGGCGGTGGCCGCGGGTGTCGGCGGGTATCGGGGCGGCGGGCCGCTGCTGCTCGTCCCGGTGCCCTCGGCGCGGGCGGCGACCGCTGCGCGAGGGCATGACCCGGTGCGCCGTATCGCGCTGGCCGCGTCCCGGGTGCTGCGGCGCGAGGGGCTGGCGGCCCGGGTGCTGCCTGTGCTGCGGCAACGGCGCCTGGTGGCCGACCAGTCGGGGCTCGACGCTCAGGGGCGACTCGTGAACGTTCGGGGTGCGCTGGACGTTGTACCGGGTGGGGAGCGGCTGTTGGCGACGGGCCGGGTGGTGCTGGTGGACGACCTCATGACGACGGGCGCCTCACTGGCCGAGGCGGCCCGCGCCGTGGGTGCCGTACGCGCGCCGCAAAAGCAGACGGATGCACGCGCCACGGAAAGGCTTGAGGTGGCGGGAGGCGGGGGAATGCATCGAACACCGGCGGCGGTGGTTGCCGCTTCACCGGATTCTTTCGAAATAAACTGGAACTGGCCGAGAACTTGAATCGTTGCAGGTAGTGAGGGTGCGTTTTCACCTGAACGGAGGTACGCGGCGGTAGAGGGTGACGACATCCGTCCGGGCGAGATATGTTCGGTTGTGAGGCCTCGGAGTAGCTTCGAAGAAACTTTCCGGGAAGTACGCCTCGCATATCCGAGCGCTGTCTTGCGTGGTCGCCGTGGGCTTCGGTATTCACCCGCAAGGAGTGGGGTGGAGATCTTGTCCACGGGGGAGGAGGAGGTGGAAGTCACCGAGTCCGAGACTCCGGGCGTCACCGGAGTCTGGTGCAAAAGGGAGATGCTCCGCCCCAGGAGCGGAGCGATCCGGGAACGGAGTTCTGCGTGGACATCGTCGTCAAGGGCCGCAAGACCGAGGTGCCCGAGCGGTTCCGCAAGCACGTGGCCGAGAAGCTGAAGCTGGAGAAGATCCAGAAGCTCGACGGCAAGGTGATCAGCCTCGACGTGGAGGTGTCCAAGGAGCCCAATCCCCGGCAGGCCGACCGCAGCGACCGGGTGGAGATCACACTCCGCTCGCGCGGGCCGGTGATCCGGGCGGAGGCATCCGCGAGCGATCCCTATGCGGCGCTGGACCTGGCCCAGGAGAAGCTGGAAGCCCGGCTGCGCAAGCAGCACAGCAAGCGCTCCACACGGCGAGGCACGGGGCGTCTGTCGGCGGCCGAGGTGGCCGACCGGGTCCCGGACGCCGCGACACTCAACGGAAACGGCTCGCCGGTAGCCGAGAGCGACGACGCGGGTGTGCCCACCAAGCGCATCGGCTCGCTCGAGATCCAGGGTGAAGGGCCGCTGATCGTCCGCGAGAAGACGCATGTGGCCGCACCGATGTCGCTCGACCAGGCGCTCTACGAGATGGAGCTGGTCGGGCACGACTTCTACCTGTTCGTGGACTCCGAGACGAAGGAGCCGAGCGTCGTCTACCGCAGGCACGCCTACGACTACGGCGTCATCCGCCTCAATACCGACCCGATGGTCACGAGGGCCGAGAACGGCTCACCCGGCGCAGGCGGTGCGCTGGGCGGCTGAGGGCGCCTGAGACAGCAGAGACGGCTGAAGCAGCCGGGGACGGCTGAGCAATTCGCGGTGACCCGTCACGCCGGTGCCCCTGGGACGCTGTGCGCCCCAGGGGCACCGGCGTGCGACCCCGCAGTGCAGGTGTGCGACCCCTTGGGGAACTGCATGAGCGCCCCGGCATGAAATCATGGGCTCGCAGACCAACCCGCGTACTGCCGACGCGGGTTGGCGGACCACTCAGGCCACGGCCTTCAGGGGGAGGAACGATGGCGGACAGTTTCGGACCGGTGCGTGACGCGGGTGCCGGTGACGGCCTCCGGTGCGGCCCGGGACTCGGCGAGGACGCCGCCCCGGCCGCCGCGCGCACGGAGCCGATCCGTGTGCTCGTCGTGGACGACCACGCCTTGTTCCGCCGCGGCCTGGAGATCGTCCTCAAGCAGGAGGAGGACATCCAGGTGGTCGGCGAGGCCGGGGACGGCGCCGAGGCCGTTGACAAGGCGGCCGACCTGCTCCCCGACATCGTCCTGATGGACGTACGGATGCCCAAGCGCGGCGGCATCGAGGCCTGCACCTCGATCAAGGAGGTGGCCCCCAGCGCGAAGATCATCATGCTGACGATCAGCGACGAGGAGGCCGACCTCTACGATGCGATCAAGGCCGGGGCCACCGGCTATCTGCTCAAGGAGATCTCCACCGACGAGGTCGCGACCGCCATCCGCGCCGTGGCCGACGGGCAGTCGCAGATCAGCCCGTCGATGGCCTCGAAGCTGCTCACCGAGTTCAAGTCGATGATCCAGCGCACCGACGAGCGCAGGCTGGTGCCCGCGCCGCGGCTGACCGACCGCGAGCTCGAGGTCCTGAAGCTGGTGGCGACCGGGATGAACAACCGGGACATCGCCAAGGAGCTCTTCATCTCCGAGAACACGGTGAAGAACCACGTCCGCAACATCCTGGAGAAGCTGCAACTGCACTCCCGGATGGAGGCCGTGGTGTACGCGATGAGGGAGAAGATCCTCGAGATCCGGTGAGGCACCGGTCGGCGGGGGCCCGGAGGGCCGCCCCCGGGTGTCCGTCCCCCCGGCCGGCCCAACAGGTCACCCGGTGAGCTGTTTCACCGCCGCCGTGAGCGGCGCCTGCAGCTCGGTGGGCGTGACCCGCTCCACCCGTACGTTGTCACAGCCCACCCAGCCAGCCGCCTCCACCAGAGCCCCGGCCATCGGCCGCACCGCCTTCGCGGTGTCGAGAGAGGCGTGCCGGGCAACGAGCGTGCTCCCCTCGCGTGCCGGGTCGACCCGGCCGAGCAGCCGTCCGCCGGAGAGCAGCGGCATCGCGAAGTAGCCGTACACCCGCTTCGGCTTGGGCACGTACGCCTCCAGGCGGTGGGTGAAACCGAAGATCCGCTCCGTGCGCGCCCGTTCCCAGATCAGGGAGTCGAAGGGGGAGAGCAGGGTCGTACGGTGCCGCCCGCGTGGCGGCGCGGCGAGCGCCGCAGGATCGGCCCAGGCCGGCTTGGACCAGCCCTCGACCTCGACCGGGACCAGTCCGGAGTCCTCGACGACCGCGTCGAACTGCTCGTTCCTGAGCCGGTGGTAGTCCGCGATGTCCGCGCGGGTGCCCACGCCGAGCGCCTCGCCGGACTGCCGGACCAGACGGCGCAGGCATTCGGCGTCGGTGAGATCGTCATGCAGCAGGGCCTGAGGGACGGCGCGCTCCGCCAGGTCGTACACCCGCTTCCAGCTGCGGCGCTCGGTGCACACCACCTCGCCGTACATCAGCGCCCGCTCCACCGCGATCTTGGAGTCGGACCAGTCCCACCATTCGCCCTGGTTCTTCGCTCCGCCCAGCTCCGTGGCGGTGAGTGGGCCTTCCGCGCGCAGCTGCTTGATGACCCGGTCGTAGGAACCGTCGGGCAGCGGGTGGTTCCAGTGCGGGCGGCCCCGGTAGGCGCGGCGGCGGAAGGCGAAGAGCGGCCACTCCTCGACGGGCAGGATGCAGGCGGCGTGCGACCAGTACTCGAAGGCGTGCGGTGCGCCGGAGGGGCCCGGTGTCCAGTACGCCTCCTCGACCGTCCTGCGGCCCACGGCGCCGAGGCGCGCGTACGGGATCAGCTCATGGGAGCGGGCGAGCACCGAGATGGTGTCGAGCTGCACCGATCCCAGATGCCGCAGCACTCCGCGCACGCCCGCCCGCCGGTCGGGCGCGCCGAGGAAGCCCTGGGCGCGCAGGGCGATACGGCGGGCTTCGTCGGCGGAGAGCGAGAGGGTGCCGGTGGGCGTGGAGGTCATGCACGTACCGTACGAGGAGGCACTGACATTTAGCTTTGCCCGTAGCTCTCCGGGATCTTCGGGGGCTGCGT
>NZ_JBLMKT010000086.1:0-16349 GCF_047779955.1 Streptomyces lothianensis | reverse complement strand
AGGGGATGCGGATCCAGGTGAGGAGGAGGTCGAGGGCGAGCAGGACGCAGATGCCCGCGTCGATGCCGATCGGGAAGACCAGCGAGAAGTCTCCGAAGCCCTTCTTCTCGGCGAGCTCGCGCACCGCCGCGTAGGAGCCCGCGAAACCGATGGCGGCGATGACGACCGCACCCGCGACCACCACCCCGATCAACAAGCGATGCGTCCGCGTCAGCTGAAGTGGCCCAGCCACCCGTCATCCCCTCCGCTGGTGAACGGGCAGCATCCGTGCAAGGTGCTGCTGCCGTTGCAGATCTGGCTTGTCACGTTCAGGTCCTGCGCCTGCCGGGGGCGCTGCGACAGCGGCCCGTCGTTCGCAGGGAGTGGACAAGTCTCGTGAGTTCTTCATCGAATGTGGTTGAGCGTCGGCCCGGGGTGCGCGAGCAGTCCGGGCCGGGCCATTCAGTCCTGGGCGAGGAGCTTGGCAAGCATGGTGCGGTTCTCGCTCGTCATGTGCTCGCGCGCAATCCGGTTGAGGGCTTGCGGGTTGTTCCAGGGCAGGACCACAGCATCGCTCGACGGTTTCCCGGGCCTTGCGCCGCGGGGGCTGTCCGGCTGTTTCTCCGGCGGGGTGGTGATAACGGCGTTATCACTCATGCCGTTGGGCTCGGTGACGGGCTCGGGGGCTCGGGGGGTGATAACGGCGTTATCACCCCTCCCCTCTCCCCCTGTTGGTGCCTCGGGCTCGGCGGGGGTGATAACGGCGTTATCACCTGAGGGGGAGTCCGAGGTCTGGCGTGCCTTTCGCTGCGCCTTCTCCTGGTCCGCCTTGAGAGCGCGGTCGTCTGCTGCCGCGCGCTGTTCCACCGCGCTGAGCTTGGCAAGACCGCGTACGTGCTCGACCTTGCGTCGGCCGGCTTCCAGGTCGGCTTGCAGTTCCGGGGCGAGGGCTAGCAGGGAGAGGCGCTGAGAGATCTTCGCCTGTGTGATCCCGAGGCGCTTGGCGGCTTGCCGTTGCGAGCCGTAGAAGTCGACGAGCTTCTTGAGTGCCTGTGCCTCTTCGAGATCGGACAGGTCCTCCCGCTGGAAGTTGGCCACGAAGGCAGCTTCCAGGAGCGACTCGTCTGTCGAGGCGAGGCCGTCGTTGAGGGTGACCTTTACGGTCGCCAGGCCTGCTTCGCGGGCTGCTGCCAGACGTCGGTGCCCGTCTACGACGACGTGAGTGGCGCCTTCGTCGAGTTCGTGTGCGCGCTCGGGCCGGGAGGCGAGGTAGGCGTCGAGGGCAGCCACGGTAATCGCCTGGATTTGGCCGATCTCCGCAAGGCTGGCGGCCAGCCCGTCCAATTCGCCGAGGGATTCTCGTGGGTTGTCCGGATTCGCGCTGATCAGATGGAGGGGCAGCTCGGTGGGTTGCGGCACACCGACAGTGGGTGCCTTGGTCGCTCCGGTGATGGCGGCGCGACGGGCGCTGACTGGACGGGCGTTGCCGAATGAGGCGCCGGCGCCGAGGCGTTCCTTCTTGGTGCTCATGAAATCTCCCGGGCGAGGGCACGCATGGCGATGGCTTGGTCGCAGCCGGGGGCGTAGTCAAGGAGTGGCTGCTTGAGGCGCACTGCTTCCTTCTGCTCCTTGAGGTCTCCGATGACACCGACGACGCGTGGGTCCTTGATGTCCATCCAGGCCTGCAGGGACGAGGTGGCGATGTACCCGCGGCGGGCGTCGTAGTGGTTGACGACGATGCCCAGGTACTCGATCTCGAGAGCAAGGTCATCGCGGAGGTCTTCGATCTGACCGGTGAGCATGTCGTACGCGTCAGCTGAACTGTCCTCGGCCTGGACCACGATGAGGACGCCGGAGTTCCCGGGGGATTCTTCGGGGCGCCGTCGGCCGTAGTAGGCGGCTGCGTCCATGCTCAGCCCGAGGCTGGGCGGGCAGTCCACGATGATGACGTCGTAGTCGGCCTCTACCGGCGCCAGGGTCCGCTCCAGCGCCGCTTCGCGCGCTCGGACGGAGGAGAGCTTCACATCGAGCAAGAAGGCGTCCTGGCAGGACGGGAGCAGATGCAGGCGGTTTCCGAACCGTTCGCCCTCGATGTCCACGATGAGATCGCGCACTTCACCGTCGCCCTCACCGGCCAGGTGCTTGGTGAGGCTGGGACCGCTTATCGGAAGCGGCTGGTGGCCAAGCTGCTTCGTCAGGTGGCCCTGGGGGTCGAAGTCCACCAAGAGCACCTTGAGTCCCAGACCCAGGAGGTCTTCCACTTCAAGGCTCTTGTCGCCGTTGTTGAGGACGGCGGCGAAGTGCTTGGAGATCCGCACCGGGTGGAGCGTTGCTGCGTCTTCTGCCAGTGCCTCGCCGAGCCCGGCAGTGGTGGCTGTCTTGCCGACACCTCCTTTCTGGTTGCAGACGATGATGCGTCGCACCACCTCGGGGCGGCGGATTCCGGGTGCCGGATTGAGTTCCAGCCATACCTGGACCGACTGGGCCAGGCCCTGGATGAGGGACACTCCGCGGGCCTTGCAGTCGGCCCGGAACTCGTCCCACATACCGGTGGGAAGGAAGGTTCCGTACGGGGCGGCGCCTGAGGTGTCGATGGCGGGACGGTTGGATCCGAGGCCACGCCATGCGGTGATTCCGTCCGCGATCGCGTCCTGGATGTCCATTCCGAGTTGAGCGCTGCGGACCTTGATGTCCTGCCGCAGCGCGACCGGCAGTTTCGACACGACCTTTTCGCGGTCGCCTTGAGAGGAGGGAGTTGACATGCGATCAACATTACTAACACCTAAGGCCGGAAACCTCACCGACACGTTAGTCTTCCTCGGATTCCTTGGAGGATCTTCGCTGTGAAGCCCTTCGAGGACTCACAGCGACTGCAGTTCCCGTGAGCTTCAAGGTTGTGGGGAAGGGTTCGCCATGTCCTCCGTGCACCCTGGGGCCCACGATCGCCGCAATGCCG
Source organism: Streptomyces lothianensis (assembly GCF_047779955.1). NCBI lineage: Bacteria > Bacillati > Actinomycetota > Actinomycetes > Kitasatosporales > Streptomycetaceae > Streptomyces > Streptomyces lothianensis. Next base: position 13,414 of record NZ_JBLMKT010000086.1, on the reverse strand, counting down.
ACAACAAGCCACTGACCAGGTGCTTTTCCCTGTGTGGGGGCCGTTTGGCAAGTGACGGCCTCGGACTCAGGACGAGGTGGGGAGCATGGTGTCACCAGACTGGTGACACCATGGGGGAGGGTGGAGCTCATGCCCTACGGAAGACCACGCCCTCTGGGACGCACTTCGATTCCCGAAGTCGTTGCCGCGCTCTACGCTCTTCACGACCGTGCCGAGGATCCCCGCCTCGACCGGTTCCCCGAACCCGAGGATCTGATCGGTGTGCTCACCTACACCGGGCAGCAGTCCGCGGCGCTGCGCGACGCTCTTGCCCGGGCGGAGAGCACACGCTTGCGCCTGATCCTCGTTCGGCACCTCCGCGTGGCGTTGGACGTCCATGAGCTCAAAGCGATCCACGATGGGCGCTCCATCATGGACGGGAGCAAGCATGTGCTCAGCTGGGCGGCTCTCGCACCCATGCTGGGCGTCGACTCCCGCAACGGGGCCCTGCTGCGCGCCCAGCGCCTGGAAGTCGCCAAGGATCTGGATCCGGAAGAGCAGCGCACCCCGGAGGCTCTGCGCCGGCGCAGAGCGGAAGCGCAGCGCACTGCGCTGCGGCACGGAGAGCTGACTGCTGCTGTACGGAAACTGTTGAGCCTCCGTCATGATCTGCCTGATGATCCAGATCTCGCCGAAGACCTCGACGACATCGCCGCCCTGGTCGAAGTCCGGCGGCCGAGTCAGCGTCAGCAGGCCAGCCTGGCAGCCAGGCTTCGTCTCCTCCTGCGTGACATCGAGGATCTCCCGGACTTCGTAGCCGGTCGGTCGACTCCGCTCCGAAGAGCTCTGGGCCAAGTACAGAAGCTGGTGCGGACGTAGAAGCTGCACACTGCTCGACCGACAGGTGATAACGGCGTTATCACCTCTTGCTGCGGCGCGCTCTGACGCTCCCAGGGACTGTCGCCCAAGGGTCGTCCGCTCCTCAGCCCTGGCGGGCTTGCGGTGCCCAGACGGGGTGGCTGGTCACCGTGGGCGTCTGTCGGGCGCATCGGGGTGGAAAGACATGGAAGCGTGGCTGAGACCGGGAAGTGGTTGCTCGAAGCAGGCGCGCCTGCCCGTTCGGCCGCACGCATCACGGTGGCTGACTTTCGGTGGTGCAGGTCGACAACGGGTCCTGAGTGCCACGGTCGGATTCAGAAGTTGCTGCACTGCCCTTCGCCGGTCACAAGACCTGCCCGGGACCGGTAGTGGTGTGTCCGACGGTCGTCCGGAGCGGGGCGAGTCGTCTACCCGCGCGTCGACTGCGTCGACGGGGCTGAAGGGTGTGTTCAGGCCCGTCCGGGGTCGGTCCCGTTCAGTCCCGTAAGGGAAAACCCCAGGTCAGATGGGGTGCTGTTCTCACCTACGGGACTGACGGGGCTGAGGTGTGTAGTTATCAGCTGCGTAGGAACATGCACTTGCGCGCGCGTGCGGAGAAGTCTTCTATCTGGGTGATAACTACCAGGTCCGGTCCCGTCAGTCCCGTAGATGAGTTGGATAGGCTCCTGACCTGGGGTTTTTCAGTGCGGGACTGAACGGGACCGAACAGTCCCGCACCCGTTTCACAGGTGCTGATCCGTGCCAAAGGGGGCTTACGGGGCTGACGGGACTCAAATTTCCCGACACGCCAACCACCTGCGTGGCGGCGCTGATCCATCCGCTACGCTCGATGCCGCAAACCTGGGAACTCAGCCCCGTCAGTCCCGTTGGGTCCGTAGGGGATCAAGCCATCTGAGCCTTTCAGGGCGAGCAAGCAATGAGTGGACAAGGACAGCCGTTGTTCCGTCAGCCAGTGCTCCCGGCGCACGCCGTCGAGCAGGTCGCCTGTGCAGTTCGTGTGAGCTGTGGAGCGGGCCTGTGCGTCGTCGGTTCTGTTCCCCGTACGCACCTGCGGGGGCGTTCATGAGCAGTGAGCCGAATCCCTCCGAGCCTTCGCACGGCCATCAGCAGAGCCTGGATTTCCGTCCGGCCGCTGCTGCGCCCGCGGTGCCCGCACAAGGCGACGGACGCACTGCCACCGGTTCCTCAGCCTCGGGGCTGATGCCGGACGCGCTCACGGACCGAGGCAACGCCAAACTCTTCGCCCGCCTCTACAGCGACCGATTCCGCTACGTCATCGGAATGGGCTGGCACAGCTGGGACACCTACCGCTGGAAACTGACCGGCGGGGAAGAAGCTGCCGTATGGACAGCCGGTGAGATGGCCGAGCAACTGCCCGATCATGATCCGCTCGGCCGGTTCACCAACCGGCAGCTGGCTTCCCACCGGCGCCACTCCGAGTCCACCTCGGGTCTCAAGGCGATGCTCTTCCAGGCCCAGGCCGCCCCCGCCCTGCGACTGGATCCCGATGTCCTCGACGGAGACATCTACGCCCTGTGCACCCCGTCCGGAGTGGTCGACCTGCGCACCGGGGAGCTGCACAAGCCGAACCCGCTCACCGACATGCACTCGCGTGCCACCACCGTCGCCCCGCAGCGGATGCCGATCCCGCGCTGGGAAAGCTTCCTGCGCGACACCTTCGGTGACGACGACAGAGGCCGGGAAACCACCCGCTTCCTGCACCTGCTGCTCGGCTACTCCATCACCGGCGATGTCGGCGCGCAGGTGCTGCCCTTCCTCTACGGCTCCGGAGCCAACGGCAAGTCCGTGCTGCTCGAGGTCACCATGCAGATCCTCGGCGACTACGCGAACGCGGCCCCACCCGGATTCCTGATGGAGAAGGGCAAGTTCACCGAGCACTCCACCGAGCTCACCGAACTGCACGGACGCCGCATCGTCGTATGCAGCGAGCTCAAGCCCAACGACAAGTTCAACGAGGCCCGGGTCAAGCTTCTCACCGGCGGCGACACGATCACCGCACGCCGCATGCGCCAGAACTTCTTCACCTTCACGCCCACCCACAAGCTCTGGCTGCTCGGTAATCACCGCCCCGAAGTCGGCACCGGCGGACACGCTTTCTGGCGGCGCATGCGCATCATTCCGTTCGAACGGCGTGTCCCCGACGCACGCAAGATCGACAATCTCGCGGCGGAGCTCGTCACCGACGAAGGCCCTGGCATCCTTCAGTGGCTGATCGACGGAGCCCGGTCCTACCTCACCACCCGTGACCCGCTCAATGGCCCCACCTGCGTACGCATCGCGACCGCCGCATACGAGACCACTGAAGACCACATCGGCCGGTTCATCACCGAACGCTGCACCACCAGCGTCGACGGTCGGCCCGATGCCGACCTGCGCGTGGAACAGAAACTGCTGTACGAGACGTACGGACGCTGGTGCGCCGACGAAGGGATCCGTGCCTCCACCCCGCGCGCGTTCGCCAGCCGTATCCGCCAGGAACTCGGGCTCGCCTCGCCTGCAGAAATGATCAAGAACAATGCGACCAAGCTCTACCCGGGCCTGGCCCTGCTCTCCGACGACCACACGGGAACGGCCCCATGATCGGTAACGCCGTCTTGGGGGGCACACTGTGCCGAACGTACGATGGAGCGGGGATGTGCCCACCACGTCTCACCCCCGTGCGGGCAGCCGCGAGCACCGCACCACATGGCCGCCGCACGGCCACCCACGCACCGGAGGCCCGATGAGCGCGATGCTGCAGGAAGGCGACCTCGCCCAGGAGGCCGAGATCGTGTGGCTGGAGGATCCCACGCCGCTCGACTACGTGCGCCAAGCCCTCGACAAAGTGAACACACGCAGGGGAAAACCGCGCTATGAGCGAGACGGCCGGCTCATCGGCTACTCCAACCTCGCTCCGAAAGCGCCACGCAGCGCCGACAGCGGCCTGTTCGCGCGGCGCACGTTCTATCTGCTGCCGCATGACCGTCCCAACCGGCCGGACGACCCGGAGTGCCCCTACCGCGTCGGCTCCCCCCTCGAGGCTGTCGACCCCCGCACGATCGATGCGGGAGTTGTCGGTGCGAAGACCACCCGCTCGCAGGGCACCGAGGAAATAGTGCCCAGCGCCTCCTGAACCGGCGGATGCTGCCGACAGCCTGACCATGGCGCGATGAACGGCACGTTCGTCGATGGTGCACCGGGTGACCTCCATGCCTCCGCAGCGCAGTGCAGGGGTGATCCTGCGGGCCCGTGGGGGCTGTCCACGACCGTCGTGTGACTTCGGATGGTCAGGTGCCTGGGTGGAGGGGGCGTCGCGCGCCCGCTTCCATGCCGCTGCGGATGACCTGCGCCGCCCGCCGCTCCTGTCCGGGCCGGGCCAGTTCGGCGGTCCTCAGCAGCGCCTCCTCGGCGGCCTCGTGGGAGAGGTAGCCGCCGGCGACCAGGCCTCCGGCGGTGAAGGCCGCCCGGTTGAGCTTCTCGGTGAAACCTGCCCCTTCGGCGACCGCACCACACGCCGCGACGTCGGCGAGGCCGTGCGCGAGCAGCCTGCCCGCCCTGTCGCGGCCTCCGCCCGCCGCCACGACGGCCTGCCGGGCTCGAGGCGGTACGGGACGGGAAGCAGCGACCGGGGGAGTGGGGGCGTGGCCCGTGCGAGCCAGCTCGGCGGCCAGCCACGGGGGGAGCGGAGCCGGGCGGCGGGCCTCGCCGATCGCGGTGTACGTGCCCGCCCGCGTGGTCGTTCCGGGCGCGACGATGTACCCGCCGTGGGCTCGGACGTCGACCTGCCAGGCCAGGGCGCGCCCTCCGGTCGAGCCGGTGGAGCATTGCCAGCGTCGGCCGTCGGTCACCCGGTACCAGATGTGCATACCGCCCGAGGGGGTCCTCACCCGCAGGGTCGATGTGTCCTCGGCCGGGCTTGCGTGGCCCGCGAGAGCGGCGAGGACGGCGAGGGTGTGGAAGCCGGTGCCGACGCCGGTCAGGTCGACGCGTTCGCTGATGTCGATGCCGGGCAGGAGGCGGTCGCGGGCGGGCAGTTGCCGGTCCGGGTGGGCGTCGATGTCGATGACGACGAGTTCGGCCGGTCCGCAGGCGACGCCGACGCCGAAGCGCGGGTCGACGGCCCACCAGTGCGCGATGCGGGTGGGGTCGAGTGTCGCCGCCCGGAAGCCGTGGCACCAGCGACCGGCCGTCGGGCAGGGGCAGTTGTCGTAGGTGTGGCCGGGAGCCCGGCAGGCCTCGCAGTTGGCCGCGGGAGTCTTGCGGCCCGGTGCGAGCGGGAGCACGGGCCAGCCCTGCTCGGCGCACCAGCGGGCGGTGACGGCTGTGGGGACGGCCGGGGGGACCGTCCTCGGTCCTGAGTCGCTGCTCGACCGGTGCGGCTCAGCAGGCATGTTGTTTCCCCCTGGTGCCCCTGGTGCGCGCTGGTGTGAGTGAAGCGACCGCAGCGACTGAAGCGACCGAGTGACCGAATGAGGAACACAGGGTAGTGGAGGCGCCCATCGGTACGTGAATACGGGGAGAACTGCACCCCCGGAACTGACGGAGGGGCAGCTACCGACAGGCCGGTGGCAGCTACCGTCCACTCTTCGGTAGCTTGCCCAGGAGCTGACAAAAACGCAGGTCAGGCGGCGCAGCAGCGGGGAACAGCGACTGAAGCGACTGAAGGTTCCCATCTATGACGCACAGGCGCACTCAGGATGGCTTCATATATCCGAAGTCTGGGTCGCTTCAGTCGCTCTGCCCCGGCGAGACAGCCCCTGAGCTGGGATTGTTCGCCGCACCAACCGAGCTACCGACCGCCTGTGGCGTGGCGGGCGGTCCGGATGCGGGCCTGAAAGATCGATTCGGCCAGGTGTCCGGATATTCTGACGGACCGGACGGTTTTTTTCCGTAGAGCTCTACGCTAGGTGATCGGTTCTTCGTTAGTGTGTACGCATCGGTGAGTCGCTTCGGTCGCTGATGGGGGATACGCATGACCGATGAGCCGCAGCTTCGGCGTGGCTAACCACCGAACCCGGGTATTGACCGCTGGCCCTAGCCCGGAAGGGCCGTTTCCCCAGTTCGTGCCGCGGCGTCAGACGCTGGGCTTCAGGGGGTATTTATGGGCATCGATCCCGGTGACGGGCTCTTCGACGCTCGTGCTGTGGCTGCCCAGATCGTGACGTACGCCAACTCCGTGCCCGCGCAGGACAAGGGCCCCCAGCCGACCGGGGAGCACGCCCTGGCGGCCGGTCTGCTGCCGGACACCCTCAGCGACCGGGGCAACGCCAAGCTGTTCGTCAAGCTCTACGCCAACGACTACCGGCACGTGCCGGGCCTCGGCTGGTACCGGTGGGACTCCACCCGCTGGCAGATCGACGAGGACGACACGGTGATGTGGGCCGCCGGTGACCTCGCGGAGAACATCGCCACCACCGACCCGCGTGGCGTCTTCACCGCTCAGGCCCTCCAACAGCACCGCAGACGCGCATTGAGCACCTCCGGCATGAACTCGATGCTGGTCCAGGCCAGATCGGCCCCCGGCATGGTGCTCAACGCCGCGTTGCTGGACGCCGACCCGTACGCCCTGTGCACCCCGGGCGGCATCGTCGATCTGCGGACAGGCACGGTCCGGCCCGCCTCCCCGGACCTGGACTTCCACTCCCGCTCCACCACCGTCAGCCCCCGGCAGATGCCGACGCCGCGCTGGCTCCGGTTCCTCACCGACACGTTCGGCGAGTCCGACGAGGGCGCGGAGATGATCGACTTCCTGCATGTGCTGCTGGGGTACTCGATCACGGGAGACGTCGGCGGTCAGGTCATGCCCTTCCTGTTCGGTTCCGGAAAGAACGGCAAGTCCGTCCTGCTCGACGTGTTGCTCAAGCTCCTCGGCGACTACGCCGACGCGGCGCCGCCCGGGTTCCTGATGGCCCGGCCGTACGAAGGGCATCCCACGGACCTTGCCGAGCTGCACGGCCGCCGCGTCATCGTCTGCTCCGAGGTGAAGCCGGGCGACCGCTTCGACGAGGCCCGGGTGAAACTGCTGACGGGAGGAGACCGGATCAAGGCTCGTCGAATGCGGCAGGACTTTTTCAGCTTCGAACCGACGCACAAGCTCTGGCTGTTGGGCAACCATCGGCCCGAGGTCGGCACCGGTGGCTTCGCCTTCTGGCGCCGGATGCGGATGATCCCGTTCGAGCGGGTCGTCCCGGACGACCGCAAGATCGACAACCTGGCCGGCCTCCTGGTCACCGAGGAGGGCCCGGGCATCCTGAACTGGCTCATCGAAGGCTCCCGCCGATATCTCGCCGGGGGCAAGGCCCTCACCGGGCCCGAGCGCGTGCGCGTCGCGACCAGCGCCTACGCGGAGACCGAGGACCACACGGGGCGCTTCCTCGCCGAGGCCTGCCGGCTCGAGCCGGAGTTGAGAGCCGAACAGGCGCAGCTCTACCAGCAGTACAAGGTGTGGTGCCAGAATGAGGGGGCTCCTCCCCTCTCGTCCAGGTCCTTCGCGGCGCGGGTCCGTGAGGCGGTGGGGCTGGCGTCTCCGAAGGGGATGATCCTGTCCAACCAGCGGAAGTACTACCCCGGCATCGGGCTGCTCGCCCATGAGGAGGACGCATGAGTGCCCTCATCGCAGAGGACGAGATCAGCCACGAAATCGCCCTCGTCTGGCTCGAGAGCGTCGAGGAACTCGACTACGTACGGCAGAGCCTGGACCGGCTGCCGACCCGGCGTGGCAGGCCCGCCTACCACCGCGACGGCCGCATGATCGGCTATGCGCAGCTGGGACCTCGGGCCAAGCCGTCCCACTCGTCGGGGACGTTCCGCCGCAGGGTCTTCTGGCTGCTGCCGCACGACCGCGACACCCACCCCGACGGCCTGTACGCGACCGGGGCGCCAGCCGAGGCCGTCGACCCGCGCACGCTGGCTCCCGGCATCAAGGGGCGCAAGACCGAGCGGTCCAAGGGCGATCCGCGTCGAGGGGCTGTGCAGGGGGCTTCGGTGGAGTGACGTTCACCGCTCCGCTCCGCGCCGATCCCCTCTGAGCCCATCTGAGGCCCGCTTCCTCTCGTGGGAGCGGGCTTTTGCCGTCCCGTGAGGGGAAGCGCAGGGGCGCGCTTCCTTGATTGCAAAGAACCGTCCAGCCGGTATATTTTTCTTCCGCGTAGATGAGCGGGCTGGGGGGAATCGCCATGCAGGCGCAGGTCGTGGTGGTCGGTGGCGGGCCGGTGGGGATGCTTCTCGCCTGCGAGTTGGCGGGCTACGGGGTGCGCACCCTGGTTCTCGAGGCGAGGACCGCCGTGTCGCAGCGGCCCAAGGCGACCACGCTGCATGCCCGGGCGGTGCAGTGTCTGGCCCGGCGCGGGCATCTCGGTGGTCTCGCGCGGGCCGGGGGAGCCGATGAAGCCTCGGCCGGTGAGGCGGTGACGCACAGTTCCTTCCACTTCGCGGGGATCCCCGGGCTTGTCGTCTCGGCTCCCGCCACCGAGCCGGAGCCGATCCTCAAGTGCCCTCAGGAGCAGTTGGAACGGCACTTCGAGCACCGGGCTCGTGCAGCCGGAGCGAGGATCCTGCGCGGGCACCGGGTGACCGCGGTGCGGCAGGAGCCCGGCGGGGTCCGGGTCAGGTCGGAGGGGCCGCACGGGCACGTCGTGGAATGCGTGGCCGACTACGTGGTGGGGGCGGACGGTGCGCGGAGCGCGGTGCGCGAGCAGGCCGGTATCGGCTCGCGCACGTATCCGGCGACCGTGTCCGCGATGGCGGGCGATGTCCGTCTCGCCGAGGCCGGTGCCCTGAGGCCGGGGTGGCACCGTACGCCGCGCGGCTGGATCGTCGTCAAGGACGTGTCCGGGGAAGCGGACGTACCCGACGGAACGCTTCGTCTGCGGACCCTCAACTGCGCGGGCGCGCACCGGTCACGGCACCAGCCGCTCACCGTGGAGGAACTGCGCCGCGAGGTGGCCTGGATCGCCGGACGGGACATGGCGATGGACTCGCCCCGGTGGCTGAGCAGGTTCAGCGACTTCTCACGGCTCGCGGACACCTACCGGGCGGGCCGGATCCTGCTCGCGGGGGACGCGGCGCACGTGCACTTCCCGATCGGAGGCCAAGGGCTCAGCACGGGGCTCCTCGACGCCGTCGGCCTGGGCTGGAAGCTCGCGTACACGGTCCTCGGCAGTGCGGGGGAGGGGCTGCTCGACACGTACGGCCGGGAGCGCAGGCCCGATGCCCAGCGGGTCATCGACCACACGCGGGCGCAGCTCGCCCTGATGCGGCCCGGACCGGAACTCGACCCGCTGCGGGCGCTGTTCGCCGAGCTGCTGGCCCAGGGAGGTGCCAGAGGAGGGGAGAGCGCCTTCCTCGGTTCGATGGTCAGTGCGCAGGGGACGGTTCTTCCGGCGCGGACGACGAACCTCTCCCCCTGGGAAGGAAGGTTCCTGCACAACGTCGCCCTGACGACGTCCCAGGGGCGGACCGATGTGATCGGACTGCTGCGTGAGGGGCGGCCGCTGCTGTTGCTCTTCGGTGAGCGGGGCAGGGGGTACGGGCAGGAGCGTGCGGTGGAGCGGACGTGCGGGCTCGTGCGCGTCGTGGACGCCGAGCCCGTGCCGGAACTGCCCTGCGACGCGCTGCTCGTACGGCCCGACGGCTACATCGCCTGGGCCCCGGGCGGCGACGGCCTGGGTGCGGCTCTGTCGGCGTACTTCGGCGTGACACGTCCTGGCGGCGGCGAGCCGACGGAGGCCGGGCGTGTCCGGCTCGTCAGCTGACCGCTGCCTGGCTCTCGGCCGCCTGGATCTCGGCCATCAGGGCCCGCAGTTCGGTGGAGATCGCCTCGCCGCGGTGCTCGGAGAAGTCCACGGAGGTGAGTACGGAGGAGACCGTCATGCTGGGCAGCATGTGCCGCAGCAGGTGGGAGATCCGCCGCAGCAGGTCCTGGTACTCGGACACGGCCTGAGACATGGCCTGGACGCCGGCGAAGGCCCCCACCAGGGCGTCCGCGGTCTCCTCCGGTACGACCTGGGGGAGCAACTCGCCCTGTGCCTGTGCTTCTTCGAGCAGCCCCTTGACGACTTCGGCCCAGCGCGTGAACGGACCGCTCCGGTCGAGTCCGTGGGCCTGCTGGTCGAGGGAGAGCCGGACGCCCGCCCGGACCATCGGGTCGGTCTGGAGGCGGTAGGCGTGGAGCATCACCGTGTCCACGAGCTCCTGGATCTTGCAGGCGCGCTCGGGGATGGGCAGCCACTGGTCCTGCTCGTGCAGGACGCCCTGGGCCAGGTGCTCCTTGGACGGGAAGTGGAAGTACAGGGCTCCCTTGGTCACACCGGCGGCGGTGAGGATCTCGCTGATCGTGGCGGCCTGGTAGCCACGCTCCTCGAAGACCCTGGCAGCCGCCGAGAGGATCGTCTGCCGGGTATGGATCGCCCGCTCCTGCTTCACCATGTCGGCCTCCTTCAGTCAGTGAGCCCGGAGACCCAAACAAAAAAACCGCCCAGTTCGTATCTTACAACCGGTGTCGTCGGGTGCGGCCCTGGTCCGGGCGATCGGTGGTCTGGGCACGAAACTCACGGTGAGCAGGGAGGCGTCACATGATTCTGGTGACCGGTGCGACGGGGACGGTGGGGCGGGAGGTCGTCCGAGGGCTCCTCGAAGGTCCCGAGGATGCGGGTCGGCTCGTACGGATCATGGCGCGTGATCCCGGGCGGGTGACGGGCCCTGGCGGGACGGGCCGCGGGCGGACGGCGGAGACGACTGCCGGGGACTACCGCGATCCGGTGTCGCTGGCGCGTGCGTTGGCGGGGGTGCGGACGGCGTTCCTCGTCACGAACCGGGTCGGAGGCGACGACGACGCGGAGTTCCTGCGCGCGGCGCGCGCGGCCGGAGTGCGCCGCGTGGTGAAACTCTCCGCGGCGGCCGTGCTCGACCCGGACGCCGACGACGCCATCACCCGGTGGCAGCGGGTCACCGAGGAGCAACTGCGATCGTCGGGGATGGAGTGGACGCTGCTCCGGCCGCGTTCGTTCATGTCCAACACCCTGTCCTGGGCGACCTCCATCCGCTGCGAACGCGTCGTGCGGGCGCTGTACGGAACGTCGGCCAACGCGTGCGTGGACCCTCGGGACATCGCGGAGGTGGCCGTGCGGGCGTTGACGGAGGAACGGCACGCAGGGAGGGCGTACACCCTGACCGGTCCCGAGGCGATCAGCGCGGCCGAGCAGACCGAGCAGCTCGGCCGGGTGCTGGGAGTTCCGCTCCGTCTGACGGAACTGACCCGGGACCAGGCGCGTGTTGCTTGGTCCCGGCGCCATCCGGCCGAGGTCGTCGAGGCGCTGCTGCGCAGTGCGGACCGGCAGCGGGCAGGGGGCAAGGCCCAGGTCGACGAGACGGTCCGGGCGGTGACGGGGCGGCCGGCGGGAACCTTCGGGGCGTGGGCTCTCGACCATCGGGGGGCTTTCGGGAGGGCGGCCGCTGACTCGGATACGGATACGGGTGCGGGCGCCGTGCGTAGGGACGTGCGGGTGGGTGCCGGGGGCTGATACGGGGTCGGCCCCCTGGGCGGCGTCGGCGGAGCCGGGCGGCCAGGGGGCCAGGGGGCCGAGCGGGTGCCCGGGGCGGCGTGGGAGTCGCCCCGGGCGGGTCACGCGGGGCGTGGGGCCGCCGTGGTCACGGTGGAGCGGAAGACGAGTTCCCCGTCCTGGAGAGCGGTCACCAGAACGGTTTCCTCGCGGTCCGGGCCCGTGCCGGGGAGTTGGCGGGCCTCGATCACGCAGGGCGTGTCAAGTTCGGCGTAGCGCGCGAAGGCGCCGGTGATGCCGAGGGGCAGGGAGGGGGAGCCCAGGATCGCGGCCGTGGCCTGGCGGGCGGCTTCGAGCAGCATCATCCCCGGTACGTGGTCGACGGGGTGCTCGAAGAGCACGGGGTGCCGGGTGTCCACCCTGAGCTGCCAGCGGTCCTGCTCGCCGGTGGGCGAGAGGACGACATCCATGGGGGAGACCCGGCCGACGGTCTGCGGCGCGGTCGGCGCGGTGAGCGGGAGCTGGGGCCGGCCGCTGCTCAGCCGTTCGGCGCGCAGGCGCTGGTAGACCCGGGGGGAGGTACAGGTGAAGGCTGCGCCCCCGGTCGCGGCGATGTGGCCGTCGCGGCGGATCACCGCGTCGTAGCGGAACCCTGCGAGGCGGGCGCCGCGCCGCTTGACGTCGCTGCAGGTGATCTCGACGTCGAGCGAGGCCGGGGCGGACCCGACGCGCAGATGCTCCGGGCGGACCGCGATCTCGAGATCCCACATGAGGAAGTTGTGGTCGAGGGGGACACCGAACTCCGCGTGTGCCAGCAGGCATCCGGCCTGGCGGATGGTCTCGGCCGCTATGAGCGGGTCGTGGCAGCCTGCCACGGTGGTGAAGAAGCTGTGCCCGCGCGGCCACTGGCCCGCCACGGTGAACCGGTGGTCGTCCGTGCGTTCCCAGTCGGTGAGCAAGACCTCCGCGACGCTGGCGCGGTGCACGAATTCCTTGGGCACGGTGGTGGTCAGGGACGGGTGCCCGAAGACACCGGGCCGTGTGGGCGCTGTCGTGTCCTGGGTGGCGCGCGCCGTGTCGGCTGTCGCTTGGTGGGTGTGGAACGTGCTCGTAGACATGGGTCCCCCTGAGCCGCGTTTGGTCTGAACGTGGGTGGACGTTCCCTCGGCAGCGAAGATACATACCATCCGGTTTACTTTCTACCGGAATCAGTCACTCCGCCCGCAAAAGCGCGTGAGCGTCCCGTTGTCCCCCGGCGCGACCCCGGTGCGCCCGCCCCCGGCGCACCTCCGGGTGGCCTTCGCGTCGGGGGCGGCCTCCCGGTCGACTCTGCCGTGAGCGGTGTGCACTGTGCCGAATCTCCAGCGATTCCTTAGTGATTCTTGAGCGTGCTGGCCGAACGTGTCCCCAAGCCCAGGAAAAAGGGGGGTATCGGCTGGATGGAGAGCCGGGAGGCAGTTTTCCGGGTGGAGCGCGGCCGGGCTGATGACGAGGAACTCGCGGCGGTCGCCGCGGTGTTGCTCGCCCTGCACCGGGAGCGCGGCCCGGCGGTGAGCGAGGAGCCGGCGGAGGCCGGCTCTCGCTGGTGGAGGCGACCGGATGCCTATACGGCACCCGGCAGCTGGCGTTGAGCAGGGGTGCTGACACCTCTCCCTCTACAAACCGCGCATGCGGTTTGTTAATATCTGCTGCATGGACCCGGGGCGGACCTCCTCGGCCTTGTCCCTTGTCCGAGGAAGGGCTGACATGGCGATGACGACTGCCCCGGCACTTACCGAGCCGGTGCCGGGCGACCTGCGCGGGCGCGTGGCCGAACTGTGCGGGGTCCGCGTGCAGGCGCTCGCGGGGCCGAGCGAGAAGGCAACGCAGGCGCAGCACGCGAAGGGCAAGCTGACGGCGCGCGAGCGCATCGAGCTGCTGGTCGATCCCGGGTCGTTCCACGAGGTGGAACAGCTGCGCCGGCACCGGGCGACCGGTTTCGGCCTCGAGGACAAGCGGCCGTACACCGACGGTGTCATCACCGGCTGGGGCACGGTCGAGGGCCGCACGGTCTTCGT
>NZ_JBLMKT010000043.1:0-17794 GCF_047779955.1 Streptomyces lothianensis | reverse complement strand
ACCGGGAGGTGCCCGTCACCGGGAGGTGCCCGTCACCGGGAGGTGCCCGTCACCGAGGACGGCCCGAGGACCGGCGGGTCCGCCGGGTCCGGGATCTCCCGGGACCAGCCGCCCGGCACCGTACGGGCCTGCCGTTCGCGGAAGCGGACGGGGGCCAGGCCCACCCTGCGGGCGAAGAGCCGGGAGAAGTAGGCGGGATCGTCGTAGCCGACGCGTCGGGCCACCGCGGCGACCGGGAGTTCGGTCGCCGTGAGGAGTTCCTTGGCGCGGCCGAGACGGATCGACAGCAGGTAGTCCTTGGGGCTGCGGCCCGCACCCCGGCGGACGGCGGTACGCAGTTCGGCGGGCGTCATCCCGAGCCGTGTCGCGTGCTCGGCGACCGAGAGCGGCAGATACGCGTCGCGGGCGAGCGCTTCGAGCACCGGGTCGCCGTCGGGCGCGAGGTCCGCGCGGGAGCGGCGCAGTGCTACGAGGAGTTCGTGGACGGCCGCTCCCGTCTCGACCTCCAGGAGCGGGTTCCCCGCCCGGGCGGCGCGCGCGATCCGGGTGATCACGGCGCGCGCGGGCCCGCTGTCGCCGAGCGGTACGACGGGCCGGTCCGCGGCGATGTAGCCGAGTTCGGTGTACGTGCCGGTGGCGGGGCCCGTGAAGTCGACGAAGGCCTCGTCCCAGCCGGTCTGCGGATCCGCGCCGTACTGGTGGGGCACCCCGGGGAGCAGCCAGACGAGCGCGGGCGCGGTGACGGCGAGGCGGCGCCCGTCGGGGAGCCGGTACCAGCCGCCGCCTGAGCAGATCACCATGGCCACGTGGTGGTCGAGGGTGCGCGGACCGACCGGCGGCAACGCACCGTACTGCAGGCCCACGCCCAGGCAGGCCAGGCCGAGCCGGTGGTGCGCGGGGCTGGGCGCGAAGTACCGCGTCCACGTGTGGAACATGGAATTCTGCCCCCTTTACGACCGTTTCGGGGCGCTGCCCGCAGTGCAAGTACGCCTGATCTTTGTCCATGGACCCCTGTCCCGCCAGGGGTGAATCTGGACCGGTGGCAACGGCGATCAAGGGGCGGGCATGAGCACATCGGGAACGGGCGCGGGCGGGAGCGAAGGGCTCGGAAGCGAGCGGTACGGGAACGGTGCCGGCGGAAGTGGCGGGCTCGGGCGCGGGCGCCGCGGAAGCGGTGGGGGCGGAAGCGGTCGGCTGCGGACCGGGGAGTTCCGGGTCGGTGCGGAGCACTTCGAGCTGGACGGGCGGCCGGTGCGGCTGCTCTCCGGTGCGCTGCACTACTTCCGGGTGCACGAGGAGCAGTGGGCGCACCGGCTCGGCATGCTCCGCGCGATGGGCCTCAACTGCGTGGAGACGTACGTCCCCTGGAACCTGCACGAGCCCTCCCCGGGCGCGTACCGCGATGTCGGGGCGCTCGGCCGTTTCCTGGACGCGGCGGCACAGGCCGGCCTGTGGGCGATCGTGCGGCCGGGCCCGTACATCTGCGCGGAGTGGGAGAACGGCGGGCTGCCGCACTGGGTGACCGGACCGCTCGGGCCGCGGGCGCGCACCTGCGATCCGGAGTACCTGCGCCTGGTGGGCAACTGGTTCGGACGACTCCTGCGGGAGGTCGCGCCACGCCAGATCCACCGCGGCGGCCCGGTCGTGATGGTGCAGGTGGAGAACGAGTACGGCTCGTACGGATCCGACCGGGAGTACCTGCGCCAACTGACCGGTCTGCTGCTCGATCTGGGGGTGGAGGTTCCGCTGTTCACCTCGGACGGGCCCGAGGACCACATGCTCACGGGCGGCTCGGTGCCCGGGGTGCTCGCCACGGTCAACTTCGGCTCACAGGCCCGTACGGCCTTCGAGGTACTCCGCCGCCACCAGCCGTCCGGGCCGCTGATGTGCATGGAGTTCTGGTGCGGCTGGTTCGCGCACTGGGGCGGCGAGCAGGTGCTGCGTGCGCCCGGGGACGCGGCGGCCGCGCTGCGCGAGATCCTCGGCTGCGGGGCGTCCGTGAACCTGTACATGGCGCACGGCGGCACGAACTTCGCCGGCTGGGCGGGTGCCAACCGCGACGGCGCACTGCACGAGGGCGGCCTGCGGCCGGACATCACCTCGTACGACTATGACGCGCCCATCGACGAGCAGGGGCGGCCCACGGCCAAGTTCTGGGCCTTCCGCGAGGTACTCGCGGAGTACGCGGAGGCACCGCTGCCCGAACTCCCCGCCGAGCCCGCCCGGTTGTCCACGCCGGTCTCCGGGACACTCGACTCCTGGGCCTCGATGGACGACGTCCTCACGGAGTTCGGCGGCCCGGAGACGGTCACCGGGGCGCCGCCCACATTCGAGGACCTGGACGTGGACCGCGGCCTGGTCCGCCACCGGTTCACGGTGCCCGGGCCCCGGCAGCCGTACCCGCTGAGCGCGGCGGGCCTGCGGGACCGTGCGGTGGTGTACGTGGACGGTGTACGCGCCGGGGTGCTCACCGAGGACGCGCCGGTCCTGGCGGAACCGGTGGCCGGTCCCGCGGTGGTCGAACTGTGGGTGGAGTCCCTGGGGCGGGTCAACTACGGACCGCGGGTCGGCGAGCCGAAGGGGCTGACCGGGGGGCTGCGGCACGAGCGGCAGTATCTGCACGGGGGCAGTGCGTGCGGGCTGCGCCTCGATGCGTTCGAGGCGGGGCTCGGGGGGCTGCGGCTGCGGGCTGTGTCAGGGGCGTCGGATGCATCCGAGATATCTGGGGCGTCTGAGGCGCTTGAGGCGTCTGGGGTGTCTGAGGCGTCTGAGGCGTCGACCGGTCTGTTCGTCGGCTCGCTGGAGGTGGACGGCGCGCCGGGCGACGCCTGGCTCGAACTGCCCGGCTGGACCCGGGGCTTCGCCTGGCTGAACGGCTTCAACCTGGGGCGCTACTGGTCCGCGGGCCCGCAGCAGTCTCTGTACGTCCCGGGCCCGGTCCTCAAGGAGGGCCCGAACGAGCTCTGGCTCCTGGAACTGGAAGGCGCGGGGCCCGATCGAACGCTCCGGCTCGGGTAGGGCCCCTCCCCCGCTCCCCCTGCCTGCGGGCAGTCGTACCGCCTCCCCGCCCACCCTGCCTGTGGGCAGTCGTGCCGCAGGGCCAGTGGGGTCTCCCCTGCGCAGGGGGGTGCCCCTGCTCGAAGAGCTTGGGGGAGAAGGTGAGAGCTTGGGGAAGGGTGGGCACAAGCACCCGGCCGGAGGCACCCCGCCCGGCGCGCGCCGCCACGGTGGCCCGCCCCACCCGTACAGTGGAAGCCGGGCCCCACCCGGCACGCGACCGAGCCGGACGGACGGGCGGGCGGGCGGCCCGACGACACGAGGGGGTGCGGGCGGCGTGGCGAACGGCGGCCCCGTACAGCACGGCTTCCCACATCTGGACACCGTGCGCTCCGCGATCACCGCCCTCTACCGCCGCCTCTCCCCCGCCACCGTCCACTCCTTCGCCCCCAGCATCACCCCCGCCGACGTCGCCTTCTGCGATATCGACGACCTCCACCTGGGCACCCAGCGCGTGGCCCGCGCCATGGTGCAGCACCTGCGCCTCCCCGACGCCCGGATGATCGTCTCCTTCCGCGAGATGGAACACGCGGCCAACGTCGAACTGACCGCGGGCCCCGAGTACTTCATCGAGCTCAACGACCGCTTCCGCACCCACCGCCGCGACATCGGAGCCGCCCTCGCCCACGAGGTGATGCACGTATACCTGCACCGCCTGGACCTGGCCTTCGCCGGCACCCGTGACAACGAGATCCTCACCGACACCGCGACCACCTATCTGGGCGCGGGCTGGCTGCTCCTCGACGCCTTCCGCGAGGACGGAACGGGCTCGCAGAAGCTGGGGTATCTCACGCCCGAGGAGTTCGGCTACGTCCTGGCCAAGCGCGCGCTGGCCTTCGGTGAGGATCCCGCGATCTGGTTCACCAGCCCGCAGGCGTATACGGCGTATACGAAGGGGCTGCAGCTGGCCCGCCAGGACGAACGGCAGCCACCGCTGACCGCGGCCGGCTGGGCGGGGCGGCGGCGTTATGCGAAGGACCGGCGCCTTGCGCGGGACCACGGCCCGGGCGGGGCCTGCGGCGGCCCGTACTCCTTCACCGGGAAGGACCCGCTGCGGGTGGCGTTCCCGTGCCCGGCGTGCCGACAGCGGATCAGGGTGCCGGTACGCGGGCGGGTCCGGGTGCGATGCACGCTGTGCGGCTCGCTGCTGGACTGCGATACATGACGCACCGGGCCCCTGGAGGCCGGCGGACGGTGCGAGGGCAGGCGGCCGCCGGGCGGGCGGTGCGTGGGTGGGCGGCCGCCGGGCGGGCGGTGCGCGGACGGCGGGCGGAATCTCTTTGCATCGGCGGCCCGCCCGGGTGAAGGTAGCCGAAGCATGCAGAACCATCACACCCCGGACCAGTCCGCCGAATCGGCCCTCTTCGCCGCGGTGTTCGACGGAGACGAGACCACGGCCCTGCGCCTGCTGCGCTCCGGCGCAGACCCCGACGCGGCCGACGAGGACGGTGCGACGCTCCTGTACCTCGCGGCGATGACGAACCGTCCCGGTCTCGTCCGGCTGCTGCTCGCGGCGGGCGCCGACCCGGCGCGGCTCAGTTCCGGCGCCGATCTGCCGCTGTGCGGCGCGGCCTGCGCCGGCCATCACGAGGCCGTACGGGCGCTGCTCGCCGCGGGGGCCGCGCCGGACCAGGCCGAGGAGGGCGGCTTCACCGCGCTCGCCTGGGCGGTGCAGCTCGGCCATGCGGACACCGCCGGGGCGCTGCTCGCGGCCGGTGCGGATCCCGAGCGGCCCGGTCCCGATGGGGTCACCCCGCTGGTCTCGGCGGTGCGGCGGGGCTCGCTCGGGTGCGTGAAGGCGCTGCTCGCGCAGGGGGCGCGGCCCACGCAGGAGGCGCTCAGCGAGGCGTGGCGGTGGCTGGCCGCGGATGTGGAGGCGGTGCTGCGCGCGGAGGTTGCCGAGAGGGCCGGTCCGGGCGAGTTGTTCGTGCGCCGCGTTCCCGAGTACGGGGGGATCACGGTGTGCGTGGAGGTACTGCGCGCGGACGGCGGTGGTTTCGGGCGCGAACAGCAGACGGGGCACGGGGCCATCGCCACGATCCTGGAGCAGACGCTGCGGGTCCGGTCCCCCTTCGGTGAACTCCTCGACCGCGCGCTGCCGTCCCCGAGCTCTCACCTTCTCCCCCAAGCTCTTCGAGCAGCGGGCACCCCCCTGCGCAGGGGGGACTCCACCGCGGACCCGGAGAACGAGAACTGGCGCGAGGCCGCACAGGCGCTCGCGGACCGCGCCGACGAGGCCACATACCAGGCGGCGGCCGCACTGTCCCGGGATGCCTCGGTGCTGCGGCGGGCGTTCGCGGCGGATGTCCTCGGACGGCTCTCGGTGACGAACCGGGCGTATGCGGGGCGGGCGTTGGGGCTGCTGGTCAGGGTTGCGGAGGGCGGGCCCGGCGAGTTCACCGGTTCCGCCGAGGGTGCCGTCCTCGCCCGTACGCTCGTGCGCGCCCTGGGCGAGCCGGGCGATCCGTCCGCCGTCGGGCCCGTCCTGCGCTTCGCGCATCACCCCGATCCGGCGGTCCGGGCCGCGGTCGCGACCGCGCTGCACTCCCTGACGTCGGTCGCGGACATGACGGCCTCCGACACCCCTGGATCCGCCCACACCCCCGACCCCGCGACCGTCCTCGCCCGCCTCACCAGCGATACGGACCCCGTCGTACGCCACCGGGCCACCCGCGCCCTCTCCTGGTACTCCGGCGACACCCTGGAGGTGCGCGAGAGCCTCGCCGCCCGCCTGGCGGACAGCGATCCGGCCACCGTGGCCGAGGCCGCCCGCGGGCTCGCCGTCCGCGGCGATCCGCGCGCCGTGCCCGCGCTGTCCCGGCTGCTCACCGGCCAGGATCCCGCGAGCGCCGCGTACGGGAGGGCGGTGGCAGCCGTCGAGGAGGTACGGGACGAGCGGGCCCGCGCCATGCTGCGGGGCACGTTCCCACGCATCGGGGCCTGAGCCCGGCCCGCCCGGGTGGGCTGCGTCTGGCTCTGGCTCTGGGTCTCGGTCCATGGCCGGGTGCGCCCCGGACCGAGACCGGAAGCAGAAACGGACCGCCCTACGATGACCCCATGATCGTGGCCCGTTCCATCGCCCTCTTCGTGCTCGCCGCGCTCCTGGAGATCGGCGGTGCCTGGCTCGTCTGGCAGGGCATCCGGGAGCACCGGGGCTGGGCGTGGATCGGCGGTGGCTTCATCGCGCTGGGCCTGTACGGCGTGGTCGCGACCCTCCAGACGGACGAGAACTTCGGCCGCATCCTCGCCGCGTACGGCGGGGTCTTCGTGGCCGGTTCGATCGCCTGGGGCATGGTGGCGGACGGATACCGGCCCGACCGTTTCGATGTGATCGGCGCGCTGGTCTGCCTGGCGGGCATGGCCGTGATCATGTACGCGCCGCGAGGGCAGTGACCCGCGGCGGCACCACGGCCACGCATGAGAGCGCTCTCATCCAGCCGGACGCCGGATACCCTGACCGGCAGACGACCCTTTGAGCAGACGAGGAGCGCCTCTCGTGCCGCAGCCGGAGCAGACCACCGGACCGCGTCCCACGCTGGAAGCCGTCGCCGCGCGCGCGGGCGTCTCGCGCGCCACGGTCTCCCGCGTCGTCAACGGCGGCGCCGGCGTGCGTGCGCCGCTCGTCGACAAGGTGCGCAAGGCGGTCGAGGAGCTCGGCTACGTCCCGAACCAGGCGGCGCGCACGCTCGTGACCCGGCGCAACGGGGCGGTGGCCGTGGTCATCGCGGAACCGGAGATGCGGATCTTCTCCGACCCCTTCTTCGAGCAGCAGGTACGCGGGATCAGCCGCGAACTCACGGCGCACGACGCGCAGCTGGTGCTGCTCTGGGTGGAGGGCCCGGGCGATCACGACCGGATCGCGCGCTATCTGGGCGGCGGGCATGTCGACGGCGCCCTGGCCTTCTCGCTGCACGACGAGGACGCGCTGCCCGCGCTGATCGGCCGGACGCAGATCCCGACGGTGTTCGGCGGGCGGCCCGCCGAGGGTTCCGCTCCCTCGGTCCCCTATGTGGACGTAGACAACCGCGGCGGCGCCCGGGAGGCGGTGCGGCATCTGGTCACCCGGGGCTGTACGCGGATCGCGCACATCGCGGGGCCGCGTGACCAGACCTCGGCGCAGGACCGACTCGACGGCTATCTCGACGTGCTCGTGGACGGCGCTCCCGGCCTGGTCCGCCAGGGCGACTTCACCGAGGGGAGCGGCGCGCGGGCGATGGCGGAACTCCTGGAGAACAGCCCCGGCGTCGACGGGGTCTTCGCCGCGAACGACCTGATGGCGGCGGGTGCCCTCCGCACGCTGCGGGAGCGGGGCCTGCGGGTGCCGCAGGACGTGGCCGTGGTCGGTTTCGACGACATGGCCTCCGTGGCCGCCACGGCGGAGCCCGCGCTCACGACCGTCCGCCAGGACATCGAGGGCATGGGCCGGTTGATGGTCCGGCTCCTCATGCGGCTGCTCGACGGGCCCGGCGACGACCGTCCGCGCTCCGTCATCATGCCGACGACGCTGGTGCGGCGGGCATCGGCCTGACGGGACGGTGAGCACCGCGCCATGACGGCACGGCATGAACGGCGTGACGAACGGTGGGCACCGGACCGTGTCCGGTGCCCACCGCAGTTCATGCCGTTCATGCCGTCATGCCGTTCATGGCGTTCATGCCGTTCAGTTGTACGGGATCACCAGCACCGACCCATCCGGGCCGGTCCGCAGCCGCGAGGAGCCGTTCCCGATGGCGCTCCACACTTCCAGGCGGACGGTGCCGCCGTTCAGGTCGCCGGGCGTGCCGGTTTCGGACCGGAGGCCGCGGGCCTGGGTGTACTCCTCCCAGCCGGGGACCGGGTCGGTCGCGAAGTAGTGGTAGGTCACCGTGCGGTCGAAGCTGCCGTCCCCGGTGAAGTCGTAGCTGATCCGGGCCTGCTGGCCGAGGGCGACGGTGGTGTCCGCGTCCACCTGGAGGCGGAAGGCGGTGGACGCGCCCGGATCGAGGCTGCCGTTGACGCCCCGTGCCTCGTAGACGAGCGGCCGGTACGGGGTGCCGTCGTGGTTGGCGCCGTCGGCGGAGGCGAGCGTGTCGCTGCCCGTGCTGCCGCCCGTGTCCGTGGTGAGGGTGCCGCCGCTGCGGAGCCGGAAGGTGTTCCCGGTCGGCGGTTCGGGATCCGGATCCGGGTCGGGGCCGGGGTCGCTTCCCGTACCGACGGCCGTGGAACGGGCCGGTACGGACAGCTTCCTGCCGTCGGAGAAGGTGACGGTGGTGGCGGTGGCGCCGTGGTTGTGCGCGACGTAGGTCCGGGTGCCGCCCTTGGTGAAGACGGCCGAGGTCGGAAGGGAGCCGGTCACGGAGGCGTCGGGTGCGCCGAGTGAGTCGAGGGAGGTGATCCAGTGGTACGTATGGGCCTTGGACTCGCCCTGTTCGGGAGTGTATCCGGCGTGGCCCGCGTCCCATTTCGCCTTGGCGCCGGCGGGATCGGCGAAGGACTCGAACTCCCAGAGGATGTCGCGCCATTCGACGGCGGGCCCGCCGTTCTCGCGTTCCATCTCGGCGATGTTGCGCCGGATCGCGGCCGGTTCGCCGCCGAGGTGCAGCGAACCACCGGTGACGGGCAGGACGTTGATGCCGTGGATCTCCTCGGGGTTGGCGGTCCACCAGGTGGCGTAGGCGCCGCCGCTGCCCCAGACCATGCCGACGGTGTCGTGCCCGAAGGCGGACGGGAAGACCTGTTCGTCGGCGTCGAACCAGTACTGGGCGATCGCCGTCGACTCCGTGCTGAGCAGATAGGCGCCGAGGTCGCGCAGTGAGCTGTCGCCGGTGGCGGAGCCCCACAGGACGAGCGCGGCGGAGAGGTTGGTGGACTCGGAGGAGGACTCCTGGTTGTTGCCGGCGGCGAAGCCCTGGTGTCCGGCGGCCCAGCTGTGTCCGGCGTAGACGTCGAAGCCGCGCAGGAACGGGAAGGCGCTGTCGGTGCGGCTTGGGTTGGCGGTGTCGCGTACGAGGGTCTCGACCATGCCGCCCCAGGCGGAGTCGGCGGCCCAGGCCCGGTCGTACTGGGCGACGATCGCCGCCGCGTGGACGTAGTAGCCGTAGTGGAAGTGGTGGTCGTTGAGTTCGGTGTCGCTGCCGTAGGAGGCCGGGTAGCCGGTGAGGGTCTTCCAGTCGCGGTCGTAGCTGAACTCGTTGGCGCCGCCCGCCGTGAACCAGTCCTGCAGCTTGCCCTTGATCAGGCCGAGCAGCCGGTCCCGGGTACCGCTCTCACCGATCTGGTCGGCGACGGGCACAAGCTGGGCGAGGCGGCCGAGCGCCTTGCCGGTCCAGTAGGTGTCGGTGGCTCCGGAGAACGGGTCGGAGGCGTTGACGACGTCGTTCAGATAGCCGCGCAGGCGTGCCGTGTCCACGCTGTCCGTCCTCGGCAGTGCGGGCAGCACCGCGGCGGCCTTGCTGCTCGTGGTGAAGGAGGCGGCTTCGCGGACCTTCATGGTGCCGCGCGGGGAGACGTAGGTGTACGGGGTGAGCGGGTCGGTGGTGTGCAGCCACTGGTGGCGGTAGAGGGCCTGGAGGGTGCCGCGTTCGGTGCCTTCCTTGGCCTCGGTGCTGAGGGTGTAGGTGGCCCGGACCGTGCCGTCGGTGTGGTCCCAGGTCACCTCGGAGCCGGTGACGAAGCTGTAGGCGTACTTCTCGTAGGTGGCGAGTGCCCCGGTGGTGGGCAGGACGGCGACGGAGAAGTAGTCCTTGCCGCCGAGGCCGGCCGTGATCGTGGAGCCGGAGATGTTCCAGTCGCTGCCGGTCGGCGCGAAGAGGGCGTAGTGGTGTCCGGCGACGGTGATGCCGAGGACGTTGCCCCGGTCGGCGAAGACCGCGGGGGCGGCGGCCGTGGTGATCTGCGCGTTGCCGCCGGAGCCTTCGGCGTAGACGAACGGTGAGCCGTGGCCGATGGTGGTGCGCAGGGTGCGGGCGCCGTCGGACCAGTAGGGGGTGACGGTCCAGTCGGACCAGTCGTCGGCCAAGGCGTCGGGGGAGTTGAGGCCGGCCAGGCCGAGGGTGAGGTCGCGCCGGTGGGCGTATTCGTACTGGCGGCCCTCGCCGACGATGGCGGGGGTGGTCGGGTAGCCGATGTCGAGTCCGGCGGAGGTGGCCTGGTAGGTGAGGGGGTGGCCGTACATGGGGGTGGAGTACGGGTTGTCGTCGTAGCGCTGGAAGGCGAGTGAGGACCACCAGTCGTTGGTGGGCACGGGCCGGTTGCGCGCGGCTTCGGTGACCTTGGGGGTGACGGGGGTTCCGGTGTTGCTGGTGGGGCCCGAGGTGCCGGGCGGGCGGGTGTCGGAGTAGCTGCCGGCGCCGACGGGGACGGTGGCGGCGGCAGCGGGCGCGGCGGCCGCGCCGAGGCCGAATGCG
Source organism: Streptomyces lothianensis (assembly GCF_047779955.1). Classification (NCBI taxonomy): domain Bacteria; kingdom Bacillati; phylum Actinomycetota; class Actinomycetes; order Kitasatosporales; family Streptomycetaceae; genus Streptomyces; species Streptomyces lothianensis. Next base: position 7,352 of record NZ_JBLMKT010000043.1, on the reverse strand, counting down.
GCCAGGGCCGACGCCAGAACCAGTGTGGGGAGGGTTCTTGAGAGCGCTCTCATACGGCGGGAACGTAGGACCCACGCAAGACAGTGTCAACACTTCGAACACAGCGGGCAGCCGAAACCGCCCTCCGGAGGTCACGCCTTCAAGTCCTGGAGCCTGCACGCCGGTTCGTCCGTGCGAGCGGGCCTTGCGGGAACGTTTGCGAGCCGTTGCGGGCCCGCCCTCACTCCGCCCCGTACACCGCCCCCGGAGCCTCCGCGGAGGCGAGCAGCTTCAGTGCCGCCTCGCCGACCTCGCCCGGCGCCCAGCGTGCCCCCTTGTCGACCGACGGGCCGCGACGCCAGCCCTCCATGACGGTGACCTTCCCTGCCTCCACCTCGAAGACCCGGCCGGTGACGCCGGACGAGGCGGTGGAGCCGAGCCAGACGACGAGCGGGGAGACGTTCTCGGGGGCCATGGCGTCGAAGTCGCCCTCGCCCGGGGCGGCCATGGCCGAGGCGAAGGTCTCCTCGGTCATCCGGGTCCTCGCCGCCGGGGCGATCGCGTTGACCTGCACCCCGTAGCGCCCCATCTCGGCGGAGGCGACCGCGGTCAGCCCGAGGATGCCGGCCTTCGCGGCCGAGTAGTTGCCCTGGCCGACGGAGCCGAGGAGCCCTGCGCCGGAGCTGGTGTTGACCACCCGGGCCGCGACGGGGCGGCCCGCCTTGGCCTCGGCCCGCCACCAGGCCGCCGCATACTTGAGCGGCAGGAAATGCCCCTTGAGGTGGACGCGCAGCACCGCGTCCCAGTCGTCCTCGTCGAGGTTGACGAGCATCCGGTCCCGCAGGAAACCGGCGTTGTTCACCAGGGTGTCCAGGCGTCCGTACGTGTCGAGCGCGGTCCGTACGAGCGAGGCGGCGCCCTCGGAGGTGGCGATGTCGCCGCCGTGCGCGACCGCCGAGCCGCCGAGCGCCTCGATCTCCGCGACGACCCGGGCCGCCGGGCTGTCCGCCCCGGCCGCCGCCCCGTCGAGCCCGACCCCGAGGTCGTTCACCACGACCCGGGCGCCCTCGGCGGCGAAGGCGAGCGCGTGCGCGCGGCCGAGCCCGCGCCCGGCGCCGGTGACGACGGCCACCCGCCCTTCGCAGATCCCCGAGCCGGCTTCGACGGGTCCGGTGGGTCCGACGGGTCCGGTGGGGCCGGTGGGTCCAACGGGGCCGGTGGGCCCGACGGGTCCGGTGGGTCCGACGGGTCCGGGTCCAACCGACATATCAGCTCTCCTTGTTGACATTCGCGGCGTCCAAAAACGCGGGCCGTTCCCCGCCTCCGTGCAGCAGCAGGCTCGCCCCACTGACATAGGCGGCCCGCTCGGAAGCGAGGAAGAGGGCCGTCTCCCCCACATCCGCGGGCTCGGCGAGCCGCCCGAGCGGCACGGTCGAGGCGACGGAGGCGAGGCCCGCCTCGTCGCCGTAGTGCAGTGCGGACAGTTCCGTGCGCACCATCCCGAGCACGAGGGTGTTCACGCGCACCTCGGGCGCCCATTCCACCGCCATGGAGGAGGCGAGGTTCGCCAGGCCCGCCTTGGCCGCCCCGTAGGCCGCGCTGCCGGGCGAGGGCCGCTGCCCGCTCACGCTGCCGATCATCACGATCGAGCCGCAGCTCTCGCGCAGCAGCGGGTACGCGGCGAGCGAGACGGTCAGCGGGACCACCAGGTTGAGTTCGAGAACCCGGGCGTGCCGGGCCGCTCCGCCCTCCGCGAGCGTGCGGTACGGGGTGCCGCCGGCGTTGTTGACCAGCACGTCCAGGCGGCCGTGGGTGGCTTCGATCTGCGCGAAGAAGGCCTCGACCGCCACCGCGTCCCGCAGGTCCACAGGCAGGAAGTCGGCCGTCCGGCCCGCCGCTTCGACCGGCGTGTCCGGTGGTCTGCGCGCACAGATCACGACGCGCGCCCCGGCCGCGAGAAGGGCCCGGGCGATCCCGGCGCCCACGCCCCGGGTGCCGCCCGTGACGACCGCGACCCTCCCATCCATCTCCATTCGCTGCTACCTTCCCGCCTAACAAATGTTTGGTGGAAAGGTAGCTGATCCTTCTATGTCTGTCAGGGGTATCTCCACCTCGAACCCCGACAAGGGCATCGCCCTCGTCACAGTCGACTTCCCGCCCGTCAACGCCCTTCCCGTACAGGGCTGGTACGAGCTGGCGGAGGCGCTGATCGCGGCGGGCCGCGACCCCGGGACCCGGGTCGTCGTCCTCACCTCGGCGGGCCGCGGCTTCAACGCGGGCGTCGACATCAAGGAGATGCAGCGCGACAGCGGCCACGGCGCGCTCATCGGAGCGAACCGCGGCTGCCATGCCGCGTTCTCGGCCGTGTACGAATGCGAGGTCCCCGTCATCGCCGCGGTGCACGGCTTCTGCCTGGGCGGCGGGATCGGGCTCGTCGGCAACGCGGACGTGATCGTGGCCAGCGAGGACGCCGCCTTCGGCCTGCCGGAGCTGGACCGCGGCGCGCTCGGCGCGGCCACCCATCTGTCCCGCCTGGTCCCGCAGCACCTGATGCGCGCCCTGTACTACACCTCGCGCACCGCCACCGCCGCGGAACTGCACGCACACGGCTCGGTGTGGCAGGTCGTCCCGCGCGAGCGGCTGCTCGACGAGGCGCTCGGCCTGGCGCGCGAGATCGCGCGGAAGGACGGCTACCTGCTGCGGCTCGCGAAGGCGGCCATCAACGGCATCGACCCGGTGGACGTGCACCGCAGCTACCGCTTCGAGCAGGGCTTCACCTTCGAGGCCAACCTCAACGGCGTCGCGGACCGCGTACGGGACACCTTCGGCTCACCGGACACGACCGGTACGCCGGACACGACCGGACGACCGACGCCGACCGGACGGCCGGAGCCGACCGGACAGCCGGACACGACCGGACGACCGGAGTCGACCGAACAGCCGGACACGACCGGAAAGGAGGCCTGACCATGGCCGACAAGACCATGAGCGCCCAGGCCGTGATCGGCCGCCTGGAGAGCGGGATGACGCTCGGCATCGGCGGCTGGGGCTCGCGCCGCAAGCCCATGGCGCTGGTCCGCGCCCTGCTGCGCTCCGAGGTCACCGCTCTGACGGTGGTCTCCTACGGCGGCCCCGACGTGGGCCTGCTCGCGGCGGCCGGGAAGATCCGCAAGCTGGTCACCCCGTTCACCACGCTCGACACCATCCCGCTCGAACCGCACTTCCGCGCCGCGCGCGAGAGCGGGGCCATCGAGCTGACCGAGGTCGACGAGGCGATGTTCATGTGGGGGCTGCACGCGGCCGCGAACCGGCTGCCGTTCCTGCCGGTCAGGGCCGGGATCGGCTCGGACGTCATGCGCGTCAACCCCTCGCTGCGGACGGTCACTTCGCCGTACGGGGACGGGGAGACCTTCGTCGCGATGCCGGCCCTGCGCCTCGACGCGGCCTTCGTGCACCTCAACCGCGCCGACCGGCGCGGCAACGGCCAGTACCTGGGCCCCGACCCGTACTTCGACGACCTGTTCTGCGAGGCGGCCGAGTCCGCGTACGTCTCCTGCGAGCGGATCGTGGAGAGCGCCGAACTCACCAAGGAGGCCGCGCCCCAGACGCTCCTGGTGAAGCGGCACAGCGTGGCCGGGGTGATCGAGACGCCGAACGGCGCGCACTTCACCTCCTGCGCGCCGGACTACGCGCGGGACGAGCCCTTCCAGAAGCTGTACGCCACCACGCCGTACGCCGAGTTCGCCGAGCGTTTCCTCGCCGGGGACGAGGCTGCCTACCAGTCGGCCGTGGAGGCCTGGCACGAGGAGCAGAACAAGTGACGACCACAACGACCACCCCCGCCTCGACCGCCGCGGCCCGCGCCGAGTACTGCGTGATCGCCTGTGCCGAGGCCTGGCGCGACAACGGCGAGGTCCTCGCCAGCCCGATGGGCCTGATCCCCGGCTTCGGCGCCCGCCTCGCCAAGCGCACCTTCTCGCCCGACCTGCTCCTGACCGACGGCGAGGCGATGCTGGTCGACCTGGACGGGGCCGTGGAGGGCTGGCTGCCGTACCGCCAGCACCTCTCCATGGTCACCGGCGGCAAGCGGCACGTCATGATGGGTGCGAGCCAGCTCGACCGCCACGGCAACCAGAACATCTCCTGCATCGGCGACTGGGAGCGGCCGAAGCGGCAGCTGCTCGGGATGCGCGGCGCGCCCGTCAACACACTCAACAACCCGACGAGTTACTGGATCCCCAAGCACTCGGCCCGGGTCTTCGTCGAGCACGTCGATGTCGTGTCCGGGGTCGGCTACCGGCGCGCGGCCGAGGCGGGCCCGAGCGCCACCCGCTACCACCGACTCCCCCGCGTGGTCACCAACCTCGGTGTCCTCGACTTTGAGACCCCCGACCACGCGATGCGTCTCGCCTCCCTCCACCCCGGGGTCACCCTCGACGAGGTGCGTCGGGCCACCGGTTTCGAGCTGGTCGTCCCCGAGGACGTACCGACCACGCGGGAACCCACCGCCCACGAACTGGAGCTGATCCGCGAGGTGATCGACCCGCGCGGGCTGCGCGACCGTGAGGTGCCCGCGTGATGGAGACGGCCCTCACCGAGCTGGTCGGCGTCCGCCACCCGCTCGTCCAGACCGGTATGGGCTGGGTGGCGGGCCCGCGCCTGGTCTCGGCGACGGCGAACGCGGGCGCGCTCGGCATCCTCGCCTCCGCGACCATGACCCTCGACCAGCTGCGCTCGGCGGTACGGGAGGTCAAGTCCCGTACGTCGGAACCGTTCGGCGTGAATCTGCGGGCGGATGCCTCGGACGCGGGCGAGCGGGTGCGGATCATCATCGACGAGGGCGTGAAGGTTGCCTCCTTCGCCCTGGCCCCCTCGCGCGAACTGATCGCCGAGCTCAAGGAGGCCGGTGTCGTCGTCGTGCCCTCGATCGGGGCGCGGCGGCACGCCGAGAAGGTCGCCGCCTGGGGCGCGGACGCGGTGATCGTGCAGGGCGGCGAGGGCGGCGGGCACACCGGGGACGTGGCGACGACAGTGCTGCTGCCGCAGGTGGTGGACGCCGTGGACATCCCCGTCGTGGCGGCCGGCGGCTTCCACGACGGGCGGGGCCTGGTCGCCGCGCTCGCGTACGGGGCGGCGGGGGTCGCGATGGGCACGCGCTTCCTGCTCACCTCCGATTCGACGGTCCCCGATGCCGTGAAGGCCCGCTATCTCGCGGCGGGCGTGCAGGACGTGACGGTCACGACGGCCGTGGACGGACTGCCGCACCGCATGCTCCGTACGGATCTGGTGAACTCCCTGGAGAACGCGGGCCGCGCCCGCACACTCGCCCGTGCACTCCGGCACGCGGCGGCCTTCCGCAGGCTCTCCGGGCTCAGCCGGCGCGCGATGCTCCGCGACGGCCTCGCGATGAAGCACGGCAAGGAGCTGACCTGGAGCCAGGTGCTGCTCGCCGCCAACACCCCCATGCTCCTCAAGGCGTCCATGGTCGAGGGCCGCACCGACCTCGGCGTCATGGCATCCGGGCAGGTGGCAGGCGTCATCGACGACCTGCCCTCCTGCAAGGAACTGGTGGACCGCGTGATGGCCGAGGCCCAAGCGGTTCTCCTGCGACTGCAAGCGCAAGGCACCCTGCCGACACCAGGGTGATTCCCCCCTTCCCTCAAGCGGGAGTTACGTCATGCCCCTGACGAGACGCGCACTGCTGAGCACCACCGTCGCGACCGCCGCCCTGGCGGTCGCCGCGGCGCCCGCGGCCGCCCTGCACCGGACGAGCGGTGCACGGCACATCCCGCTCGAAGGCGCGGTCAACGTCCGCGACCTGGGCGGATACGGCACCTACGACGGCGAGCGGGTCCGCTACGGCCGGGTCTACCGCGCCGACCAGCTCGGCAAGCTGACCGACGCGGACGTGAACACCCTGGCCGGTCTGCGGCTCGACCGGGCGATCGACTTCCGGGTTCCCATCGAGGTGCAGCAGAACGGCGCGGACCGGCTGCCCGCCGGCGTGACCCCGGTCTCCCGGCCGGTCAGCGATCTCGGCCTGTACGCCCGGCTGCTGCAGATCATCGGTTCCCGCGATCCCGTGTACCAGGAGGAGGCCCTCGGCGGCGACCGGGCCGCGGAGATGATGCGGCAGATCTACCGCTCGTTCGTCACGGACGCCACGAACCGGGCCGCCTTCGCCCAGACCCTGCGGGATCTGGCCTCGGCACCCGGGCCGGTGCTGTACCACTGCACCTCGGGCAAGGACCGTACGGGCTGGACGAGTTATCTCGCACTGTGCCTCGTGGGCGTGCCGGGCCGGACCGCCCGCCAGGACTACCTGCTCTCCAACACCTACCGCGCCGAGGCGGACCGCCGTACGCGCGAAGGGCTGCGCAGGCTGGGCCTGATGGAGAACCCGGACCTCCTGATCCCCGTGCAGGAGGTCCGCTCCGACTACCTCGACGCCGCACTGTCCCAGGCGGAGTCCGACTACGGCGGCCTGACCGGCTACGTACGGGACGGGCTCGGCCTGGACTGGCGCACGTTCCTCGCGCTCAGGGAACGGCTGGTGGACTGACCGAGCCGGCCCGGGGCCCGTCTTCCCGGGAGGGCGGGCCCCGGTGGCCGGCGGAAGCGGAAGCTGCCACCGGCTCCGGCGTGTCCCTCACGCTCGACTCCATCCCCCTCAACCGCCGCGCACTGCCTCGCCGCTGCACCGCCGAGAGTCCCGCGAGCACACCCCCGAGGGCGAGCCAGCCCACCGGGCCCGCCGCCATCACCGCCCCGGTGACGAGCGGCGGGCCCGCGGACTTCTGCACCGACTGCGACATTCCGGCGACTCCCAGGTAGGCGGGCCGTTCGGCGACGGGCGCGAGCGATACGGCCAGCTCCCAGGAGCTGACCGAGCGCAACAGCTCGGCGACCGTCACCACGACCGCCGCGGCCAGGAGCAGCGCTCCGGCCCACAGAGCCGTCGCCCCGGCGGACAGGGCGAGCAGCACGCAGCCGAGCGCCACCGCGATCCCGTAGACACGCAGGGCCCGCAGTGCCCCCGCCGGCCCCTCGAACCGGGTGGAGAACTGGAGTTGCAGCAGTACCACCATCACCGTGTTGACCACGAGGAACACGGGCACCAGGAGATGCGGTGCGTCGGTGCAGCTCACCAGCCACAGCGGGAGGCCGACCATGAGGATGGTGTCGTCGAGGTTGAGCGGGATGTCGAGCAGCGCGAAGCGCAGATAGCCGCGGTCACGCCAGGGGCCGCGCGCCCGGCCCGCACCACCGCCTGCCAGGCCCGCACCCCCATGCGCCTCGGCCGAATCGCCGTCCGCCCGGCCCGCACCCCCATGCGCCTCGGCCGAATCGCCGTCCGCCCGGCCCGCACCCCC
>NZ_JBLMKT010000008.1:0-18682 GCF_047779955.1 Streptomyces lothianensis | reverse complement strand
TGCTTCGGGGGTCGTGCGGTCGTGCTTCGGGGGTCGTGCGGTCGTGCTTCGGGGGTCGTGCGGTCGTGCTTCGGGGGCGAGCAGCGGTGTTTCGGGGTTGTGTGGTCGTGCGGCCGTACGGTCGTGGCAGGGAGTCGTGGCTGTGAGGGGGTGGGTGGGCAGTGCGGTCGTGGCGGGTCAAGTCTGTCCGACCGGACTGACATCGGTCAGACGCCGGGCTCGGGGACCGGGTTCCTCGATCCGGTCAGGACGACTCCTTCGGGGGTTTGCCCCCGGCCGCGAGTTCGAATTCCGCGCGCGGGTGCTCCAGCGAGCCGAGGGAGACGATCTCGCGTTTGAACAGGCCCGACAGCGTCCACTCGGCCAGGACCCGGGCCTTCCGGTTGAAGGTCGGGACCCTGCTGAGGTGGTAGACGCGGTGCATGAACCACGCAGGGTAGCCCTTGAGTTTGCGCCCGTAGACGTGCGCGACGCCTTTGTGCAGACCGAGCGAGGCCACCGAACCGGCGTATGAGTGCGCGTACTTCGTGTCCTGCCGCCCCCGCAGCGCGGCCACGATGTTGTCGCCGAGCGCCTTGGCCTGCCGGACCGCGTGCTGTGCGTTGGGGGCGCATTCCCTGCCCGCCTCCTCGGCGGTGATGTCCGGTACGGCCGCCGCGTCCCCGGCCGCCCACGCGTTCTCGGCGCCGTCCACCCTGAGTTCGGCGGTGCACCTGAGGCGGCCGCGTTCGTTCAGCGGGAGGTCGCTGGCGGCGAGGACGGGGTGCGGTTTGACGCCCGCCGTCCATACGAGGGTACGGGTCGGGAAGCGGGAACCGTCGTCGAGCACCGCGACCCGGTCCTCGCAGGATTCGAGGCGGGTGCGCAGACGTACCTCGATATTGCGCCGGCGCAGTTCGCGGACGGTGTACCCGCCCATCTCCGGGCCGACCTCCGGCAGGATCCGGTCGGAGGCCTCGACGAGGATCCACTTCATGTCCTCGGCGCTCACGTTGTGGTAGTAGCGCGCGGCATAGCGCGCCATGTCCTCCAGTTCGCCGAGCGCCTCCACCCCCGCGTAGCCTCCGCCGACGAAGACGAAGGTCAGCGCGGCGGTGCGGACGTCCGGGTCGCGGGTCGCGGAGGCGATGTCCATCTGCTCGATGACGTGGTTGCGCAGTCCGATGGCCTCTTCGACGGTCTTGAAGCCGATCCCGTGGTCGGCGAGCCCGGGGACGGGGAGGGTGCGCGAGACGGAGCCGGGGGCGAGGACCAGTTCGTCGTAGGAGAGCTCGACGGGCCCGGTGCCCTCCTCCTCGGTGGCGAGGGTGCTGAGGGTGACGGTGCGCTTGGCGTGCACGATCGACTCGGCCTCGCCGATGACGATCCGGCAGTGCTTGAGGACCCGGCGCAGCGGGACGACGACATGGCGCGGCGAGATGGAGCCCGCGGCCGCCTCCGGCAGGAAGGGCTGGTACGTCATATACGGCTCGGGCGTGAGCACCACGATTTCCGTCGTGCCCGCCTTCAGCTCGCGCGCGAGCTTCTTCTGCAGCCGCAGCGCGGTGTACAGGCCGACATAGCCGCCGCCGACGACGAGTACGCGCGTTTGGGGGGCGGGTGCGGTCCCGCGGGAATCAGCCGTCACCTTCCCATGAGGCACCCGCGTCCCGCGTTTGTCCACAGGCGCGGCAGGGTGTGTGACCGCGGCCGGCGGGGCCCGCGCGCCGGCCGGCCGGGTACGGGACGACTGAATCCGCAGGTCAGCGGCAAACCGGAGGGGCCGACGACTCGGGATGAAGGGGGACGGATCGGCGCGTACTCCGATCGGGGGGTGGCTCCGTGCGGAACGGGCCCTTCTGAATTGACTCCGGCTCAACTATGTTCGTGTGAAGGTCTGTGTGGCGCCGGGATGCCCGCGCGCCGGACCGACAAGGCGGGGAGTCTCCGGGGGGAGACGTCATTACCGGGGGAACGGTATGCATATTCGTGATTCTCATTGGGGCGCTGTTTCGGCATCCGCCCCCTCTTCTGCCACATCCGCCGCGGGAGCCTCGGCATCGGGGGCTGCGCCTTCGGGGGCCTCGGCTTCGGGAGCTGCGCCTTCGGGAGCCTCGGCTTCCGTGACGGGCGACGGAGCGCTGCGGCGTGGCGGCGACGGCGGCCGTACGACGCCGCTCAGAGTCGACGCGCAGCGCAATCTGGAACATGTGCTGCGCGCGGCGCGCGAGGTCTTCGGCGAACTGGGGTACGGCGCGCCGATGGAGGACGTGGCGCGGCGGGCGCGCGTCGGGGTCGGGACCGTGTACCGGCGGTTCCCGAGCAAGGACGTGCTTGTCCGCAGGATCGCCGAGGAGGAGACCGCCCGGCTGACCGACCAGGCGCGGACCGCACTCGGCCAGGAGGAAGAGCCGTGGTCGGCGCTGTCCCGTTTCCTGCGCACCTCGGTCGCCTCGGGCGCCGGGCGGCTGCTGCCGCCACAGGTGCTGCGGGTCGGGGTGGCCGACGAGGCGGGTACGGACGGTGAGTTCGAGGGCGCCCGGGTGCCGCATCAGCGGCAGGCGGGGGCCGAGGCCCCTGACGCCCCGGGTCCCGAGCTGCGGCTCGTCGAACAGCGCGGGATACCCGCCGACGCGATGGCGGACGACGGGGCGGCCGCGCTGCTCGAGGTCGTCGGGCGGCTCGTGGAGCGGGCCCGGGCGGCCGGTGAGCTGCGCGCCGATGTGACCGTCTCCGACGTCCTGCTCGTGATCGCGACCTCGGCGCCCTCGCTGCCGGACGCGGCCCAGCAGGCGGCGGCTTCGGCGCGGCTGCTCGACATCCTGCTCGAGGGGCTGCGCTCGCGGCCCGGCCGGTAGCCGACGGGGTTACGCTCGCCGCCCGGCCGGTGACCGGAGGCACGCGCGTCGAGCCCCCGCTCCAGGATCACTCGCACGAGTGAAGCCGGTGACACGTCACCGGCACTCACCCCGGATGAGTGGTTGATGTGAATCGGGGCTCGTCCGCGCTGCCTCGTGTGGCAGTCTTGGCCGGTGTTGTAGGCCGAGTGTGCATGCGGGGGCTTCGCGCGATGAGCGTTGACGGGCGGGAAGAGCCGTTCACCCAAGGAAACGGTCCGGCGGACGGCGAGTTGCCCGCGCGACAGGTGCCGAGCCAGGGCGGACCCTCCGAGGTGACCACACCGGCCGCCGCTGCCGCCGATGCGGCGGAGGCGGCCGAGCCCGGTGTGCCCGCGCAGCGGGAGGCGGCGGGCTCCTCGCTCGCCGACGATCTGCTGGCCGGCGGCGAACCGCCCGTCTCGGACGCGGGCCTGATCCGCGCGATGCGCTCCGGCGACGACACCGCGTACGAGGAGCTGTACCGCCGCCACGCGGAGGCGGTGCGCCGCTACTCCCGTACGTGCTGCCGTGACGCGCACACCGCCGACGACCTCACCTCCGAGGTCTTCGCCCGCATGCTGCAGGCCGTGCGCGGCGGTTCGGGCCCCGAGCACGCCGTACGGGCGTATCTGCTCACGAGCGTACGACGCGTCGCCGCGAACTGGACGAAGACCGCGAAGCGGGAGCAACTGGTCGAGGACTTCGCGGTGTTCGCGGCGCAGACCCAGCGCTCCTCCGAGGTCTCCGACGACGACACCCTCGACCTCGGCGCCGATGTGCTCGCGATGCACGAGGCCGAGCGGTCCATGGTCATGCAGGCCTTCCGCAGCCTCTCCGAGGAGTGGCAGGCCGTGCTCTGGCACACCGAGGTCGAGGACGATCCGCTGAGCGCGGTCGCCCCGCTGTTCGGACACACCTCCACCAACACCACCGCGCAGCTCGCCAGCCGGGCCCGCGAGGGACTCAAGCAGGCGTACCTCCAGGCGCATGTGAGCGTCTCGCTCGCGGACGACGACGAGTGTGCGCGCTATGCCGACCGCCTCGGCGCCTATGCGCGCGGGCGGCTGCGGACCCGGGCCGAGCGGGGTCTGCGCAAGCACATGGAGGAATGCGCCAAGTGCCGGCTGGCCGCGGGCCAGATCAAGGAACTCGGCAGCGGGATCCCTTCCCTCGTGCCGGTCGCGGTCATCGGCTGGTTCGGTGCCACCGCCTACTCGGCGAAGCTGGCCGGGCTCATCGGCGGCGGCGCGGCAGGCGCCGCCGGAGCGGGGGCGGCCGCGGCCGCCACGGGCTCCGGGGGTGCGGCCGCGGGCGGCGCGGCGGCCGGTGAAGGCCTCGGCGCGCCCGCGAAGGCCGGCATCGCGGCGGCCGTGGTGGTCGCGGCGGGCGTCGGCCTCGCCCTGGCACTCGCGGGCGACGACGCGAAGCCCGAGGCCGAGCCGAAGCCCAAGCCGCCGCCTGTCTCGCAGCCGGTGGAGCCGCAGAAGCCGGAGCCCGAGCCGCCCCCGCCCCCGCCGCCCACACTCCCGGTCGTCGCACCGGACCCGACCCCGACACCCACCCCCACACCGACACCGACGCCCACCCCGAAGCCTCCGCCGCCCAAGCCCACCCCCACGCCGACCCCCACCCCGACGCCACCGCCTCCGCCGCAGCCCGAGCCGGCCCCCGAGGCGTACGAGATCCGGGAGCTGCAGTACGGCGTCTTCGGCGACGGAACCCAGCCGGAGGTACGGCTCGGGGAGTCGAGCTGGATGTGGCAGCGCCAGGGCCTCGGCATCGCAGGCCAGCGCTATTCGCACGGTGTGACGGTGCACGCGTACTCCTCGGTCGTGATCGACCTCAACCGCGAGTGCACGGCCTACGACGCGTATGCCGGCGTGGACGACCTCACCATGGGGCTCGGTGCGGTGCGGTTCTCCGTGTACGCGGACGGGGAGCGGCTGTGGCGGTCCGGCGTGGTGCGCGGCGGTGATCCCGCGGTGCCCGTGCACGTGGACCTGACGGGCCGGAAGACGTTGCGGCTCGTGGTGGAGCCGGACTCCGGATCCGCCTTCGACTCGGTGGCGCTGGCGGACTGGGCCCAGTCGCGGATCAGCTGCCGCTGACGGGCCTTTCGGCACTGCGGCCCAGTGGGTCCTACCGGCCCTGTGGTCCTCCGGCCTTGTGGTCCTCCGGCCCTGATCCTCCGGCCCTGTGGTCCTCCCCCAGCCCTCCTCTCCAGTTCCCCTCCAGTCCTCTCCTCTAGTCCTCGTCCAGGAGCCCCTGGACGAGGTCCCGCGGCAGGCCGTGGGTGTCGTGCAGGTAGTGGTAGTCGTCCTCCGTCAGGGGCCGGTCCCGGTAGCGGGAGAGGACGGTGCGGCCGCGGTCCAGGAGGCGGCGGTAACGGGACTCCTCCTCGTACAGCATCGTGAGTACGGGGCCGGGCTCGGGCGGCAGGCGGAAGTGGGACTGGGTGTGTTCCACGAGTTCGCGCGGCAGGTCGCCGAGGCTGCGCTCGGGGTCCTCGCGCCAGAGCGTGGTGAGGGTGCGGCGGATCAGGCGGCGCGGGACGTAGCCGCGGCCGGTGTGGGAGGGGCGGACGCCGTCGCCGTGGGTCACGATCAGTGAGCGCAGGTGGTCGGTGACGAGGCGGAGGCTGTGCTCGTCGTCCAGGTTCCACAGGCCGGGGACGAGGCGGCGCCAGGGCTCGAAGAGGTCGGTCCCGTGGACCGAGTCGACGCCCTGCAGGAACATGACGAGGCGTTCGAGGCCCATCCCGGTGTCGATGTTCTGCTGGTCGAGCGGGGTGAGGCCGCCGTCCCCGTGGCGCCGGTAGCGCATCGTCACGTGGTTCCAGACCTCGACCCAGCGGTCGTCGGTGGTCGGGGTGCCCTGGGGCGGGGTGTCGTCGCCGCCGGTCCAGACGAACATCTCCGAGTCCGGTCCGCAGGGGCCGGTCGGGCCGTTGGACCACCAGTTCTCCTCGCCCTCGGTGAGCTCCACGGGGAGGCCGAGTTCCCGCCACGTATCGAGGGATTCGTGGTCGAGGCCGACCTGGCCGCGTCCCACCTGCTCGTCGCCGCCGAAGACGGTGACGTGGAAGCGGTCGCGCGGGATGCCGAAGCCCTCGTGCAGCAGCTCGTATCCCCAGCGCAGGCTCTGCGGGCCGTCGTAGTCGCCCAGCGACCAGGAGCCGAGCATCTGGAAGACGGTGAGATGGGTGGAGTCGCCGACCTCGTCGAGGTCGGTGGTGCGCAGGCAGCGCTGGACGTTGGTGAGCCGGCGGCCGAGCGGGTGCGGTTCACCTTCGAGGTACGGGGTGAGGGGATGCATGCCCGAGGTCGTGAACAGGACCTGATCGCCGGGCGGGGGCAGCAGGGTGCTGCCGGTGACCGGGCGGTGGCCGCGCTCCTGGAAGAAGCGGGTGAAGGTGTCGACGACCTGCTCGGTGGTGGGCGGGGTGTGGGTCTGGGGCTGGGGCTGGGTGCGGGTCTGGGTGCGGGTCTGGGTACGCATGGCTGGGCCTTTCCGGGGTGGGCCGGGTGACCGGAAAGGACCGCGGGCGTCTTCGCGTACAGCACGTACGGCACGACAAAGCCGACGATCCGTTTCCGGTCGCCGGCGGGGTGGGAGCTGAGGAAGATCAGGCGGCGGCAACCGGCGAGCGGGGCGCTCGCGCGGTTGCGGTGTGGGTCTGCGTGCGGGTGATCTCCATGGCCGCACGGTAGCAACAGACGGGGCGGGAGGGCACGGGGGTTTTCCGCGGGCCCGGTACGCCGGGGCGCTGCGGTCCTGGTACGCCGGGCCCGCGGGCCGAGTACGCCGAGCCCCCTCCCCGGCAGCCGTACGCCCAGTACTCTCGCTCCGGGGGTGCGCATGGATATCGCGATTCAGATCGTCGTGGCGTTCGTGATCCTGAACGTGGCCGGGTTTCTCCTGAGCCTGGCCTTTGTGCGGGTCCAGCGGTGGCGAAGCCGCCGCTGAGGCTGACCGGGGGCTGACCAGGGCCCGCCCCGGCCCCCGTCGCCCTGAACGCGCTCGTCCTCAGACCCCCGAAGGGCTTGCGGGCCTGCCGAGTTCGCCGCGCTGTGGCCTGATGCCCGTCGGGACCGCGCGGGTGCGGGCCGGGGTGCCCGTCCAGCAGGTGCCGCGGCGGGCGAGCAGCCGTTGCAGCCACAGTTCCGTGGAGATGAGGTCGGCGAGGCCGTCCGGCGGGACGTTCCCGCCCTGGGCCGCCGCGCGCAGCGCCTTGCGGACGACGCGGGCCTCCACAAGGCCCGCCTGCGCGAGCAGCGGAGCCGCGAAGAGGTCCATCAGCGGCTCGACCGCGGCGCGCAGCCCGAGCTTCTGCGCCGTCGCGGAGCTCGCGTGGGAGGGCGCGCCCCAGCCGGTCGGGAGGTCCGTGACGCCGGTGGCTTCGAGGACGGTGCGCAGGACGGCCGCGCGTGCGCCGGGCTGGATGCGCAGGGAGTCCGGCAGGGCCCGGCAGGCCCGTACGACCTCGTTGTCGAGGAAGGGCGCGTGCAGCCGCTGGAAGCGGACCTCCGCGGCCTGTTCGAGGATGCGCAGGTCCGCGGCCTGCCGCGCGAGGGCGGCGCGGGCCCGCAGTTCGCCCGGGTGCCGGCCGGGGCCGGTGACGGGGCGGGTCGCCGAGCGCTCCAGGCGAACCGATACTTCAGCGAGCGCCTCCCCGGTCAGAAAGCGTGCGGCCGGACCGGGCCGCACCCAGGTCAGCGCGGCGAGCGAGGCCCCGACGGGCCCCCCGGGCTCGTCCACGATGCCGGAGCGCAGCCGCAGCGCCGCCTCCTCCAGGCCCAAGCGGTACGAGGTACGGGCGAGCCGACGGGCGGCCCCGTACACCTTGGCGGGGACGAGCACCGAGCTCATCGAGCCCTCGGTGCGCGCCAACGCGGCGACGGGACGTACGAGATGGCGTCGGCGACGGTCCATCAGAAGGTCGGCGAGGCGGGCCGGGTGGGCGTCGAGGACCTGGCGGGCGCCGTACCCGGTGAGGTGGTCGGCGCTGCCCGAGGCCAGGCGCAGGCGGTGGCGGGCGGCCGTGACCAGGGACGGCGCCGGTTCGTCGGTGAGCGGTCCGGCCAGGTCGGCATAGGGCAGGGCTTCTTCGGTGGCGGGGACGACGAGGTGGTGCAGGCGCGGGTTGGTGGCGAGGGCGCCCGCGCGGCCGAGTTCCTCCTCCTGGCGGTCCGTCAGGTCGTTGAAGGTAACCGCGAGCAGCCGCTCGCCCGCGCCGGTGCCGTGCCCGAGCACCGTGCCGGGGATGCCGGGCAGCCCGGCGGCGAGCAGCGCGAGGGTGCCGGAGGCGGGGCCGCCGGACAGGTCGGCGCCGATGCCGGGCACGGGCATCCGGGCGGCGCGGCGTTCGTGGGGCCCCATGCCGGGGACGGGCCCGGGGTCGATGTCGGGTACGTGGCGGGGCGCGGACAGCCGGGCCCGTACCGCCTCGACCAGGGTTTCCCGTACGCCGTCCACCGCGCGGCGCGCGTCCTGTTCGGGGGCGGCGACGGCGAGCGAGGCGACCGTCTCGTATCCGGCGATCTCGCGTGCGCCGTCGCGCAGGATCAGCGCATGGCCGGGCGGGATGCGCCGTACGCCCTGGTAGGGGGTGGAGTCCTGGAGCGCCTCGGGCACGTCGGGGCAGGCGAGCAGCGCCGCGAGGTGGCCGATGTCGAGGTGCGCCTCGATGAGGTCGGCGAGCGGCAGGGCGGCGGTGGCGTACGCGGTGCCGGAGGCCCAGGGCGTGTGGAACACCGGCCGTGCGCCCGCGAGATCACCGGTGATGGTGATGCGGCGGCCGACCTGGACGACCGCCGTGTAACTGCCGGGCCATGCGGTCAGATGCCGCAGTGCGCCGCCGCGCGCCGCGAACAGGCCGACGCGCAGTTGTTCGTCGCTGGCCGCGCAGGTGCCGAGGACGGCGATACGGGTCCGTTCGTCGGCCCTGACCACACGCACCTCGTCGGGGCGCCAGTCCCCCACCGCCCACAGCGGGTCCGGGTCGCCCCACAGGAGCTGGGATCCCACAGGGTGCACGGTCTCGCCGCTCTCGCTGCCCGCGCCCAGCGGCCCGGACGCCTTCGCAGTGGTACTGCTCCACCCCACCAACCACCGCATCGCGCCTCCACAGCCTGTGGACAACAGGGCCGACCGGCCAAGAACTGGTGCGTCCGGGCCAGTTGGGACCATGCTGCCATGAAGGAGTCGCGAAGGAGGCGCGAAGGAAGGGGAGGCGGGCGCGCCGGTTCGCGCCGCCGTGCTCCCGTACGACTCATCGGCTCGTACGGCGATGCCGTACCGCGGGTCGTGCCGCAGGTCGTGCCGCAGGTCGTGCCGCGACCGCGGGTCGTGCCGGGTGGTCGTACGGCTGCCTCGCGGGGCCCCGTACGGCGTCTCGACCAGTGGCCGGATTCGGCCATTTCGCGCGCGTTCGGTGCAGGACGGAACCGCGCGGGAACCGCGCGCGATCCGGGAGGCACACGCGGCCTCCCGGACCGGTCCGCCGCCCGCGGGGATGTAGGCGGCGGCGTCCCCCAGCCCACCATTGCCAGCGCATGGCGGGCCGACCCACGCATCGCCATGGAAGCGCTCCCCCTTCCGCCGGTGAAGAGCGCACGGACGGGCGCACGGCCACACGCCGGGAGCACACCGCAGAAGACCCGCACTTCTGTACAGACAGGTTTCTCGCCATCCGGAACACCGCCCCTTAACGCTTGGAATCCGGGGAACTACGCTGGGTTTACGAATGCCGAGCGGGTATGCCAGTACCCCCGGCAGCCGTCTGTGTCGGTCGAGGGGTGCGCATGTCCAGGGAGCAACGCGGGCCGAACGAGAAACTCGGCACCGTTCTCGCCCTCGCGGGAATCAGCAATGCGGGCCTGGCCCGCCGGGTCAACGACCTCGGTTCACAACGGGGTCTGACCCTTCGTTACGACAAGACCTCGGTGGCCCGCTGGGTCTCCAAGGGCATGGTTCCGCAGGGCGCGGCGCCGCACCTGATCGCCGCGGCCATCGGCCAGAAACTCGGCCGCCCGGTCCCGCTGCACGAGATCGGCCTCGCGGACGCCGACCCCGCCCCCGAAGTGGGCCTCTCCTTCCCGCGCGACATCGGCGCGGCGGTGAAATCGGCCACCGAGCTGTACCGGCTCGACCTCGTCGGCCGCAGAGGCGCGAGCGGCGGGATATGGCAGTCGCTCGCCGGCTCCTTCGCCGTCAGCGCCTACGCAACTCCCGCGTCCCGGTGGCTGATAACGCCCGCCGACAGTTCCGTGGAGCGCACGGCCGAACAGGCCGCCCGGCAGGTCGCGGAGTCCGCGCCGGCCGGCGAGAAGCCGCTGCGTGTCGGCCACAGCGACGTGGTGAAGCTGCGCGAGGCCGCGCACGACGCGCGCCGCTGGGACTCCAAGTACGGGGGCGGCGACTGGCGTTCGTCGATGGTGCCGGAGTGCTTGCGGGTGGAGGCCGCGCCGCTGCTGCTCGGGACGTACTCGGACGAAGTGGGGCGCGCACTGTTCGGCGCGACGGCCGAGCTGACCCGTCTCGCGGGCTGGATGGCCTTCGACACCGGCCAGCAGGAGGCCGCCCAGCGCTACTACATCCAGGCGCTGCGCCTCGCGCGCGCCGCCGCCGACGTGCCGCTCGGCGGCTATGTGCTCGCCTCCATGTCCCTGCAGGCCACCTACCGCGGCTTCGGCGACGAGGGCGTCGACCTCGCGCAGGCCGCGCTCGAACGCAACCGGGGCCTGGCCACCGCCCGCACCATGAGCTTCTTCCACCTCGTCGAGGCACGCGCCCAGGCCCGCGCCGGGGACGCCTCCGCCGCGGGCGGCGCCCTGAAGTCCGCCGAAGGCTGGCTCGAGCGCTCGCGCGAGGGCGATCACGACCCGTCCTGGCTCGGCTTCTACTCCTACGACCGGTTCGCCGCCGATGCCGCCGAGTGCTACCGGGACCTCAAGGCACCCCGGCAGGTGCGGCGCTTCACCGAACAGGCGCTGTCGAAACCGACCGAGGAATTCGTCCGCTCGCACGGTCTTCGCCTGGTGGTGAGCGCGGTCGCCGAGCTGGAATCGGGCAATCTGGACGCGTGCTGCGCGCAGGGGCTGCGGGCCGTGGAGGTCGCGGGACGCATCTCGTCCGCCCGCACGACGGAGTACGTACGGGACCTGCTGCACCGGCTCGAAGCACACGGGAACGAGCCACGGGTGATCGAGCTGCGGGAACGGGCTCGGCCGTTGCTGATGGCTCCGGCGTAGGTGAGGGGGGCGGCCGGTCGGCTCGGAGAGGCTGCCGGTCGGCTCGGGGGGAGGCTGCCGGTCGGCTCGGAAGGGGCGTCCGGTCGGCTTTGGGGGGGGGCGGCGGCGCGGGCGTGAGCCGGATCACGGGTTTGAACGCGTTGTCAGTGGCGCAGTGCACTATCGGGGTGGGACTCGGGAGGTGAGGTGCGTGGCTGTGCGCGGCCCAGGGGAGAGCGCGTCGGCGGGCGGTGCTCCGGTGGCGTACGACTGTGAGGTGCTCGTCGTCGGCGGGGGCATCGTCGGTCTGTCGACGGCGTATGCGCTGACGCGCGCGCGGCCGGGGATACGGGTCATGGTCCTGGAGAAGGAACCGGGCCCGGCGCGGCACCAGACGGGCCGCAACAGCGGCGTGATCCACAGCGGGATCTACTACCGCCCCGGCTCGCTCAAGGCGCGGTTCGCCGTCGAGGGCGCGGCCGAGATGGTGAAGTTCTGCACCGAGCACGGCATCCCGCACGCCGTCGGCGGCAAGCTGATCGTCGCCACCGAGCGCGAGGAGCTGCCGCGGCTGCACGCGCTGGTGCAGCGCGGCCGGGAGAACGGGATTCCGGTGCGGGAGCTGGGCCCCAGCCAGATCACCGAGTTCGAACCGGAGGTTCGCGGGCTCGCCGGCATCCATGTGGCCACGACCGGGATCTGCGATTTCGGCGCGGTGGCCGGGCAGCTGGCCTCGCTCGTACGGGACGCGGGCGCCGAGATCCGTTACGGGGCCGAGGTCACCCGGGTGGACCGGCGGGCCGACCGGGGTGTGGCCGTACGGACGGCGGACGGGACGGTCGTACGCGGGCGGGCTCTGGTGAACTGCGCCGGGCTGCACTGCGACGAGATCGCGCGGCTCGCGGGGGACGATCCCGGCATGCGGATCGTGCCGTTCCGCGGCGAGTACTACGACCTGGCCCGGCCCGAGCTGGTGCGCGGGCTCGTGTACCCGGTGCCGGATCCCGCGTTCCCGTTCCTCGGGGTGCACCTGACGCGCGGGATCGACGGCGGGGTGCACGTCGGACCCAACGCCGTCCCGGCGCTCGCGCGGGAGGGCTACGGCTGGTCGGTGATCCGCCCGCGCGAGCTGGCCGCGACGCTTGCCTGGCCGGGCTCCTGGCAGATCGCCCGGGCCCACTGGCGCTACGGCGCCGGGGAACTCCACCGCTCGCTCTCGAAACCGGCCTTCACGCGGGCGGTGCGCCGCCTGCTCCCCGCCGTGACGGCCGCCGATCTCCGCCCGGCGGCGGCGGGCGTCCGCGCCCAGGCGGTCCTGCGCGACGGCACGCTGGCGGACGACTTCCTCTTCGTGGAAGGCCCCCGCACGGTCCACGTCCTGAACGCACCGTCCCCTGCGGCGACGGCTTCGTTGCCGATCGGGCGGGAGGTGGCACGTCGGGTTCTGGCCGGCCTCGGCCCGTCCGGCGCTTGAAGGCGTGGGCCCAGCTCAGCCCAGCCAGGCCCAGCCAGGACCAGCCCGGACGCACCCGCACCCGACCCTCCGTAGAATCACCTCACTGTGTCCGAGGAAACCAGAACCCCCGCGCCCGACCCGTACGACGACGAAACCCGCGCCGCCGCCTCCGCCGCACGCGCGGAGAAGAACCGGCGCTTCGCCGAGGGCGAGGGCCCGAGCCCGGATCCGGCCGGCTCGCACTTCGACCGCAGGATCCGCAGCTTCCAGCCCCGCCGCAGCCGCGTCACCACCAGCCAGGGCGAGGCCCTGCGTCGGCTGTGGCCGAAGTGGGGCATCGAGATCGACGGCAGGCAGCGCCTCGATCTGAACGAGATGTTCGGGGGCCGCCCGGCCGTCCTGGAGATCGGTTTCGGCATGGGCGAGGCCACCGCCCAGATGGCCGCGGACGACCCGGACACCGGCATCCTCGCCGTGGACGTCCACACCCCCGGCCAGGGCAACCTCCTCGGTCTCGCGGAGGCAGGCGGACTCGACAACGTCCGCGTGGCCAACGGCGACGCGGTCATCCTGCTCACCGAGATGCTCCGCCCCGATTCCCTCGACGGCCTGCGCGTGTACTTCCCGGACCCGTGGCCGAAGAAGCGCCACCACAAGCGCCGCATCATCCAGCCGGAGTTCCTCACCCTCGCCGCCTCCCGCCTGAGGCCGGGCGCCTTCATCCACTGCGCCACGGACTGGGTGGACTACGCGGAGCAGATGCTGGAGGTCCTCGAAGCCCACCCGGACTTCACGAACTCGCAGCCCGACGGCGGCTACACCCCACGCCCCGCATTCCGCCCGCTGACCCGCTTCGAGGGCAAGGGCCTCGACAAGGACCATGTGGTCCACGACCTGATCTTCCTGCGGAGATAGCTCCCGCAGGAGGCGGCGCTCCACGGAAGGCCGCTTCGCGGACAGCGGCTCCACGGAACGCGGCTCCGCGGACGGCGGCTCCACGGAAAACGGCTCCACGGAAAAGAATCCGTCGCGTCCGCCCCTGCACGATCGTTAGGGTCAGGGGGTGAACGCTCCGCCTCAGCCTCCGCACGCACCGCCCAACCCGACGGCAGGTCTCATCGGGCCCGCGCACTGGTGGCAGCGCCGCGCTGTGAAGGCGGGCGCGCTGATCACCCTGCTCGCCCTGTCCGGCCTGGTGATCCTCGAACTGGTCCGCAAGGAGACCGGCACCGAGGGCTTCCTCGTCGGCCTGGGCCTCGCGGTGTTCCCCGTACCGCTCCTGATAGCCGCCTTCCGCTGGCTGGGCCGGGTCGAACCGGCCCCCTGGCGGAACCTCCTCTTCGCCTTCGCCTGGGGTGCCTGCGCCTCGGCCCTGATAGCGATCATCGCGAACTCCTTCGCGACCCACTGGATAGCCACCCGTACCGCCGACCCGTCGAGCGCCGACACCCTCGGCGCCACCGTGGTCGCCCCGGTCGTCGAGGAGACGGTCAAGGCGGCGGCGATCCTGCTGCTCTTCCTGTTCCGCAGGCGCGATTTCAAGGGGCTCGTCGACGGCGTGGTGGTCGCCGGCATCACCGCCACCGGCTTCGCCTTCACCGAGAACATCCTCTATCTCGGCAACGCCTACGGCACCGACGAGACCTACGGCACCACCGGTATCGGCTTCGCCTCCGTCACCACGGCGACCTTCTTCGTCCGCATCGTGATGTCGCCCTTCGCCCACCCGCTGTTCACGGTCCTGACCGGCATCGGTTTCGGCTTCGCCGCCCTCGCCGCCGACCGCCAGCGCGTACGCCGTGTCCTGTTCCCGCTCGGCGGGCTGCTGCTCGCGATGGGCATGCACGCCGCCTGGAACGGTTCCGCCGTCTTCGGCGGCCTCGGCTTCTTCGCCGTCTACCTCGGCTTCATGGTTCCCGCGTTCGGCCTGCTGACCTGGCTGACGATCCACAGCCGCCAGCGCGAGCTGCGCACCGTACGCGAGGAGCTGCCCGCCTACGTCGCGGCCGGCTGGCTCACCGTCCCCGAGCCGTACGTACTCGGCACGCTGCGCGCCCGCCGCCAGGCGCGCAGGTTCCCGAAGCAGAGCTACGGCAAGGCCGGCGGGCCGGAGGCGGCGCGTGCGGTCCGCGAGTACATCTCGCTCGCCACCGCCCTGGCCTTCCTGCGGCACCGGGGCCGAAGCGGCCGTGCGGGCGCCGATTTCGTCGCACGGGAGGCGGAGCTGCTGCAGGCGCTCTGGTACCGGCGTGAGGTGGCGCGCCCGGCCCTCGACCACGCGGCCCGCGTCACGGCACCGGCTTTCCCGCAGCCGCCCACGCCCTGGGCCAACCCGTACGGCCCGGTCCTCGCCCCGGCCCCGTACCTGCCGCCGATGCGTCCCATGCCGTACGCACCGGGCATGCAGCCCCCGCCGCACACCTCGGCCATTCCGTACCCGCCGCGCATCCCGGTCCAGCCGGGGCCCGGCGGGCCGACGGCCCCGGGCGGCTCGCACGCCCCGGGACCGTACGCGCCGAACCCGCAGACCCCGCACCCGCAGGCCCCGAGCCCGCATGCCCCGCCGCCGTACGCGCCACCCGCGGGCTACCGGGGCCTGCACACGTAACCGAGAGCACTCCCACACCCGCCCATGCACATGCCCATACACATGCACCTGCACATGCCAAAACCGGCAGCCCTGACGTCGGGGGGTTGCCGTCAGGACTGCCGGGGTTCGGGAGTGATCAGAGCGTGCGCGCTGCGGGCCTGATCAGGGGTTGAGGCCCTTGCTCTGCAGCCAGGCCATCGGGTCGATGAGCGAGCCGCCCGCGGTCTCGACCTCGAAGTGCAGGTGCGGACCGGTGGAGTTGCCGGTGGAGCCCACGCGGCCGATGACATCGCCGGTCGTGACCTTCTGGCCGACGCTGACACCGATGGACGACTGGTGGTTGTACGCCAGCTCCGTACCGTCCTCGAGCTCGACGACGGTGCGGTAGCCGTACGAGCCGGACCAGCCGGCCTCCTTGACGGTGCCCGTGTGCACGGACTTGATCGGGGTGCCGCTCGGGGCGGCGAAGTCCAGGCCCGTGTGCGAGCCGGAGGCCCACATCGAGCCGGCCTGCCCGAAGGTCGAGGTGATCGTGTACGAGGAGGTGGGGAGCGAGTAGCTCGCGGCGAGCTTGGCGAGGCGCTCCGCCTCGGCCTTGCGCCTGGCCTCCTCCTCCGCCTTGCGCTTGACCTCCGCCGCTTCCTTCTCGGCGGCTTCCTTCTGCTCGGCCGCTTCCTTCGCGGCCTTCTCTGCCGCTGCCTGCTCTGCGGCGGCCTGCTCGGCGGCCTCCGCCTCGTTCTCCTGGTTCTGTGCCTGCTCCAGGATGCGGGCGCGCAGGGCCTCACCGGCGTCGGTGGCGGCCTCGTCCTGCGAGCCGGAGCCGTCGACGGCCAGGGGCTGAGTGGCCCCGGCGGCCTGGGCGACGGTGGCCTGCTCGGGGGCCTCGGATGCGGCGTCGTCGGCTATCAGGTCGCCGACGACGGGGAGCTTCTTGGCCTGCTCACCGAGGTCCGGCATGGAGATCGGTACCGGCGGCCTGTCCTTCGCGCTCGCGATACCGCCCGCGCCCACGGCGGCGATGACGCCGACGCCGAGCACGGTGGAGCTGCGGGCGAGTCCGCCGCGCTGCTTGGCGACGCGGTGCCGGCCGCGTACCGGACGGATGGACTCCTCGGTCGGGTTCCACTCCTCGAAAGGCTGGTCCTCGAACCTGAACTCCTGGGTCCCGTCCGCGAAATACGGGGACTCGGAGGTGCTGCCACGGCCTGCGGGGGTCGCCACGGGGGCGGACTCCTTTCCTTCCTTCTCGCCTACCGGGTTAGCTGACGGGTTCGGAACAGGAAGGTTTCCTACGGGCGTTGACACCTTGCGTACACCCCTGGAAGAGGTGCCGCCTGCCCGATTCACCCCAAGATGGTGGTTCCCCGGCTCCCTTGCGGGATTAAGCGCGTGAGCACGGAGCCATCTCTTGTGACGGCTGGGACGACCGCGCTGCGTTATCGAACGTTAATAGAAGCGGGCCCGGGATTCCAAGCCGTTCCGACAGATCGTTAGCGGCTTTGGCCTGGACTTATCGGGCAACATGGCCCCAAAACGGGCGAGATTCCAGGCAAGTTGAAGGGGCTCACGCCCGCCGATTTTCTGACGTTTCGTCAATTGTTATGCGGAGGGCTCCCCGTTGGTCACCATGGGTGACGCCGAGGAGGGGGGCGTGGGCACCGCGCGAGGAGAGGGACGTGGGCGCCGCGGGCGCCCTGCCGCAGCCCCTACACGTACCCCGGCGCGCATTTCGGACTCCTCACACGGGGCCGGACATGCCGAAGGCCCGGCACGCTTTCACGTACCGGGCCTTCGTTCTCGTAGCGGGGACAGGATTTGAACCTGCGACCTCTGGGTTATGAGCCCAGCGAGCTACCGAGCTGCTCCACCCCGCGTCGGTGAAATCAACTATACGCCATCAGAGCGACACCTCCGACCACACGCACCGCTCTCCGCCCCGCGGGTCTGTCGGGGCCCTGGTCTGCGGATCGGGACTCAGCCGGGGGAACGGCCCAGGAGCCCCGCTCGCCGCCTCCTGAGCCCGCCGCCCGACGGGGCCTCGGACGAGGCACATCCCGCCGGACCGGGAGGCAGATGACGCACGCCCTGACCGTGAGGAGCCGGACCACCCCGAGCAGGGCGTCCGCGGGTACAGGCGCTTCGCCATGCTCGCGGTCAGGACTCAGGAGACCTGTCGTCGGCGGCGAGCGTCGCCCGATTCATCGAGGCGACGTGATGCCCGCAGGGAGTTAGGGCGTTTCGTTTGGATCAGTGGGTGGACCAGAGGAAGATGCCCGCGATGTGGAGTCCGGCCAGGTAGATGGTGGCCGTCTTCTCGTAGCGGGTGGCGATCCCTCGCCATTGTTTCAGGCGGTTGATGCACCGCTCGACGGTGTTGCGCCGCTCGTAGGTCTCTCGGTCGAAGGCCGGTGGCCTGCCGCCGCGGCTGCCCCGACGGAGCCAGTGTCCGCGCTGGTCCGCGGGGACGGGGATCACTGCCCGGACGCCGCGCCTGCGGAGGTGCTCGCGGATCGCGCGGGAGGAGTACGACTTGTCGGCCAGGACCAGGTCTGGCCTGGTGCGGGGCCGTCCTCGCCGACGGGGAACGCGCAGGCGGGCCATGACCTCGGTGAAAGCAGGTGCGTCACCGGCCTGGCCCGCGGTGAGAACGAACGCCAGAGGCCGACAGCGGGCATCGGCGGCGAGGTGGATTTTCGTGGTCAGTCCGCCGCAGGAGCGGCCGATGGCATGGTCGTCGGGTTCGCCGACCGGGGCCCCTTTTTGCGGGCTCCGGCCGCGTGCTGGTGGGCCCGCACGATCGTGGAGTCCACCGACACGGCCCAGTCGAGTTCCTCATCCGCGTCGGCCTGTGCCAGCAGGGCGATGAAGACCCGCTCCCAGGTGCCGTCGACGGCCCACATCCGCAGCCGGTTGTAGACACCCTGCCAATTGCCATACCTCTCCGGCAGGTGGACCCACTGCGTTCCGGTCTGGAACTTGTAGGCGACCGCGTCGATCACCTCACGATGGTCACGCCAACGGCCACCCCGCTTCGGCGTGCGGTCCGGAAGCAACGGCTCGATCCGCGCCCACTGCGCATCGGTCAAGGACATGATCTGACAACGAGGTGCATCGTTCCCGGACGCGGCCCTATTCAGCCTCGTCTGGCATCTGACGCCGTACTTCCGACATCCACAGCCCTTCTCCGCCACGCGCCGTGGACTCGCCGCGTCTCTCGGCTGCTGACTCCAGATAGTCCAGCCGTGCCTGCGTCAGGCTCAGCATGCCGTTGGGCCCACCCCGCACGATGTGCGCGTCCGCGTCATCCTGCCCGTCGTCCTCCCAGCCGCACTCCGGACAGATCTCAAAATTGGACCGCTCCTCCAGGGTCCGCTGGAAACAGCAGGGGCATGCGATGAGGGCGCCAGCGGCGTCGCTTGGCGCGCTGGAGAGCGGTTCTTCAGAGACCATGGCTGACATCGTTCCACTGTCTTCACGATCCAAACGAAAGGCCCTAGTGACCTGAGTCGGAGATTCGTCGTTAGTTGGGTATGAGTCGTCCGGGTCC
>NZ_JBLMKT010000085.1:0-20133 GCF_047779955.1 Streptomyces lothianensis | reverse complement strand
GTCTACACCGGCACCGGAGCCCGCCGCACCCCCCTCCCCACCTACGCCTTCCAGCACACCCGCTACTGGCCCGAGCTGTCCCCCGAAACCGCGCTCGCGGCCGCCGACGGAGTGGACGCCTCCTTCTGGGAGGCCGTCGAGAGCCAGGACCTGGACGCGCTGACGCAGGCGCTCGGCGGGGCCGACGCGGAGCCCCTGAAGGCCGCGCTGCCGACGCTCTCCACGTGGCGACGTCAACGGCGTGAGCGGTCCGCCCTGGACTCCTGGACGTACGGCATCACCTGGAAGCGCACGGACACCGGCAAGAGCAGGACCCCGACGCTTCTGGCGGGGCGCTGGCTGGTCGCCGTAGCGGACGGCCTCCCCGAGGACGACAAGCAGGCCGACGTGCTCGTGCGGGCGCTGACCGAACGCGGCGCCGACGTCGCGCGGGTCACGGTGACCGAGCGGGAGGCCCTCGCCACCCGGCTCGCGGAACTGGACCCGGCGCACATCGACGGCGTCGTCTCCCTCCTCGCCCTCGCCGACACCGACACGGACTTCGGCACCGGCACCGGCACCGCACCGCTCGGAGTCCTCGGCACGGTCGCCCTCGTCCAGGCACTGGGCGATGCGGGCGTGCAGGGACCGCTGTGGGCGCTGACCCGGGGCGCCGTCTCCGTCGGTGCGGCCGACCCGCTGGTGAGCCCCGCGCAGGCCGCCGTCTGGGGCCTGGGCCGGGTCGCCGGCCTGGAGCTGCCGCAGCGCTGGGCCGGTCTCCTCGACCTGCCGGCCGAACCTGCCGAGTGGGACGAGAACGTCACCGCCCGGCTGTGCGCGGTCCTCGGCGGCGCCCTCGCGGGCGAGGAGCAGCTCGCGGTACGCCCCTCCGGGGTCTTCGCCCGCCGTCTCGTACGGACCGGACTCGGCCCCGAGGCCGACGCGTGGCGGCCGTCCGGCACCGTGCTCGTCACCGGCGGCACCGGCGCCCTCGGCGGCCACGTCGCCCGCCGGCTCGCCGAGCGGGGCGCCGAGCACCTCGTGCTCGTCGGCCGCCATGGCCAGGATGCCCCGGGCGCGGCCGACCTCCACGACGAACTCACCGCCACCGGCGCCCGTGTGACGATCGCCGCCTGTGATGTCACGGACCGGGCGGCGCTGGAAGCGCTGTTCGCGCGGCTCGACGCCGACGGGACGCCCGTCACGGCCGTGGTGCACGCCGCGGGCGTCCCGGGCGACGGGCTCCTGGACACCCTGACCCCGGACCGGATCGCCGAGGCGCTGCGCGTCCCGGTGACCGGCGCCACCCACCTGCACCGGCTCACCGAGGGCCGCGACCTGGACGCGTTCGTCCTGTTCTCCGCGTTCGCGGGCACGGTCGGCGGCGTCGGCCAGAGCACGTACGCTGCGGCGAACGCCTACCTCGACGCGCTCGCGGCCCACCGTACGGCGCTGGGCCTGCCGGGCACGGCGATCGCCTGGGGGCCGTGGGCCGACGGCGGCACGGCACAGGACGACCCGGGCTTCGGGGACCGTATGCGCGGCCGTGGCCTGCCGGCGCTGCCGACCGAGGCGGCTCTCGCCGCCCTGACCCGCGCCGTTCCCGGCAAGGTCCAGCCCACCCGCGGGACGCCCGCATCCGTCCTCGTCGCCGACGTCGACTGGGCGGCCTTCCTGCCCGCCTACCTCGCCGCCCGCCCCGCCGTCTGGCTGGGCGACGTCCCCGAGGTCCGCGCGTTCCTCGCCCGGGCCGCCGAGGCGGGGGACGGCGCGGCGGACGGCGGTGCCGAGGAGTTCCGGGCGTCCCTGGAGGGACTGCCGGAGTCCGAGCTGAAGCGGAAGCTCCTGGAGCTGGTACGGGCGGAGGCCGCGGCGGTTCTCGGGTACGAATCGGCGGAGCCGATCGGTGCCAAGCGCCCGTTCCGCGACCTCGGGTTCGAGTCGCTGACCGCCGTCAACCTGCGCAACCAGCTCGCCGCGCGGACGGGTCTGCGGCTCCCGGTGACCCTGGTGTTCGACCACCCCACGCCCACCGCCCTCGCCGAGTTCATGCGCGGCGAGCTCGGTGGCGCGACGCGGACGTCCGCGGGGGCGGAGACGGCGATGCTGTCGGACCTGGACCGGCTGGAAGCCGGTCTCGCGGGCCTCGACGGCGACGAGGGCGCCCAGCAGCGGATCACCGCGCGCCTGCGGGCCCTGGTGGCCCGGCTGGACGGAGAGCACACGTCCGCCGAGGCGGACGGCGAGGTCGCGGACCGGCTGGACGCCGCGAGCGCCGAAGAAGTCCTGGCCTTCATCGACGACGAGTTCGGAGAGGCCTGAGCAAGCGTGAGTGCCGAAGCAAGCGCGATCACCCCCATGAGCGTGATCGCCGAAGCAAGCGTGATCGCCGAAGCAAGCGTGATTGCCGAACGTATGGAATTCCTGGAGGGGTTGGCGGGCCATGGCGGATGACAAGAAGGTCCTCGATTACCTGAAGCGGGTGACCGCGGATCTCCACCAGACCCGGCAGCGGCTGCGCGAGCTGGAGGCGGGGGAGCACGAGCCGGTCGCCATCGTGTCGATGGCCTGCCGGTTCCCCGGCGGCGTGCGGTCGCCCGAGGACCTGTGGCAGCTCGTCGACGAGGGACGCGACGCGATCTCCGCGTTCCCCGAGGACCGGGGCTGGGACCTGGAGCGGCTCTACGACGCCGACCCGGACAAGCGGGGCTCGTCGTACGCCGCCTCCGGCGGATTCCTCGACGGCGTCGGTGACTTCGACCCGGCGCTGTTCGACATCAGCCCGCGCGAGGCGCTCGCCATGGACCCGCAGCAGCGGCTCCTCCTCGAAAGCACCTGGGAACTGTTCGAGCGGGCCGGTATGGCGCCCCAGTCCATGCGCGGCCGCCAGGTCGGTGTGTTCGCCGGCGCGTCCGGCGAGGACTACTCCTCGCTGCTGCAGTTCACCGAGGGCGTCGAGGGCTACTACCTCACCGGCACCTCCGGCAGCATCGTGTCGGGCCGTATCTCGTACGCGTTCGGTCTGGAGGGCCCCGCGGTCTCCGTCGACACCGCGTGCTCGTCGGCGCTGGTCTCCCTCCACCTGGCGGCCCAGTCGCTGCGCCAGCGCGAGTGCTCCCTCGCCGTCGCCGGCGGTGTGACGGTCATGTCGGCCCCCGGCATGTTCATCGAGTTCAGCCGCCAGCGGGGCCTGGCGTCCGACGGCCGCTGCAAGGCGTTCGCGGACGCCGCCGACGGCACCGGCTGGTCCGAGGGCGTCGGCCTGGTCCTGCTGGAGCGGCTGTCCGACGCCCGCCGCAACGGCCACGAGGTCCTCGCCGTCCTCCGCGGCTCCGCCGTCAACCAGGACGGCGCCTCCAACGGCCTCACCGCCCCCAACGGCCCGTCCCAGCTCCGTGTGATCCGCCAGGCGCTCGCCAACGCAGGCCTGTCCGCCGCCCAGGTCGACGCCGTGGAGGCGCACGGCACGGGCACGACGCTCGGCGACCCGATCGAGGCGCAGGCCCTGCTCGCCACGTACGGCCAGGACCGCCCCGAGGGCCGCCCGCTGTGGCTGGGATCCCTGAAGTCGAACCTCGGCCACACCCAGGCCGCCGCCGGCGTCGCCGGGATCATCAAGATGGTCATGGCGATGCGCCACGGCGTTCTGCCCCAGACCCTCCACGTCGACCGGCCGACCAGCCACGTCGACTGGTCGGCGGGCGACGTCGAGCTGCTCACCGAGGCCCGTGCGTGGCCCGAGACGGACGAGCCGCGCCGCTTCGCGATCTCCTCGTTCGGCATCAGCGGCACCAACGCGCACACGATCATCGAGCAGGCCCCGGCGACGGACGGCAACAGCCCCGACGGGGAGTCAGGTACGTCCGACTCATCCGACTCATCCGACTCGTCCGACTCATCCGGCCAGGCTGCCGCGCCCACCCCCCGTACCCCCGCCGGAACCCCCTGGCTGCTGTCCGGCCACACCGAGCGGGCCGTGACCGAGCAGGCGGCGCGTCTCCTCGCCCACCTGGAGAACCCGCAGACGGCCCCGACCGCCCGCGCCCTGGACGTCGCCTGGTCGACCGCCGTCACCCGCTCCGCCCTCGACCAGCGCGTCGCCCTCCTCGGCGCCGACCGCACCGAACTCCTCGACGCCCTGCGGGCCGTCGCCGACGGCGCCACCGCCCCCGGCGTGCTCCGGGGCAGCACCCTCGGGCACGGCGGTCTCGCCTTCCTGTTCTCCGGCCAGGGCTCGCAGCGCCCCGGCATGGGCCGCGGGCTGTACGAGGCGTTCCCGGTGTACGCGGAGGCCTTCGACGCGGTCTGCTCGGAACTCGACAAGCACCTGGACCGCCCGCTGAAGGACGTCGTCTTCGACACCGAGTCGGACCTCCTCGACCGGACGGTCCACACCCAGGCGGGTCTTTTCGCGGTCGAGGTGGCGTTGTTCCGGCTGATGGAGCACTGGGGCATCACCCCGGACTATCTCCTCGGGCATTCGATCGGTGAACTCGCCGCCGCGTATGTGGCGGGTGTGTGGTCCCTGGAGGACGCGGCCGTGCTGGTCGCGGCTCGCGGCAGGCTGATGCAGGCCCTGCCCACCGGCGGCGCCATGATCGCCGTCCAGGCAACCGAGGAGCAGATCCTCCCGCACCTGACGGACGGTGTGTCGATCGCCGCCGTCAACGGCCCGGCCTCCGTCGTCATCTCCGGCGACGAGACGGCTGTCGAGGAGATCGCGGCCCGCTTCGAGAAGACCAAGAAGCTGAAGGTCAGCCACGCCTTCCACTCCGCCCACATGGACGGCATGCTCGACGCCTTCGCCGAAGTCGCCGGGACCCTCACCTACCACGAGCCGAAGCTCCCGGTCGTCTCCAACCTCACCGGATCCGTCGTCACCGCCGACGAGCTGCGCACCCCCGCCCACTGGGTACGGCACGTCCGCGAGGCCGTCCGCTTCGCCGACGGGCTGCACACCCTCGACACCCTCGGCGTCACCACGTACCTGGAGATCGGCCCCGGCGGCGCCCTGT
The DNA here is from genome assembly GCF_047779955.1 of Streptomyces lothianensis. Lineage (NCBI taxonomy): Bacteria > Bacillati > Actinomycetota > Actinomycetes > Kitasatosporales > Streptomycetaceae > Streptomyces > Streptomyces lothianensis. Next base: position 15,139 of record NZ_JBLMKT010000085.1, on the reverse strand, counting down.
CCGCGACCGGCACCGACTCCGTGCGCGCCGACGCCGCCTTCGTACCCGCCCTGCGCAAGGACCGCCCCGAGAGCGACGCGCTGACCGCTGCCGTCGCCGAACTCCACGTCCGCGGCACCACCGTCGACTGGACCGCGTTCTACGAGGGCACGGGCGCCCGCGCCATCACCCTGCCCACGTACGCGTTCCAGCACGAGCGCTACTGGCCCAAGCCGTCCACCGGCTGGACCGGGGACGTCACCGCCGTCGGCCAGCGCCCCGCCGAACACCCGCTGCTCGGCGCCGCCGTGAGCCTCGCCGAGGGCGACGGCATGCTGTTCACCGGCAGCCTGTCCGTACAGACCCACCCCTGGCTCGCCGACCACGTCGTCCTCGGCACGACACTGCTGCCCGGCACCGCCTTCGTCGAACTCGCCGTCACCGCCGGAGACGCCGTCGGCTGCGGAGAAGTACGCGAACTCACCCTCGAAGCCCCGCTCGTCCTGCCGGAGCACGGCGGCGTCGCCGTCCAGCTGTCCGTCGGCCCCGCCGACGCCCAGGGCCTGCGCGGCGTCACCGTCCACTCCCGGCCCGCCACCGACCAGGCGGACGAGCCGTGGACCCGCCACGCCACCGGCATCCTCGCCCCCGCCCCGGCCCCGGGGGCGGCGAGCAGCGCCGCCGACGACCTCACCGCCTGGCCCCCGCCCGGCGCCACCCCGCTCGCCCTCGGCGCCTTCTACGAGGACCTCGCCGCCCAGAGCTATTCCTACGGCCCCGCCTTCCAGGGACTGACCGCCGCCTGGCGCCTCGGCGAGGAACTCTTCGCCGAGGTCACCCTCCCCGACGGCGCCGCCGACGACGCCCGCGCCTACGGACTCCACCCGGCGCTGCTCGACACGGCCATGCACGTCAACGCCCTCAACGACCTCGACGGCGGCATGGGCGAGGGCCGCGGCCGCCTGCCGTTCTCCTGGAACGGCGTCACCCTCCACGCCGGCGGCGCCTCCGCCGTCCGCGTAAGGCTCCGGCGCACCGCGGGCGGCGACGGCGTCACCGTCCGCCTCACCGACACCACCGGCAGGCCCGTCGCCACCGTCGAGGAACTCGTCTTCCGTCCGGTCTCCGCCGCCCAGCTCGCCGACGCCGAATCCGGTGCCGCACCGGACTCGCTCTACCGCGTCGACTGGACCCCGCTCACCGCCGATGGCAGCCACGACACCGACGACTGCGCGCTCATCGGCGACAACGGTCTCAAGCTGCCCGCCGGCGCCCGGTTCGAGAGCCTCACCGCGCTCGCCCGCGCCGTCGACGACGGCATGCCACTGCCCTCCACCCTTGTCGCGCCCCTGCTGACCCGCCCCGGCACGCCCCTCGCCGAGGCCGCGCACGCGTCCGCGCACCGCGCCCTGGAACTCGCCCAGGAACTCCTGGCCGACGACCGCTTCGAGCAGACCCGCCTCGTCCTCGTGACCCGAGGTGCCGTCAGCACCGGTGAGGGCGACATCCTCGACGAGCCGGCCCAGTCCGCCGCCTGGGGCCTCATCAGGTCCGCCCAGAACGAGAATCCGGGCCGCTTCGTCCTGATCGACCTCGACACCGCCCCGGCCTCCCGCCGCGCCCTCCTCCAGGCACTCGCCACCCCGGAACCGCAACTCGCAGTCCGCGACGGCGCCCTGTACGTACCGAGGCTGGCCCGCGCCCCACGAGCGGAAACAGCCACCACAGCCGAGGAAACCACCGCTGCCGCAGCCGAACCGGCCACCGCAGACACCGAAACCGGAGCCGCCACCGGAGCCGCCACCGGAGCCGAAACCCCCACCCTCCTCGACCCCGAAGGCACCGTCCTCCTCACCGGCGCCACCGGCACCATCGGCACCCTCCTCGCCGAGCACCTCGTCCGCGCCCACGACGCCCGCCATCTGCTGCTGCTCAGCCGGCGCGGCGGCGACGCGCCCGGCGCGGCCGAACTCACCGCACGCCTCCGGGAGCTGGGAGCCGCCACCGTCACCTTCGCCGCCGTCGACGCCGGTGACCGCGAGGCGCTCGCCCGTGTCGTCGCCGCCGTCCCCGCCGAGCACCCGCTCACCTCCGTCATCCACGCCGCCGCCCTGTCCGACGACGGCGTCCTGACCGCGCTCACACCCGAACGCGTCGACAGCGTGCTCACCCCCAAGCTCGACGCGGCCGTGCACCTGCACGAACTCACCCAGGACCTGGACCTGGCATCGTTCGTGCTCTTCTCCTCGCTGGCCGCCACCCTCGGCGGCCCCGGGCAGGGCAACTACGCCGCCGCCAACCTCTTCCTCGACGCCCTGGCCACCCACCGCAGGGACCATGGCCTGCCGGCCGTCGCGCTCGCCTGGGGCCTGTGGGCCGAGCGCAGCGGCCTCGCCGAGAACCTCGACGAGTCCCACCTCCAGCGCATCGACCGGGCCGGCGTCACCGCCATGTCCGCCGAGGACGGCCTCGCGCTGTTCGACGCGGCGACCGTCCGCCCCGAACCGGTCGTCGTCCCCGCCCACATCAACCTGCCCGCGCGCTCCGACACGCCCGTCGAGGCGATCCCGCCGCTGTTGCGCGGCCTGATCAGGGCCGCCGCCCGCCCGACCGCCGCCACGGCGGACACGGCGATCGTCTCCTCTCTCGTGCAGCGCCTGGTGCAGCTGCCCGAGGAGGACCGTACGGCTTTCGTCCTCGACGTCGTCCGCGACGCCGCGGCCGCCGTGCTCGGCTACCGCTCCGCCACCGAGATCCAGCCCCAACGCGCCTTCAGCGACCTCGGATTCGACTCCCTGACCGCCGTCGAGATGCGCAACCGGCTGAGCCTCGCCACCGAGATGCGGCTGCCCGCCACGCTCGTCTTCGACTTCCCGACCCCGGCCGTCCTCGCCGACCACCTCTGCGCCGAGCTCCTCGGCAGCGGCCGGGCCGCCGCCGAGACCGCCGCCGTCCGGGCGGCCGTCCCGGCCGACGACGACCCGATCGTCATCATCGGCATGAGCTGCCGACTCCCCGGCGACGTCCGCTCGCCCGAGGACCTGTGGCAGCTCGTCCGCGACGGCCGCGACGCCATGGGACCGATCCCCGCCGACCGGGGCTGGCGCGTCGACGCCCTGCCCGGCACCGAGCCCGGCACCCCCTTCGAGCTGCTTGGCGGCTTCGTCTCCGACCCGGGCGGATTCGACCCGGCCTTCTTCGGGATCTCGCCGCGTGAGGCCCTCGCCATGGACCCGCAGCAGCGTCTGCTCCTGGAGACCTCGTGGGAGGCGTTCGAGCGGGCCGGCATCGACCCGGCCACCGTGAAGGGCAGCAGCGTCGGCGTGTTCGCCGGCTCCAGCGGCCAGGACTACTCGGCGCTCCTCAACGCCTCCGAGGGCAACGAGGGTTACCTGCTGACCGGCATCTCCGCCAGCGTCGTCTCCGGCCGTGTCTCGTACGCCTTCGGTCTCGAGGGCCCCGCCGTCACCATCGACACCGCCTGCTCCTCCTCCCTCGTCGCCCTGCACATGGCCGTACGAGCCCTGCGCAGCGGCGAATGCTCCATGGCCCTCGCCGGAGGAGTCATGGTCATGGCCACCCCGGCGGCCTTCGCCGGCCTGAGCGGCCAAGGCGGCTTCGCCGCCGACGGGCGCTGCAAGGCCTTCGCCGACGCCGCCGACGGCACCGGCTGGTCCGAAGGCGTCGGCGTCCTCCTCGTCGAGCGCCTCTCCGACGCCCGCCGCAACGGCCACCAGGTCCTCGCTGTCGTCCGTGGCACAGCTGTCAACCAGGACGGTGCCTCCAACGGCCTGACCGCCCCCAACGGCCCTTCCCAGCAGCGTGTCATCCGCGCCGCCCTCGCGGACGCGGGCCTCTCGCCCGCCGACGTGGACGCCGTCGAGGCCCACGGCACGGGCACGAAGCTCGGCGACCCGATCGAGGCGCAGGCACTGCTCTCCACCTACGGCCAGGAACACGACGCCGACCGGCCGCTGATGCTCGGCTCCCTGAAGTCGAACATCGGCCACTCCCAGGCCGCCGCCGGCGTCGCCGGCATCATCAAGATGGTCATGTCGCTGCGGCACGGCGTCCTGGCAAAGACCCTCCACGTCGACCGGCCGACCACCCACGTCGACTGGACGGAGGGCGCGGTCGAGGTCCTCACCGAGGAGCGGACCTGGCCCGAGACGGGCAGGCTCCGCCGAGGCGCCGTATCGTCCTTCGGCGTCAGCGGCACCAACGCCCACATCATCCTGGAGCAGGCACCCGAGCAGGCACCCGAGGGCACCGCCGAGCAGGACACCCCTGGCAAGGACCCGGTCCTGAACCAGGCCGCGGCAACCTCCCGCGTCCCCGTCGTGCTCTCGGCCCGGACCGAGGACGCTCTGCGCGCCCAGGCCGCCCGCCTCGCCGACCACCTCACCGCCCGCCCCGACCTCAGCCTCGTGGACATCGCCTGGTCGCAGGCCACCAGCCGCGCCCACTTCGACCACCGTGCCGCCCTCGTCCCTGGCGACCGCGACAGCCTGCTGAACGACCTGCGCTCCCTCGCGGAGGGCCTGGCCGCTCCCGGCACGGTGACCGGTCAGACCACGGCACCGACCCGCCCGGTCTTCGTCTTCCCCGGGCAGGGTGCGCAGTGGGTGGGGATGGCGGTCGGACTCCTCGACGCCTCCCCGGTGTTCGCGGCCCGGATGGCCGAGTGCGCGGCAGCACTGGCCCCGTATACGCCTGACTGGTCGCTGCTTGATGCCGTACGAGGCGTCGAAGGCGCCCCGGGTTTCGACCGGGTGGATGTGGTCCAGCCGGTGCTGTGGGCCGTGATGGTGTCCCTGGCCGAGGTGTGGCGCTCCTACGGTGTCGAACCATCCGCTGTCATCGGTCACTCCCAGGGTGAGATCGCCGCTGCCGTGGTGGCGGGTGTGCTGTCGCTGGAGGACGCAGCGAAGGTCGTGGCCCTGCGGTCCCGGGCAATCACCGCGCTCGCGGGCCGCGGCGGCATGGTCTCCATCGCCCAGGCGGCCGATGCGGTCCGTGAGCTGATCACGGCCTGGGACGGCCGTATCTCGGTCGCGGCCGTCAACGGCCCGTCCTCCACCATCGTCTCGGGCGACGTCGACGCCCTGGACGAGCTGGTGAGGCATTGCGAGACCACCGACATCCGCGCCCGCAAGGTCGACGTCGACTACGCCTCCCACTCCGCGCACGTCGAGGAGATCAAGACCGAACTGGCGGAACTCCTGGCCGGGATCACCCCGCAGCCCGCAACCACCGCCCTCTACTCGTCGCTGACCGGTCGTCTCCTCGATTCCGAGACGGTGATGGACGGCACGTACTGGTACGACAACCTCCGCGCCACCGTCGAGTTCGAACAGGCCACCCGCACCGCCCTCGCCGACGGCCACACCGTCTTCATCGAAGTCAGCCCCCACCCCGTCCTCGCCCTGGGCCTCCAGGGCACCATCGAAGACAACGAAGCAGACGCCACCACCCTGGGCACCCTCCGCCGCGACGAGGACGAGCCGCAGCGGCTGCTCACCTCCCTCGCCGAAGCGCACTGCCACGGCGTGAGCGTCGACTGGCAGACGGTCTTCGCGGGCACCGGAGCCCGCCGGGTCGACCTCCCCACGTACGCCTTCCAGCACCAGAACTACTGGCTGCCCATGCCGGGCGACGGCGTCGGCGACCTGGCCTCCGCCGGACTCGGCACCACCGCCCACCCGATGCTGACCGCTGCCGTGCCGCTCGCCGATACCGACGGGTACGTCCTCACCGGCCGGTTCTCCACCCGCAGCCATCCGTGGATGGCCGAGCACGTGGTGATGGGGACGGTCATCGTGCCCGGCACCGCATTCGTCGAGATGGCCAACCACGCCGCCCACGTCAGCGGGTGTGAAACCGTCGAGGAACTCACCATCGAGGCCCCGCTGACCCTCGTCGACGGTGAGGCCCGCCAGATTCAGGTCGCGGTCGGTGCCCCCGACGGGACCGGCCGCCGTACCGTCACCGTCCACTCCCGGCCCGCCGCCGACGCCGACGACACCGGCCTGCTCTGGACCCGGCACGCCGCAGGCGTCCTCGCCCCGACCGGCGCCGCGGGCGGCACGGCCGTGCCGGACTTCGACTTCACCGCCTGGCCGCCGGCCGGCGCCGTCGAGCTTCCCGTGGAGGGCTTCTACGAGCAGGCCGCCCTGACCGGCTTCGACTACGGCCCCATGTTCCAGGGCATCACCCGCGCCTGGCAGCTCGGCGAGGACATCTACGCCGACCTCGCCCTGCCGCAGGACGGCCGTGCCGAGGCCGCCGACCACGGTCTCCACCCCGGCCTGCTCGACTCGGCCCTGCAGTCCATGGGCCTCGGCGACTTCAAGCCCGGCACGGGCCGAGGCGAGGACGCGGGCAAGCCCCGACTGCCGTTCGCTTGGCGTGGCGTGACCCTGCACGCCACCGGGGCCTCCGTGCTCCGCGCCCGGCTCCTGCCGGTCGGCCCCAACGGCATCGGCTTCCAGATCGCCGACGCCACCGGCGCGCCCGTCATCTCCATCGGCGAACTGGCGATGCGGCCCGTCGAACCCGAGCAGCTGAAGGCCGCGACCCGCGCCGCCGGCGACGACTCCCTCTTCGCCCTCGACTGGACCCCGATCGCCCCCGCCGCCACCCCCGCCGCCACGGCGGCCGTCGGCGCCGCCTGGGCCCACCTCGGCGCCGCACAGGCCCCGTACAGCGCCCACGGCGTCCGCCCGGCCGCGTACGCCGACCTCGCCGAGCTGCTCGGCGCCCTCGACGCGGGCGCCCCGGTGCCCGACGTCGTCGTCGCCGAGATCCGTGGCGACGGCGGTACGGCCACCGGTGTCGCCGAGGCGGCCCACACCACGACCCTCCACACGCTCGACACCCTCCAGAAGTGGCTCGCCGACGAGCGCCTCGCCGACACCCGCCTTGTGCTCACCACCGTCGGCGCCCTGGCCACCCGCCCCGGCGAGGACGTCACCGACCTGGCCGCCGCACCGGTGTGGGGTCTGGTCCGGTCCGCGCAGTCCGAACACCCGGACCGTTTCGTCCTCGCCGACACCGACGGCCAGGACACCTCCTGGGCCGCCCTGCCCGATGCCCTCGCGGCAGCCCTCGCGACGGCGTCCGCTCCCACCGAACCCCAGCTCGCCCTGCGCGCCGGAGCCGCCCTCGCCCCGCGCCTGGCCCGCGCCGCGGCGCCCACCGCCGACGACACCGGCCTCGCCCTCGACCCGGACGGCACCGTCCTCGTCACCGGCGGCACCGGTGTTCTCGGCGGCCACGTCGCCCGCCACCTCGCGGCCGAACACGGCGCCCGCAGGCTCCTGCTGATCAGCCGTCAGGGCCCGGACGCCCCCGGCGCCGACGCCCTCGTCGCCGACCTCCGGGCACATGGCGCCCACGTCGACATCGTCGCCTGCGACGCCGCCGACCGCGACGCCCTGGCTGCCCTCCTCGCCTCCGTACCGGAGCAGCACCCGCTGACCGCCGTCATCCACACCGCCGGCGTCCTCGACGACGGTGTCATCACCTCCCTGACCGCCGAGCGGCTCGCCGCCGTCCAGCGGCCCAAGACCGACGCGGCCTGGAACCTGCACGCACTCACCCGGGACCGTGGCCTGGCCGCGTTCGTCCTGTACTCCTCCGCCGCCGGCACCCTCGGCAGCTCCGGACAGGGCAACTACGCCGCCGGCAACGCCTTCCTGGACGCCCTCGCCCAGCACCGCCGCGCCCACGGCCTGCCCGCCACCGCCCTCGCCTGGGGCTTCTGGGCCGAGGCCAGCAGCATGACCGGTCACCTCGACGAGGCCGACGTCCGCCGCATGAGCGGCGCCGGTGTCATCGGCCTCACCGACGAGCAGGGCCTCGCCCTCTTCGACCGGGCCACCGCCCGCCCCGACGCCCTGCTGCTGCCCATCCGCCTCGACTTCGCGGGCCTGCGCGCCCGCGCCGCCTCCGGCGCGCTGCCGCCGCTCCTTCGCGGCCTCGTCCGCGCGCAGGCCAAGCGCGCCGGGGACGCGGGCGGCGCCCCGGTCGTCCCGCTCGCCCAGCGCCTCGCCGGCCTCTCCGAGGAGGAGCGCGACCGGGTGGTCCTCGACCTGGTCCGCACGCACGCGGCGGCCGTCCTCGGGCACGCCACACCCGAGGCCATCGACCCGCACGACGCGTTCAAGAAGCTCGGCTTCGACTCGCTGATCGCGATCGACCTGCGCAACCGGCTCAACACCGTGACCGGACTGCGGCTGCCCGCCACGCTCGTCTTCGACTACCCGAACCCTGTCGAACTCGCCGCCCACCTGCGCGGGGAGGTCGTCCCGGATGCCGTGTCCGACACCGCCGCCCCGGTCCTCGCCGAGCTCGACCGGATCGCCGCCGTCCTCGCGGGCATCGGCGACACCGGCCACCGTACGCAGATCGGCGACCGGCTCAAGGGACTCCTCGCCCAGGTGGAAACGGTGCGTGCCGGCGACGGCACCGACCTCGGCGACACCGACCTCGACGAGGCCAGCGACGACGAGATCTTCGACTTCCTCGGACGGGAGTTCGGCATCGCATGACCGACCGCACCGGCCACCGCACCGGCCACCGCCACCGCACCGGCCACTGCGCCAGCCAGCCCCGGCCCCGGACCGTACCGGCACACATCCGCTTCGAGGAGCGACCTCACCATGACTGACGCACCGAAGACCGACGAACAGAAGCTGCGTTACTTCCTCAAGCGGGTGACGGCAGACCTCCAGGAAACCCGCGGCAAGCTCCAGGAGACCGAGGCCAAGGCCCACGAGCCCATCGCCATCACGGCCATGAGCTGCCGCTTCCCCGGCGACGTCCGCACCCCCGAGGACCTGTGGCGGGTCGTCTCGTCCGCCACCGACGCCCTCTCCCCGTTCCCCGAGGACCGAGGCTGGGACTTCGAGGGCCTGTTCTTCAAGGATGACGACGAGCCGGACAAGTCGTACTCGCTCGAAGGCGGCTTCGTCTACGACGTCCCGCGCTTCGATGCCGAGTTCTTCGGAATCTCGCCGCGCGAGGCCATCGCCATGGACCCGCAGCAGCGGATCGTCCTGGAGACCGCATGGGAGGTCGTCGAACGCGCCGGCATCGACATGGCCACGCTCCGGGGCACCCGGACCGGCGTGTTCATCGGCACCAGCTTCCAGGGATACGGCGCCGCCATCGAGAACCCGCCGGAGGGCACCGAGCTCTACCTCGGCATCGGCACCACCATCAGCGTCGCCTCCGGCCGCGTCGCCTACACCTTCGGCCTCAACGGCCCCGCCGTCACCATCGACACCGCCTGCTCCTCCTCCCTCGTGGCCCTCCACACGGCGGCGCAGTCGCTGCGCAGGAACGAGTGCTCCATGGCGCTCGTCGGCGGTGTCACCGTCATGGCCAACGCGGGTGCGTTCACCGAGTTCAGCCGCCAGCGCGGCCTGTCCACCAGCGGCCGTTGCAAGGCCTTCTCCGCCGACGCCGACGGCACCGGCTGGGGCGAGGGCGTCGGCATGTTCCTCGTCGAGCGGCTCTCCGACGCCCAGAAGGCCGGCCGTAAGATCCTCGCCGTCATACGCGGCTCCGCCATCAACCAGGACGGCGCCTCCAACGGCCTCACCGCCCCCAACGGCCCCGCCCAGCACCGCGTCATCCGCGCCGCCCTCGACGACGCCGGCCTGTCACCCGCCCAGATCGACCTCGTCGAGGCGCACGGCACCGGCACCAAGCTCGGCGACCCCATCGAGGCGCAGGCGCTCCTCAGCGCGTACGGCAAGAGCCGCCCCGAGGGACGGCCGCTGTGGCTCGGCTCGGTCAAGTCGAACATCGGCCACACCCAGGCCGCCGCGGGCGCCGCCGGGCTCATCAAGACCGTGATGGCCCTCCAGCACGGCGAGCTCCCGCCCACCCTCCACATCGACACGCCCTCCGAGTACGTCGACTGGAACGCGGGCGAACTCGCCCTCGTCTCCGAGCTCACCTCCTGGCCGGAGACCGGCGCCCCGCGCCGGGCCGGTGTGTCGTCGTTCGGCGTCAGCGGCACCAACGCCCACGTCATCGTGGAACAGGCCCCGGCGCAGGAGCCCGCTGCCCCGGCCGAGCCTTCGGCTCCGGTGGCGAGCGTCCCGTGGGTGCTGTCGGCGAAGAGCGAGCGTGCTCTGGCTGCGCAGGCGGAGCGTCTGCTTGCGTATGTACGGGGGGACTCGGCCGCTTCCCTGACGGACATCGGCTACTCCCTCGCCCTGACCCGCTCGCACTTCGAACACCGCGCGGCGGTCGTGGCCGCCGACCGCGCCGACTTCGAGACCGCCCTGGCCTCGATCGCCTCCGGCACACCCGCGCCCACGGTCACGTCGGGCGTGGCGGGCCGCGCGACGCGTCCGGTGTTCGTGTTCCCGGGGCAGGGTGCGCAGTGGGCGGGGATGGCGGTCGGACTCCTCGACTCGTCTCCGGTGTTCGCGGCCAGCATGGCCGAGTGCGCGGCAGCACTGGCCCCGCACACGGACTGGTCGCTTCTCGATGCCGTACGAGGCGTCGATGGTGCTCCGGGTTTCGACCGGGTGGATGTGGTCCAGCCGGTGCTGTGGGCCGTGATGGTGTCGCTGGCGGAGGTGTGGCGTTCCTACGGTGTCGAACCGGCGGCTGTGATCGGGCATTCGCAGGGTGAGATTGCGGCTGCTGTGGTGGCGGGTGTGCTGTCGCTGGAGGACGCGGCGAAGGTGGTGGCGCTGCGGTCCCGCGCGATCATTGCTCTCGCGGGCCGGGGCGGGATGGTGTCCGTCGCGCAGCCTGCTGCGTGGGTGCGTGACACGATCACGGCCTGGGACGGTCGTATCTCGGTCGCGGCGGTCAACGGCCCGTCCTCCACCATCGTCTCGGGCGACGTCGACGCGTTGGACGAGTTGATCGCCGCGTGTGACGCGGCGGGCGTGCGCGCCCGCAAGGTCGATGTCGACTACGCCTCGCACTCCGCACACGTCGAGGAGATCCGCGAGGAGCTGTCCGAGCTTCTGGCCGGGATCACCCCGCAGCCCGCAACCACCGCCCTCTACTCGTCGCTGACCGGTCGTCTCCTGGACTCCGAGACGGTGATGGACGGCACGTACTGGTACGACAACCTCCGTGCCACCGTCGAGTTCGAACAGGCCACCCGCACCGCCCTCGCCGACGGCCACACCGTCTTCATCGAGGTCAGCCCGCACCCGGTCCTGTCCCTGGGCCTGCAGGGCACCATCGAGGACGCCGAAGCAACCGCCACCACCCTGGGCACCCTCCGCCGCGACGAAGGCGGCCCGGACCGCATCCTCACCTCCCTCGCCGAAGCGCACTGCCACGGCGTGAGCATCGACTGGCAGACGGTCTACACCGGCACCGGAGCCCGCCGAGTCGACCTCCCCACCTACGCCTTCCAGGGCACCCGCTACTGGATCTCCGACGAGGTCACCCCGCCCACCGCCGTCGCCCCCGAGGCGAACGCCGCCGACAGCGCCTTCTGGGAGGCCGTCGAGCACGCCGACGTCCAGGCCGTCGCCGACATCCTCCGCGTCGACGCCGACGCGGCCGGGCAGGCCCTCGACGCCACCGTGCCGTTCCTCTCCGCCTGGCGGAAGCGGCTCCGCGAGACGTCCACCACGGACGACTGGCGCTACGAGGTCTCCTGGCGCGTCCACCCCCGCCCGTCCACCGGCCGCCCCACCGGCACCTGGCTCGTGCCGGTCGCCGAGAACCTGGCCGAAGACCCGTACACGACGTCCGTCCTCGACGCCCTCGCCCAGCACGGCGCCGAGCCCGTCGTCCTCGCCGTCCCCGAGACCGAGACCGCCGACCCGGACGCCCTGGCGGCCCGTATCGGCACGACCCTCGCCACCCTCTCCGCCGAGGGCACCACCACCCCGACCGGCGTCCTCTCCCTCCTCGCCCTGGACGGCGCCCCGCACCCCGACGGCCCCGCCGTCCCCCGCGGCTACGCTGCCACGGTCACCCTGCTCCAGGCCCTCGGCCGGGCCGGGGTCCGCGCCCCCCTGTGGCCCGCCACCCGGGGCGCCGTCTCCGTCAACGTCGCCGACCCGCTGGACGCCCCGTACCAGGCCGCCGTCTGGGGCATGGGCCGCGTCGCCGCGCTCGAACACCCCGACCGCTGGGGCGGCGTCATCGACCTGCCGCCCGTCCTCGACGAGCGCACCTCCGCCCTGCTTGCCGCCGCCCTCGGCGACTCCGGCCCCGAGGACCAGATCGCCGTACGGACCGCCGGAACGTTCGTACGCAGGCTGCGCCGCCTGCCCCTGAAGGCCGCGACCGGCGACACCTCCTGGCGTACCCAGGGCACCATCCTCATCACCGGCGGTACGGGAGCCCTCGGCGGCCAGGTCGCCCGCTGGCTCGCCGGCAGCGGCGCCGAGCACCTGCTGCTCGTCAGCCGCCGCGGCCCCCAGGCTCCCGGCGCCGACGCCCTGCGCGACGAACTCACCGCCCTCGGCGCCCGCGTGACCATCGCGGCCTGCGACACCGGTGACCGAGACGCCCTGGCCGGCCTCCTCGCCTCCGTACCGGCGGAGCAGCCGCTGACCGCCGTGGTCCACACCGCCGCCGTGCTCGACGACAGCGTCATCGACTCCCTCGGCCTCGACCAGATCGACCGGGCCCTGCACGCCAAGGCACGCGCCGCCCACAACCTGCACGAGCTGACCGCCGACCTCGACCTCAAGGCGTTCGTGCTGTTCTCGTCCTTCGGCGGCACCGTCGGCACCCCCGGCCAGGGCAACTACGCCCCCGGCAACGCCGTCCTCGACGCCCTCGCCCTGCACCGCCGGGGCCGCGGCCTGCCCGCCACCTCGGTCGCCTGGGGCGCCTGGGGCGGCGGCGGCATGGCCGAGGGCGACTTCGGCGACACCCTCAGCCGCCACGGCCTGCGCGAGATGAAGCCCGAACTGGCCACCGGGGCGCTCCAGCAGGCCCTGGAGCAGAACGAGACGAGCCTGCTCATCGCCGATATCGACTGGGAGCGCTTCTACGTCGCCTTCACCGCGATACGCCACAGCCCCCTGCTCGAAGACGTTCCCGACGTCCGCGACATCGCCCGCGCCATGGCCGATTCCGGCAGCGGCGACGAGCCGTCCGAGCTCGTCCAGCGCCTGGCCGGACTCACCGAGCAGGAACAGGAGACCATCCTCGTCGAGCTGATCCGCGAGTGCGTCTCCGCCGTCCTCGGCTTCTCCGGCAACGAGGCCGTCCCGGTCCGCAAGGCGTTCCGCGAGATGGGCTTCGACTCCGTCACCGCCGTCGAACTCCGCAACCGCCTCTCCTCCCGCACCGGCCTGAAACTGCCGGTCACGACCGCGTTCGACTACCCCACGTCCAGGACTCTGGCGGCATTCATGCGCGAACAGCTACTCCAGGACGGTGAGGCCGTCGCGACGGCCGCCCTCGAGGACCTCGACCGGATCGAGACCGCGATGGCAGCCGTCGGCGCCGACAACGTCGGTCGCACGCGGGTCCTGCTGCGCATGAAGGCGCTCGTCGCCTCCTGGCAGCAGGAACCCCGCGGCGACGCGCCGGCCTCCGCGGCGGCGGAGATCGGATCCGCCTCCGACGACGAGATGTTCCAGCTGCTCGGCGAGAAGTTCGGCATTTCGTAACCGCTGCCCAGCGCGGCAAGCACACGTCAAGGAAAGGACGTCAGGGTGGCGAACGAAGACAAGCTCCGCTACTTCCTCAAGCGCGTCAGCACCGATCTCGACGCGGCGCACGAACGGCTGCGCGAGATGGAGGCCCGCGACACGGAGCCGATCGCGGTCGTCGGCATGAGCTGCCGGTTCCCCGGCGGCGTGACCACCCCCGCCGCACTGTGGCGGATGGTCTTCGACGGCACCGACGCCATGGCGCCCTTCCCGACCGACCGAGGCTGGGACCTCGGGTCGATCATCGACGACACCGACTCCGACCAGGCCGGCACCTCGTACGTCGCCGACGGCGGATTCCTCGGCAAAGTCGCCGACTTCGACCCGGGGTTCTTCGGGATCTCGCCGCGCGAGGCCCTTGCCATGGACCCGCAGCAGCGCCTCCTCCTGGAGACCTCCTGGGAGGCGTTCGAGCACGCCGGCATCGACCCGGAGGCGGTACGCGGCAGCCAGGTCGGCGTCTTCGCCGGTACGAACGGACAGGACTACCCCCTCCTCCTCGTCGGCAACCAGTCCGGCCTCGAGGGCTACCTCGGCACCGGCGGCGCCGCCGCCGTCGTCTCCGGCCGCGTCTCGTACACGATGGGCCTGGAGGGCCCGGCGGTGACGGTCGACACGGCCTGCTCGTCGTCCCTGGTCGCCCTGCACCTCGCCGTGCAGTCCCTGCGGAACGGCGAGTCGAGCATGGCCCTCGCGGGCGGCGTCACGCTCATGGCCACCCCCGGCATGTTCATCGACTTCAGCCGCCAGCGCGGACTCGCCCGCGACGGCCGCTGCAAGGCGTTCGCGGACGCCGCCGACGGCACCGGCTTCTCCGAGGGCGTCGGCATGATTCTCCTGGAGAAGCTGTCCGACGCCCGCCGCAACGGCCACGAGGTCCTTGCGGTGGTGCGCGGCTCGGCGGTCAACCAGGACGGTGCCTCCAATGGTCTGACCGCCCCCAACGGTCCGTCCCAGCAGCGCGTCATCCTCAAGGCCCTCGACAACGCCGGCCTCTCGACCGCCGATATCGACATCGTCGAGGGCCACGGCACGGGCACGACACTCGGCGACCCGATCGAGGCGCAGGCGCTGCTCGCGACGTACGGGCAGGGCCGCAGCGAGGACCGCCCGTTGTGGCTCGGCTCCCTCAAGTCGAACATCGGCCACTCCCAGGCCGCCGCCGGCGTCGCGGGCATCATGAAGATGGTTCTCGCTCTCCAGCACGGCGTGCTTCCGCAGACCCTCCATGTCGACCAGCCCTCCACCCATGTCGACTGGACCGCCGGCAACGTCTCCCTCCTCACCGAGAACCGCCCTTGGCCGGAGACGGGTGCGCCGCGCCGCGCGGGCGTGTCGTCGTTCGGTGTCAGCGGTACGAATGCGCACGTGATCCTGGAGCAGGCGCCGGTGGAGGAGGCGCCTGCTGTTTCGGCGGGGTCTTCGGCTCCGGTGGTGTCGCTGGGTGTGGTGCCGTGGGTGTTGTCGGGCAGGACGGAGTCCGCGCTGCGGGCGCA